>CAYYIQ010000022.1:0-23212 GCA_964472005.1 uncultured Bdellovibrionales bacterium | reverse complement strand
ATGTGACTTCACCGATTGGTGGAAAACCAAGTCGGATTACTAAGAGACCAGGACTTGAAATAGGAGCGAAATTTTCAAAAGACGGCAGTAAGGTTTTATCTTCTGCGTCATTTGATGGTGTTTCTAAAATCGTTATGTTTGATCTGAGAGGCCAGTTGTTGTCTACTTTGGCGCAATCAGGTTCAATTGACGTTTCGCCGACGTATTCCCCAGACGGTAGTCAAATCGCATTTTGTTCCAATCGAGGAGGAGGGCCTCAAGTGTATGTAATGGGTAGTAATGGTGGTGCTGCGAAAAGAATTAGTTTTGCAGATAGCAATTATTGCACTTCTCCAGCATGGTCACCAAAGGGAGATAAAGTTGCATATGTATGTCGAAACGCAGGTTTCCAGATCTTTATGAGTGATCCTAATGGAGGAGCTGCAATCCAATTGACATTCAACGGTGATAATGAAGATCCATCGTGGTCACCAGACGGTAGGTTCTTAGCATTTAGCTCTACCACCTTGGGTGGTCCTAAAAGTATCGGAATTTTGTCCTTGCTAGGTGGAAAGCCTACAAAGGTCAGTAATGGAGCCGTAAGTTCCCAGCCAGCTTGGTCCCCAATGGAAAAGTAAGCCCTAGCTTTTAATTTCTTGCGAGTTATTAAAAGAGGAAGTATGTACCCATTTTAATACTAATTATCTAAACAGTAATGGTATTAAGAAGGGTACATTTTTTATAAAGCTAGTCGCTCCTACCTATATTGTGCGTGCTATTTAAATTTTCGGATGGAAAATTAATCGCGTGCAATGTTTTAGGGGAATCTCAATTATTTATTTCTTTGGAGGAATTTATGGGGTCACCCAATTATTTGTTTATCAAAAAAAACGTGAAATTAATTTCAACTATACTTATATTTTTTACATTATCAGGATGTTCGTTGTTCGGCAGTAGTGGTGGAGAAGGATCTCCAGAAGACTACGAAATGGGAGATGAAACTAATATTCCTCTAGCTTCGCAAAATGGAGCATTGCAAGATGTATATTTTTCATATGACTCGTCTGCGTTGACAGATTCAGCGAAGCAAACTTTGAAAAAAAATGCGCAATGGTTAAGCAAGAATAGTTTCAAGTCCGTTGTTGTTGAAGGACATTGTGATGAAAGAGGAACTGCTGATTATAATTTGGCACTAGGAGAAAGAAGAGCAAAGTCGGCTTCAGATTATTTGAGAAGCTTAGGTGTTCAAAGCAATAAAATGTCAATCGTAAGTTATGGTTCAGAAATTCCATTAGATCCTAGTCATAATGAAGCTGCTTATGCTAAGAACAGAAGAGCTCACCTTGCGTTAGGTAAATAGTAGTTAAGAATAGAGTTGTATAAGATTATATTTAGAAGGAAATTAAAATTATGAAATTTGGTAACTCAAAAAGTTATTTAGCTTTAGCTTCATTCTTGATGATTAATTCTTGTACGACTGCTATCGAAAGAAGAATGGACAAAGAGCTTGGAGACCTGCGTGGTCTTCAAGCTGATCAAACTATTCGCATTAGCGAGATGGATCAACAAATACGTCAGCTAACGGGACGGCTTGATGAGGTTCAACATTTAAGCCAAGGCAAAACTCAAGCAATAGAAAAATCTCTCGAACAGCTTGGGAACAGATTACCGCCTCCCTCAGGTGTGCCAGAAGATCTTTTCTCCAATGACGAACAAAAAATTTCTAAAATAGAAGGGCCTGCAGCTGATCTTTTTCGTAGAGCTCTGCAAACTTTAAGATCAGGAGACTTTAAAGGGGCTCAAAGCAATTTTAATGCTTTTGCATCCCAAAATCCTGGAACTGCCTTTACCGATAACGCTTTATTTTGGAGCGGTTTGTCTTCAATGAAACTAGGGGAGTACGATCAAGCAGTGGTTTCCTTTTCCGAGGTTTATCAGAAATATCCTGCAGAAGACATGGTCGCACCTGCATTATATTTTATGGGTGAATCATTGTTCGCTCTAGGTTCAGGAAGTGATGGGGTGCTAACTTTTCAAAAGTTAATAGATGAACACCCAGATTCAGAATATGCCAACAAAGCTAAGAGTAGAATTAAGATTCCTAGCGGCAACAAAAAATAAATTGTCGGAGTACTCTTGTCTATTAATGTCTGTTTTATAAAATCAAATAAAAATAGGTTAGTTGAAAAGAGTTGGTGTTCAAGGTCGGGATCTAAATCTGATTTTACTTCACGAATAATAGCTCTGGGTAATTTTGACGGGCTTCATCTCGGACATCAAAAACTTTTTAACAAAGTAATCGAGTATTCAAAAGTTACAGAGGAAGGACAGGCATCCACTGCTGCAATTATATCTTTCTACCCACACCCGAGATATGTTTTATCTAAAAGTACTGAAACAAAGTCCAAATTTGAGAAATTAATTTCACCTCTCCGAACTAGAATCAGTAAACTCAATGATTTTGGTATTGATGAATTATTTGCTGTTCGGTTTTCTAAATCATTGGCTGCATTCAAACCAAATGAATTTATAGAGAAGGTAATCCTGCCACTAAATCCGCGGATGATTATAGTTGGTGAAGACTGGTGTTTTGGTAAGAATAGAGAAGGTGATGTTAATACTTTAATTGATTTTGGTAAGCTTCATGGTTTTAATGTTGAAGTTGTTTCATTGAGAAAGTCCCCAGACAACAATACTAAAATTGGTTCAAGTCAGGTGAGAAAGTTAATTGACGAAGGCGAGGTTAGCGAGCTTAGCAAGTTACTAGGGTCTCCCTTTAGTATATATGGAAAAGTTATTAAGGGAGATGGAAGGGGGCGCAAGATTGGGTTTCCAACAGTAAATATTCACAATGCACGCCAAAAGTATCCTGCGAACGGTGTGTATGCTACGTCGATAATAATTGATGGTAAGCCCTATAAATCAATTTCAAATGTTGGCATTAGACCCACTTTTAAACCTAAGTCAGAAAAGGTTCATTTAGAAACCCACATTTTTGATTTTGACAAAGATTTATACGGCAAATACGTTGAGGTTTGCTTCGAAGAAAGGGTCAGAGGTGAAATGGCGTTTTCTAGTGTCGAAGAACTTTTGGCTCAAATTGTTAGTGATATTAAGCACGTTAAAAGTCTCTGATCAGGATTGAGAGTTGTAAGTTATTCCATAATTCATTCTAACCTAAGTTTCTTTTATGATTATGAATATTGATAATAAGTCCAACAAAATAGTACTTGAAACCAATGAAGAAATTCATGGGTTAAGGTTAGATCAGGCCATTTATCAACATTATAACACCCTGCACCCAGGTGAGTTTTCTAGAACTCAGATCTCAGATGCGATTAAAAGTGGTAATTGTTGGGTTAATCAAAAGGTAGTTTCAAAACCTTCATACAAACTTCTTACTAATGACAACGTCGAATTTCTTATCGTTCCGAATATTAGTAGTATAATTCCAGACGATAGTGTTGAGTTTTCTATCATTTATGAGGATGAAGAAATTCTTGTCATTTCAAAACCTGCGGGTTTGGTCGTTCATCCTGCGCCGAGTGTGAAGACCAGTACTTTAGTTCATGGGCTGTATTCCAGATTAGCTGGAGGTGATAGGAGTGAGTTTTTGGAAGAGCCTGAGAGGTTGGGAATTGTACATCGTTTGGATCGCGATACTTCTGGCATTATGGTGGTTGCTAAGACGATGAAAGCCAAAAGAAACCTGCAAGCTCAATTATTACCCCCTCGTAAGATGAAAAGAATTTATCACGCGATAACGTACGGACAGCCAAAGAAAAAAAAGGGCTCCGTTGAAAGATATAATAAACAGAATTTTTTAGATGAAGTTGATCTAAGTGCTCCGATCGGCCGAGACTCGAGAAATAGAACTAAGTATAAGATTGATTTTAAAGGTGCTAGTGCAAAAACTAGAGACTCTCAAACCACGTTTCGGCTGTTGAAATCGAATGGTGATTTTAACTTATTTGAATGTCGTTTGGAAACGGGCCGAACCCACCAGCTTCGGGTTCATTTAGAGTATTTGGAATCAAAGATTTTAGGCGATAAAGTTTACGGTCCTAATTTGAAAACTTCTGATAGGCTAGATAATCCATTTATTGAGACACTTCAAGGTCAACTTTTGCATGCTAGGACCTTGTCATTTATTCATCCCTCCACTTCTGAGCCATTAACGTTTCAAGCCGACTACTACCCAGACTTTCAAGAAGCTCTTAGCAATTTAGGTTTAGAGATTTAGTTGCTAAACTTGTTCAACCATTCTTCTGGTTTAGGAGTCGCAGCAATTTTGTTATCAGAGGGTGTTTACTCCCACTCCTTAAAATTTTTTTCCTTAGTTGCGTGGCAACGTCGAGTGGGACGCGATAGCGAGAATAAATTATTGTTCAAGCGTGGTAGGAATGAATGTTCCTGTCTATATCTATCAGTTGAGCAGAAAAACAGGTATATCTTTTGGAGTCGATTGCGTGATTCAATCGACCCCAAGAGCATAAAGTAGCAGTCCTACTTGTTCAAATACTACTATTGGACTTCTTCGGTTGGCTTAATTTCTTCAACAATAGTTGTTTCGTTAACTGCATTGAAGAACTTTCTACCAGCACTGATTGAAAAAGCGTAGGTAAGGGTGCTAACAATAAAACCTAAAAAGGTGCCTAAAATGGATGGGACGCTTGCCAATACACCTAAAATCGCTCCGAATCCAAGCGCTTTTGACGGTGCGTTTTTGATCACCTCTAAAGTTTCTTTAAGTGCATCGAGCGCAGATGAATCATCATCGTTGGCAATAATTTGAAAACTTAAAATATAAATTGGTGTTGCAAGAGATAGAGCGACAAATCTTGCAAAAAAAGTATCGCTAAGACCGATGATATAAAACATGACGTGAAAAAGTACGATAAGTCCAAATATCATTAAACCTAAAATAAAGCAGTCTACAAATTTATCCATCCTTTGAAAAAGGTCCGAAACTTGCGGTTCGTAAAGCCCTTCAGTATCTTCATCTATTTTCTTCGTAATTCGGAAAAAATTAGTGAACATTACTCCCATTAATATTCCCAAAGAAAAAACGGAAACTAGAAAACCAACAAATATAACTAGGCAAAGTTTTATAGGTTTTTTCTGAAATAGTTCTAAGCCTTTTGATAATGTTTCTGCAAGATCAAGTTGATCTAGTTTTTCGGATGATAATTTGATGTTCATAGTGAGATCCTACTTTGTTAATATAAAACATTCATACTCGAAAATTGCGTATTTATCCAAGTAACTAATGAGGAAAGATGATAGACTATCTAAGAAGTTTTCAAAAGGATTAGATAATACGAATTTCGCTCGAAGTTAGTGGTGAATTGCGTATATCTCGGTTGTATCCCGCATGAATACACAGTGCTCCATAAACCCCATTTTTACGTGCTTTAGATATTGTGGTAGCGTCAGGGCTGTTTAATAAGCAAATTGCGAGATTCGCATGTTATTTGCGGTGATAGGCAACTTTTTATTAAGAGATTTTTAATTCAAATTGTCGTGGTGAGGGCAAAATACTAAAAAGCCTCACATTCTAAAATTAGTTCATAATACACTCTCCTGATTAAAGACCTTTGATTAGTCAAATATTCATGCCGTTGCTTGCTGAATTTAATCTGGGTATTTACGACAAGACTTTATATTTCAATGTAGTGATTAAATTAGGGAAAATATAAATTGGATAAAATAAACCAAACCATTTTAGATAAAAATATATGGTTGAAATTGCTTAACGAAGTTTTTCCAGAGCCTCCAACTCTTGTCGTCGTGGAGAATTGCCGTAGCACGATGGAGCTAGCTCATTCAGTTATAGATAATACAAATAAAGACTATGTTCTTAATGGCGATACAAATTATGCAGCCTGCTTCTCCTTAACTCAAAGTGCAGGTAGGGGACGGATCTCTAGAAAATGGTTGTCCGAAAATAATGGTGGAATATATTTGAGTCTAGTTGACTTGGAAGCAGTTGATCTAGCTGCCATGCAAGGGCTCTCATTGGTCGTCGGGATCGGGATTTGTAACTTTATAAAAGAAAAAGGTCTCGTTCCTAAATTAAAATGGCCAAATGATGTGTTCTTGGAAAATAGAAAAGTTGCGGGAGTTCTAATCGAAACAGTTTCAATACCAGATACCAATAAGAAAAAAGTTATAATAGGCGTAGGTTTAAATCTTAATCAATCCGATATTGGAGAAAGTATACCTGCAACAAGCATGGCAATAGTTTCTGGGAGCATTTATGACTACGAAAAATCTGCACTGGAATTGACTAAAGAATTGATGAAAATAATTTCGACTTTCAAGAAAACAGGCTTCAGCTATTTTAGAGAAACTTGGTGGAGCAATAGCCTTATGTCTGAGAAACAAATTAGTAATACTGAAGTAGGAATTTCAGGCGTGGCAATCGGAATATCAGACTGTGGTGCTTTATTAGTAAAAACGGAGAGTGGAACTAAAGAGGTTCACTCTGGAGATGTTGGAGTTCTCTTATGAGTTTATGTATCGATATTGGGAATACCCATATTGTTGTAGGTTACTTTAAAAACGAGACCTTGCTTTATAATTGGAGATTAAAGTCAGATAGAGATATCACTTCAGACGAATTGGCTGTAAAGATTTTTTCACTATTTGCGAATGCAAATTTAAATAAAAGCGAAATTTCTAAGGTTGTTATCGCAAGCGTTGTCCCAGCTTTGACTCGAACCCTTACTCATTTTTCTAATAAATATTTACAGATAGATCCAATTAGCATCACAGCTAAAAATATTCCAAATATGAATATTTTACTAGATCAACCATCTACAGTGGGAGCGGATCGTATAGTTAATGGATATGCCGCACGAGAGATTTATGGAGCTCCCTTAATCGTTGTAGATTTTGGAACTGCAACGACATTTGATGTTATAAATTCTAGAGGGGACTATGAGGGAGGAGTAATTGCTCCAGGCATGTTGTTATCAATTCAAGCACTCTCATCAAAAACAGCGCTTTTGCCAAATATAGAAATATCTTCGCCGGAAAATGTAATTGGTAAAAATACAATTGATGCTATGAGATCCGGGGTGTTTACAGGTTACCTATGCATGACGGAGGGATTACTCGATAGAATTGAAGCCGAAATGTCAGCAAAGGGTGAAAAAATTGAAAGTATCAAAGTCATCGGCACCGGGGGGTTAAGTACAATTATTTCAAAAGAGTCTAAAAAGCTTAACATCATTGATAAAGAATTGACTTTGAAAGGCCTAAATCTATTATGCAGGTAAAACATCATTGATTTTAGTACGTTAAAAAAGCTTAAATCAAGTTCGTAAAATTGCCGATAGTTTAGCTTGATATGGCAATTAGAAAACTAACAAGGCGAATACGGTATTTCCAAATGGTTTCAGGTGACCATTGTAGTCTTGTTTCCCTAGGTCTAGGGATAATTATATTAATTTTTTTAGGTTTATCCGTTGATAGAACCTATTTATTTGTTTTGCCATTCCTGTGTTTACCTGTGGTGACTATTTGGTTTACTCGAAAAAGTAAAAGCTATAATCGAGAATTAAAAAAATTAGTAGTGAGAAAACTAACTCCACTTGTAAAAGGAAGAGAAAAAGGGGATCTCTTAACTGTTTTAAATCAGGTGTTTCAAACTATTGAGTTGAGTTATGCCCTGATTCCAGAAGCTTCTAAGAGGGGAGTTGGAAAAAATGAATCTGTACAAAAAGTAATAGAAGCCATTCAAAATAGTGTATCGCCACTAGCGATTAGGATTACGTTACACGATAGTGAATCCGATCTTTCGTCTCGCAGATATCTAGTAGGATCTCCAAGTATACTTACTTCTGATGAGGAAGCTCCTATTGATCAAAAACATATTCGTAGCTTGCCATTAAGTTTTGGTGGTAAGGTTTTTGGTTGTTTGGATCTTGAATTTAAAGATGTTTCAAACAAGGGGCCGGAATTTGAGACTCAATTATCTTTGGTCTCGACATATTGTGCGATCCTTTTGATGAATGACGAATTTAGCAAGGAGTTAATACGTCTAAGGAGTTTAAGCGAAGAAACAATGCGCACTAAAACAGGCTTTCTTGCGACGTTAAGCCACGAAATTAGGGGGCCGCTTGGTGTTATCTTGAATTCGGTCGAGTTGATTAACGACGGTCTTTGCGGCGATGTTACTGAGATGCAGCGAGATACCTTGAAAATGGTGAAAAAGAGCAGTAGCCATTTAATTGACCTGGTAAATGACGTTCTTGATTATGCAAAGATTGAAGCCGGCGGAATTGAAATAAAACCCATCACGATTTCAGTCAAGGATATCCTTAGTGACATAGGAGCGATAGTTCGTTCCCAGGCAATAAAAAAGCAACAAAAAGTTATTGTAGATCGTGGTGATGAATCGTTAGGCGTATTCTGCGATAAAAGACATCTCCGCCAAATATTGATAAATCTTTTGACGAATGCAGTAAAGTACACCCCGGACGGGGGTGTGATTACTTTGGGCGCTGAGGTAGACGAATCCGACTACGTAAGGCTTTATGTGAAAGATACAGGAGTTGGAATCCCGTCAGAGCAATTCTCCAAAGTTTTTGCGCCATTTGAAAGGGTTGAAGATGAGTATAGCAATAAGCAGGTAGGTACCGGCTTAGGGATGGCTTTAACTAAAAGACTAGTTGAAGCAAATGGCGGGATTATTGATTTTGATTCTTCTGCGGGAGAAGGAAGCGTATTTTATGTCGATCTTCCTCGAACTGAGGTTGTTAAGATTAAGACCGAAGAACACGATGGAAGTGAAATTCGAGTCGGAAAAGGCGAAGAGTTAATAATATTGGAGCCGGATAGTGATCAGTGTAACATGTTTAGCCGATCATTGGAGCAAAGAGGATTTAAAGTGAAGTCAACAGCGTCCGCATCTGAGGCGATTGCGGCCTGCAGAGAGAACGTTTACGCGGGAATGATTATCGAAACCGATTTTCAAAATTTTGATGCGCAGGAATTTATACAAAGTATACGTTCAATGCCACGAGGTTCAAAAATACCAATCGTAGTCATGAGTGGAAAAGCGTTTTCGTTTGATATTGAAAATTACCTAAGATTGGGAGTCGATCGCTGCTTATCGAAGCCATTTTCTCTCGGAGAACTCGCCGCTACAATGAGACGAATTCTCGACCAAGTTGTTGTGATCGAAGAAAGTTCAGCCTCACTGCCAATATTCAATGGTGAAGATAAACACTAAACAAATTTATCGACTTTAATCGTGTCGTCAGACTGATCCGTTTTGGCTTTTTTATCTTTTTTAGATTGCTCGTCACTAAAGTTCTTCTCTTCCTCTAAGGTCGAGATATCGATGACGTCAATTTCGTCGAGAATATCAATGAAGTTTGAATCGTCTGGATTCTCTTCGGTTTTTCTAGAAATAGACTTACCGATTTTTCTGTCAATCGGAGCGATGCTTTTATTCGGCTTTATATACATTAAGCCTCCTTATATTTTGCAACTCTTTATGAGCTAAATCTAAGGTTTTTTAAAGATAGTTGCATTTGGTTTTATAAACACATTATTTCGTTGGATCTTGTCTAATTTTGTTACTGGCTTAACGAAAGTAGATTATCCAAATTGATCGTGGGCAATCTCAAACTCTAAAAAATAAGTCCTCTGACATCCAATATTTTAAAACGTAATAAGATTCGTAAATTTCTATTCAATGACAACTGCTTGAGTTCTTTTCAGAAATTACGTTTTGCTATGAAGAACTTTTATGATTTATTAGTAAAAACCTTATGTTATTAAGATTAAGTTTGAGCACCTTTAGATTCAGATTATCAATAGCTTATTATTAGTCAAAATATTTCGACTAAGCTTTTGTAATTGTTAGGCATTATTTAGTTTTTTTGAAGAGACTGTTTCCATCGTTGGATTTATTTTTAAGTAGTGAGCTTTAAGAGAGTGGATCTAGGTGATGTCGTAATTAAGAACAACGTTTTGAAAGTTCACAGTAAGCTTGTAGAGGTTCTCGAGAACCGGATAAACCTAAATATTTTTTCTTAGATTCTGCCTGATAATTAGGATGTTTAATTTAAAAATTGTCGAACTTTGTAGTAAGGTTAGTCGCTTACGTTTATGCCTATAAAATTTTCTCTAAGAAATAAATTATAGTTAAGATTTATCCTAGATTATCTCTGAAGCTTTCGGCTCCTTACTAGTATCTAAAGTACTAAATGATTAATTTAGGTTTTGGGAGAAACATGGCTGAGAAAGTGGACAGAGCAGAAACTGCGATTTTTATTGCATACGATGATCACGTACCTAAGGATCCGGTGCACCCCGAGAAGAACTTAATGGCAGCCATCTTGTGGAGCGTTTTTGATGACCTTAAAAAACAAGGGGCACCATATAGGGAAGCTCGAGAATATGTACTTTCAAATGATGTTGAATACATATATTCCTTTAGAAATGTATGTCTCCAATTAGGATTATGTCATTTAACAATTAGAACTCTTCTGGGTATAAAGCGGATGTCGGATTCCCAGCCCTCACCTTCAGCACCTAATCCAACAATTAATCAGTAGTAAGTTTCAAGAAATTCAATCATATTTGATCAGTGCATTTTTTTATTTGGGAATGCACTGGATCCTCTTGAAGTAGGTATTTGAAATTCCGAAAATTTACCTATGTTAAATTGCCATTTCGTCTAATGCGAGAATTAACTTCTAAAAAAGTTAGACGACAGACGTAAGGCGATTATTTCTTAAGAGTATAGTCCTCATTAATCTTTTTAGCGCGGAAGATTAACTAAGATGGATTTTATTCAATTCGATTTTTTTGAGATTCTTCTAAAATTACTTTTTAATAACTTATTGATATTCGATATCTGGAGTGTATTTGTTATAAATATAGTCGCTTTCACATTTTTCGATTTAAATATCGAGTTTAAATTTGATCATATTCTATTACTTCCCCGTTAAACTGCTAAAAACTCATAAATCGAGTGGCATTTTATGGCTAATTTTACGATAATGCAGGGCGCTTACATTAAAATAGAGACATTAATATTAAAACCTCTTTTGAATAGTGAATTAAAGCTATCGAATAGAAATGAAAAACATAAAACTTGTGAAAGTTTGAGGTGAGAGTAATTAAATTTAAATAAGTATTGAGGGAAATATGACAGTTGTAAAATCCAAAGAAGTTTTGAAAAACATATTTGGATATGATTCCTTTAGAGGTCACCAGCAAGAAATCATCGAGACCTTGCTCGACAAAAAGGATGCATTAGTTCTAATGCCCACTGGAGGTGGAAAATCATTATGCTATCAAATCCCAGCTATAGTAGGGCATGGTACTGCAATCGTCATTTCACCACTTATTGCATTAATGCAGGATCAAGTGCAAAATTTACGTCAACTGGGAGTAAAAGCAGAATTCTATAATTCGAGTTTAAATAAACCTCAGTCAGAACGAGTGAAGAAGGCTTTGTTGCGACAAGAGTTAGACTTGCTTTACGTCGCCCCAGAGAGACTGGTTCTAGATTCTTTTATAAGTTTGCTTTCACAAGTCCCAGTTTCATTGTTTGCGATAGACGAGGCGCATTGCGTGTCTCAATGGGGTCATGATTTTCGACCCGAGTACCTAAAGCTTTCAATCTTGAAGGAGAGATTTCCTGACGTTCCGCGTATCGCTTTGACTGCGACCGCGGATGAACCAACCAAAAATGATATAATTAGACAACTGGGTTTAGAGTCTGCGAGTAAATTTGTTAGTAGTTTTGATCGTCCAAATATAACCTATCAGGTGGGGTTAAAAAAAGAATATAAAAAACAATTACTTGAGTTTATTAAAAATTTTCACCCGAATGACTCGGGTATAATCTATTGCTTATCGCGTAATAAGGTAGAGCAAATTAGCTCTTGGCTATGCGAGTTAGGTCATGACGCAGTGCCTTATCATGCAGGGTTACCTGCCGAAGAACGGCACCGTAATCAAAACCGCTTTATTAACGAAGAGAAAGTGATTGTTGTTGCAACGATTGCATTTGGAATGGGAATTGATAAGCCAGATGTTCGATTTGTTGTGCATCTTGATTTGCCTAAGAGTATAGAGTCTTACTACCAGGAGACTGGAAGGGCTGGTCGAGATGGAATGCCGTCAGATGCATGGTTGGTATACGGACTTGCTGATACCGTTAAACTGAGACAGATGATAGATCGTTCTGAGTCAGATGATAATCGAAAGAGAGTAGAGCATCAGAAGTTAAATGCATTATTGGGATTTGTGGAATCGACTGATTGCCGGAGGAAAGTCCTTCTAAACTATTTCGGTGAAAGCTCTCAAGGTCAATGCGGAAGTTGTGACAATTGTCTTAGTCCTGTCGAAAAATGGGAAGCAACGAATGAGGCACAGCAGGCGCTTTCAGCAATTTATCGAACTGGGCAACGTTTTGGTGCAGCTTATCTTTCAGATGTTTTAATGGGTGTTGAAAGTGATCGGGTTGTTCAGTTTAGACATAATCAACTGGCTGTTTTTGGAATTGGCAGCGCTCATAGCAAATCTCAGTGGATGAGCATATTTAGACAACTTGTGTCGGCAGGGCATGTTAGCGTTGACGTGGACGGTCATGGCGGAATGAGTCTATCTCCAACTAGTAAGTCGATACTTAAAGGAGAGAGGCAAGTTTATTTCCGAAAGGATCCAAAAACCAAGCCTAAATCAAAAGAAATTCTAAGTAAGCGATCGAAGAATTCATTTGCTGATGAAGACTCTAAATTGATATTTGAAAAACTAAGGAAGAAACGTTTCGAACTGGCCAAGGAACAGAACATCCCTCCGTATTTAATTTTTCATGATAAAACATTGATTGATATTGCGGAGAAAAAGCCAGAAAACTTAGAGCAATTCGCAGATATTAATGGAGTAGGCGCAAGTAAGTTAGAGAGATATGGTGAAGAATTTCTTTCTTTGCTTCGTGAAATGTAATGACACCCATCCCGCGAGCAGTTTATCAAATAAGGGCTAAATCGATTTTAGTCCTCAGATTTATTAACGTCTTCAAATTCAGCTAAGATGAATATCCCACGTGCTAAACGCGTAATACATGTAATAATTAACTAAATTACGCGTTTATTAATTCTCCATCTTTAACGCACTAGGCGGACGCCACTTTGGTTTTATGAAATGCGTATCTGATATCAATATTGTCATCCGAACTAATATTTTCAATCCAAACACCAGCATTAATTAATTGTTCTGTTAGGAGGATTAAGTTTTTTCCCGAATCCAACATTGCAATCAGCATTGCAGCATCGCTCTCTTTGGTCGTTTGGGCGGCTTTTTTAGGAGCCGCTATTAAATCCTCTGTTTGGAACTCAGTTGAATTCTCCTTGCTATCTCGAAAGAAGGCTTCACCACTAACTAAAATAAATTTTTGTAGTGAGTCGTCAAGTTCCTCGATCTTCGGCACGTTTACAAGATCAGATTGATTAAGGTTGCGCCATTTTTTACCAATCAATTTTTCGTATTCATCGTGGTTTAATAAGTTTTTCATATTTATCTCAGTTGCAGTTTTTTAAAATGAATCGTGATTTTCGGGCATGGAAGCTTTCTTACCGCTAATGTTTGAGCTAATCATTTCCCAAATGTATTTAGCTTTTTTTAACACCCCATTGTCCCAGATTTCCCCGGAGGAAGGCGTGAATGTCACTAAGCATACATCTGGGTCGGAAGGATCTTCAGGAAACCATGCCTGGAAGTTTGGGTTCCATAGTTCTTTTAGTAGATTGTAATCTTCACTAATTGAGCCTCGCCCTTTGACAGATATGAATGAGGATGAAGATTGGGCTACCAAAATAACTTCATGGTTGTTCTCAATGCTAGAAGTTTTACCTGACGATAGAGACGTAATAAAGTAGAAATAGTCTTTTTCCCGCTTAGCGATCGCCATGGGTCGAAAATCGAAGCCACCGTTTTCGCTAGGTGTGCCGAACATAATGGTACTATAATCTTCTAATTCTTTTAAAATATCTTCTTTACTCATCGCGTGTTCCTTTCTCAGTTTTTACGACGCACAATAGTCGATGGTTTCGACGAATCGGTCATGTTTAGTGCGTGAAATATTCACATTTTTATTATGCTCGAATGATATCTTCTACTTCTAATGGATTGCATGACTCTGATCATGTTTAAGGACTGCCAGTTAATATTAAATTAACAAGAGGTGCTAACGCCAATGAGTCTGAACAAATTTAGTGGCTCTAGTAGTATGTTTGCAAAACCTTGTAGATGTAGCATTGGAAAACGATTTTATGAATGAAACTTATTAGAAATTGGAGAAAATGAAATAATGGACTTCTTGAGAATTATATTATCGGTACTAGTTCCTCCTCTCGGTGTTTTTTTACAGGTGGGTTTAGGTGGGGCATTTTGGTTAAATATTCTACTTACAATTTTGGGTTATATACCAGGTGTCGTGCACGCTGTTTACATTATAGCTAAGCGTTAAAATTGGAATAAAAAAAGATGGCAAATAAGTCCAAACAATCACAGGTTAATGGGGTTAAGCAGACAAATCCACCTCAAACGCAAGATAGTCAACCAGGGCATGAACATAGAATGCACCCTCGACCAGAATTTGAAAGGGGGAAATATAACGGGAGTGAAAAACTTAGTGGCGCGATTGCTGTAATAACAGGAGGAGATAGCGGAATAGGGCGAGCAGTCTCAGTCTTATTTGCGAAAGAAGGCGCAGACGTGGTCGTTGTATACCTTTCCGAGGATAAAGATGCCCAGCACACCAAAACTCTTGTTGAAGGCGAGGGGCAAAGATGTTTGCTTGTAAAAGGAGATATTGGCAGCAAAGAATTTTCTAAAGAAATAGTAGCTAAAACAATTGAAGAATTCGGCAGGATTGATATTTTAGTAAATAACGCAGCCGAGCAACATCCTCAAGACGACTTTTTAGAGATTCGGGAGGAAGATTTGATTAAGACTTTTTCAACAAATATTTTTTCTTTTTTTTATTTAACGCAAGAATGTTTGCCAAGTTTAAAAAAATCAAATCGTGCTGCAATTGTCAACACTACTTCTGTTACTGCGTATAGAGGGAGTCCGTCGCTAATTGATTACTCATCAACTAAGGGCGCCATTGTGTCTTTTACAAGATCTCTTTCTCAGAACTTAGTGAAATTCGGTATCCGAGTTAATGCCGTTGCTCCTGGCCCCATTTGGACGCCATTAATTCCATCAACATTTGAAGCTGAAAAAGTACGCGAGTTCGGCAGTGATGTACCGATGGGAAGACCCGGACAGCCTTTTGAGTGCGCTCCTACGTATGTATATTTAGCCAGCAACGATAGTTCGTATGTGACTGGCCAAGTTCTTCATGTAAATGGGGGTGAGATTATTAACGGATGATCTTACAGGTGCAGGAAGAAAATCTACTCAATTTTGGTTAAGTGCCTGATGCCGATGAAGCAATAATAGAGATCAATCGGCTCGAAATTTTCATTTCAATGAAAGGTTTAACTTTTAATTGAGATACGTAATTTCGATCGATTGATCTCATCAAGATTTACATTTGTGTGTCGTTAACCAGATCATAAGTAATATCTGGGTTAAGTCCCATAGGCCAATATATTAGGGCGAATGGTGGCCAAAAGATTGAAACGACCCGGAACTTTGCACGCAAGCGTCCTTGTTTAAGAACCTTATTGTTTTTAAGTAGGCGATATTTAACTCCGCCACCAGGTGGAATTCCTGCTGCAGTCCAAAAAAATGGTTTAGTCACTACCAAACCGTTTTGGTCAGGTACGACTGGTCGCTCGTATACCTCAAGTTGAGTATCCTTTGGTATTTTGAAATATCCTTTGGTTGAGCAACCCATAAATATGAGGCTCAAAAGGATAGGAAGTAGTGTGAGTTTTTTCATCCCATTCTCCGATCTATATTAATTATTCTCTTCAGTTACATTTCCATCTTGAGAACTTTAAATCAAGTGTTGGATTGCATTCGAGTGATGCGAGAGAAAAGAAACTTTTACTCAATAAAAAGCTATTAAATGCAATCTTTTGATACTAAGAATTGCTTAAATTTGTTCACTAGAGGCGGGATGTTTTTAGAAGAGAATATTTTTGTTTTCTCTGTAATGCGAGAGCCATCGTGATAGTTTGCGTATGTTTGTGTAAACAGGTCATTTTTAGCTGTCTCTTTAAAGTGCTTAGAATTTCTCTCTAATAGATTCTTTAGATGGATGACTAAGGCTTTTGCATTTGCATTGATAGAAAACCTATTAAGATTGTCTAGTCCTAAAGATGCACCTGTTTTATCTATGAATTGCCCAAGGCCACTCGCAGAGCTGCTGGCAGCTGAAGCGTCAGGATTGAATCCAGATTCAATATAAGAAACACTTAGAGCGAAAGCTGTTTCGTCAATAGAATAGTTATTTTGAATACTAATACCGACTATTTTGTTAATTGATTTCAATTTAACTTCATTACTGGCATCAGCCCATTTTCTAGAGTTACCCGATTCGAGGTCATTTATTATTGGTTCTAGATAGTGCGAATGTGGAACAATGCTTTCACGGTTAGGCGCATTCCCTGAAGCGTCTTTTACAAATTTAGGTGCTGCAAAGCAGTATTCTTTTATTGAATTTGTCATTTTTGATATTATCGCGCGTTTCATCAATTCGATTCAATTTAAATGCAATCGAAGGATTGGTTGATTTGAAGAAATTTTAATTCGAATGTTGATTGGTATGCGGTAATTCGTTGTTTACAGAATCTAGGATAGGTTCATTCGGTAGATTCTTTCGGGTTTCGATAATCTGTTTTGATGTCAGGTATTGTAAGGCGACTCCGGGCTGTGGATAGAATCCTCCAATAATGATCAATAAGGTTAATAGAGCAATGGCGATTCTTTCTTTCTGTTTAACCAATAAAACGACAGAAGACTCTACCTTTCTTCCTGCAAATAATTGGAAGTATGAGTAGAGGATGGCAATCCCGTTTAAAGCAGTTGTCACTATGATAGTTGTTCCGACGAATGGATAAACTTCAACTGCACCTTCGATCAATAACTCTATTGCAATAAATCCAACTGTCAGTGGAAATCCGATTGATGCCAATCCTGTTATTAAAAAGAAGCCAGCTACTTCTGGCATCTGTTCGTAAAGACCGTGGTATCTGTCTAATTTTAATCTTCCAACTCTGGCTTCAATTGCCTGTAGGGCGATTGCGAAACCCGTGAGGGATAGTAACATTGATATCCAAATGCAGAGTGACCCTGTAATGCTTATTTCTGTGTTCAACTCTAATCCAGCGAGGATCAACGAAGAATTGCATAAAAACAGATTGCTGAAAAAATGTCTCATATCTTTTTTTACAAAATTTAGACCGGCTGCATAGAGTGAAGTTAAAAGTGAGAGAACGGCGATGCCTTGTAACGCCCAAGCTGGGGCAATCGGAAGAATCATTCTGATGAAGGCGTAAACAGGACAGAGAGGAATTAGAAAAAGAATAGCTGTGCTAAATGAAGCTTTGCTAATCATATCGTGTAGCCAAGAATGCAAGGGGAAAATTCCAATACGAATTAAAAGTCCAACGGAAAGTAGCGCGCCTTCAAAGTAAATATGATTTTTATATCCGTCTAGAAAAAAAGAAATTAGATATCCCAGTAGAATTAAAATTGAAGAGAGATACATGTAAAACGCGAAAGCTTTTTCCCCCGTTTTGCGTTTCTTAATTTCAACTAACGGTAGAATAGGTTGTAGAACAAGAAATAGTAGTAATTGGAAAGATGAAGGTGAAAGTATCGTTGCAAGTGTTAAAAACTGACTTATAAGAATGCTCTGAGGATAGATTCTTTTATGGTGGACATTTGTGCTTGAATACAAAACTAGAAAATAGACAAGTGATATTAATGGCAGCAGTGTTGCGTTTAAGCGGTCAAGAAGTAAGGATAAAACAATCCCATCATAGATCTGATAGGTATATGTAATGGTTCCGTCTGATGGGGGGGTAGATGTAAAACAGGCGAATACAGCTATCGAAATAGCTAAGTTTAATCCAGTGCTGAGGATTGAAAGCGCACGGGTTCGATGGTTCGCTTTAATCTTAGGGATTATAGCTAGACTTAATAATGGGATGAATAAGGTAAGTAAAAGAGTGTATTGAAAAAAGTCTATCATGTTTTCTATTTAATTTTTTTTGAGTTTAAGATTTCTAGCCATTTTTCTTCAATTTTTAATGCGTATTTAAAAGCATTTTGAAAAGGAATGACGATCATTCTATCAATGAAGTTATCAAAGCCACCGCGTTCGTAAGCCAGTCGGTATAACCTGACTTGGTTCGGCTCAGATAGTTTTTCGAACCAACTAATTTTGTATTCGACTGTCTCTCCAATTGCATTTTCAAATGAGTGGTAGTCTTTAAGGATAGATGGAGCTCTTAGTAATTGAAGAGTTCTTAAGCAAGCGTGCCCCATTATGTGAACTAAAGCGAGGTATCTAAATCCTAACCCTATTTCAATAAAAATTATTGAAACTTGTGTCATAGATGCAAATCCCAAACTTGATTTCACATCAGGCTGCACTTTCGAAAGCACGGATCCAAATATTGCAGAGATTACTCCGATTATTATGATGGATATTTGAAAAACGATAGAAGCGTCTACAATTGGGCTAAGTCTGAGTAACATATAAGCTCCCAGGTGAACCGACAGGGATCCGTAGAATACGGCGCTAGAAGGAGTTGGTCCTTCCATTGCTCTTGGTAACCAGCCTGAAAAAGGTACTAGTCCTGATTTCGCGCAGGCGCTCACTAATAAAAGTAAGCCGATCCATGTAGCTTCAACGCCAGTTAATGAAATTGTTCCTAATGGCCATGGCCCTGATTCTATGAGTGAGTCGAATTCTCCATGACCTGTCATGTGATGCATAATTAAAACCGCAAGAAGAAATGCAGCATCACCAAATCTGTAAATTGACCATACTCTTAAGCCACCTTGCACTGGATTTTTATGTTGGTGAAAATATGCAATGAGTAGGGCAGAGGAAAGCCCTACAAGTTCCCATCCAATAAATAGAGTCTCTATCGTTCCTGCTAGAGTTGAAAAAATCATTCCGCAGAAGAAAATGGCGTAACAGATAAAAAATCGATTGTAACCTATTTCTTTGTGCAAATACCTTCTGGTAAAGGTTCCAACTATTCCGCATAGTACAAAGGTTAGTAGACAGAAGGGGACACTGAGTCGATCGAATATAAATTTTAAATTAAAGTGAAATGTTGTACCGGGAACGTACGCAAGATTCCCGAGTTCAATGGGTACAAACCTTAGATCCTTAAGAATCATCAATATTAATATTAATATGCATGGTGTTATTCCAATGATGATGGATAGGTATGTAGCTCTTGCAATTATGTGTTCTCTAAGCGGTTTGCCAAGGATGGTACTAAGGCCAAGAGTTATTAGTAGAAGTATCGGTGCGCCAACGACTAACGTTCCAAGTATAAAAAATAGCTCAGAATCATTTAAATATTCCATCAGATTCATTCCTTGATTTTCTTCACGCTGTTTGATCGATAATTGCAAAATCTAGATTTAAAGAAGATTTTGAATAGTGCTTATGAGATGATGTTTCTATTGAAATTTTTGAATTGTTCTCTTCAAAATTCTCTTTGATAAAAACTCCATTTGAATATGTTTTAAATTCATTCAATTCGGGATTAACTATCGTAAGTTTGATCCATTCATTTTCGACAAGTTTTTGAATGCCGAGATTGTTTTTGATAATATTTTTTATAGTAATTTCATCCGTTTCGATTACAAATAGAATTCGAATGGGATCATGAATTTCAACCATTTGGCTGGAAAGGCCAGGTCTAAGATCACTACTGGAACCGCTTGTTACTCCAGCAAGACCGACGACATTATGTGGAAGTTTAGACCCACATCCAAATCCTTCTGGGTCAACGGCTGAAAAGTAGTATTCTAAATTAATTCCAGCGCATACTGGAATTACAGCTTTTAATATTCCCTCTAAAATTAGTCCGTCCTTATCGTCTGAGATAGCAGGGTCGTAGGACATTAAAAAAGATCGACGGTCTAAGAATAATCCTTTACTCCAATCTCTTTTCCCAACTAAGCAAATTGCGTTAGTCGCATGGTTGTATTCTGGTCTAGCTTGCGATAGATCTTCTGATCTTTCGAAAACATGTTCAAGGGCATCTTTTCTGTCTAGCATTCTTGCTTCATGTCCAAACCTACGACATCTTTCGTGAGCATTACGCGTCAATGCTTTCAGGATACTGGATTCGCAAATTCTGAATCTTGCCCGATGTGTGCGTGGTATCCTATCTAAATCATAAAATTCAATTTTGTCGCGACAGGTATCATGATATGCACCTACAAAATGTACATGTTCAGGAATTACCATTCCCTTTGATGATAGAATAGATCTTACTCTTCTATCGTTTGCCATTTGTGCAAACGCTCTAGCGTTAGGACCACCGCGACCACCGCTGCATGCACCACAATTATACGCGGATTCATGTGGATTATTGACGCTTGAAGATCCATGACCGACGAAAATAATTATTTCTGATAAATTATCCACAAGACTTATGTCAATGAGCGTTTTTCTGACAATAGTGGCCATCTCTGAAATCGTAAAACCAATATTGATGTCATCGACAGTGGCTTCTCTACTATTTTTTTCCAGGTATAGTTCGGTAGATGGATTTTTTACGATAACTTTAGAAAATTCCTTGAATTTATATGCAAGTCGTGGAGATAAAACACGAGCAAACATTGGAATTCCTGCAATTGATCCAAAAACTCCGACGATCATTCCACCGAGGATAGATTTAGAACGAAGATGTACTTCTCGACTAAGGAGTCCGATGATTCGTCTTCTTGATTTTCTTTTAGAATTAGTTTCGTATGCTGTGAAAATTGGTTCTTCAATAACCCAACTTTTAGGGGTAATACTTTGTGGGCATAAAGGCCTAAAATGAGCTTCGTCGCTTCCATGATAGTACATAGCTACTGAATAGAATCCAGCTGCTCCAAACGTCTGGCAATCTGGATCTACTTCTTCTAGATGTCTTCTGAAAGATTCCTCTCGGTCATCAATGCAACAGACAACTTGAAAGCTGTTTTTCACTTTCTTTTTTTGCTTTTTTAATTTCTGATAGTTTATGTTTTCTGAGATTGCTGAGAGCGTTCTTTTATAAAAGCATTCTTCAAACGCATTATGTAAAATTGTTCTTCGGACGTCGGAATTGAATGCCAGTATTGTCTGGATAAGGTGTCTCCAGTTCGTCGAAGACTCTTCGATGAGCTGAGGTATCGACCATCCCGAATTTTGAGCTAGCGAGAAAATTTTGAATGTTAAGCTTCCAATTTCTTCATCTTTGGTAAATTCAGCTGAAAGGTCATTGTCGGGTGAGCTTTTTAACTTTAGATGTTCGTATGCCACTTTATTCAAGATCATTCGGACAGCTAAGTATTCAACAATTGTGCCGTTCGAAGCTTTTTTAACGGCCCAAGGAGAGTTGCTTTCTAATTGCCATAAAATACCGGCCCAGCCTTTCAAACTTAAGAGCTGATTTTGAATGAAATTAGGAATCTCGGATTGAGAAATATTTAAGAGGTTTAGGTAGTAAGAAATAATCTCATGTGGATTAGATTCTTTATTTAACCATTTCGAACATTCGACGTCCAAATTATTTAACCAATATGGGATGTCGAAGCCTTTAGACTCGTAAAGTTTTAGAAATGAATAAAGGAAACCTTTATCTCTATATGGAAGTTGGATAAGTGCAAAGCCTTGATCCACAAATGAACTACAAAACTTTATTAAAATTTCATTTACTTTCTGAATTTCAATAGTCGAGGACTTTTTATCAAAATTCTCCTCATTCTCTTTTTTCTTTGGGATATGATTAAATTCGGAGGTTATTTTTTCATAGCAAATATCCCATAAAAGGCTGACTATAACCGATTCCCAATTTTGCTTAGACCATTTTTCAATGGGGCCGAGAGTCCTTCTAAAAGCCTGTAGCCTATCCGAGCATCCGTTTTGGACTAGGTTTTTTTGAGCGTCTTTAATTATGTTTGTCACTTGGGACGCTGTGACAGAATCTTGGAATTTTGTAAGTAGATTTGATTCTGTAAGAAGCCAAGGTAGTTCTATATGCAGTGGAGGAGAGACGTCGTGGAGAAGCATCGCTTTTCGAATGTCTGAAGGTTGACCAAATATTCCCATATTTGGTTCGCTCTTTACATTGAAACGTTTATCAATAATTTGTTCTACAATCTCGTTTGAAATCTGGCCTTCTGACATCTTTTTACGATAGTAAGATTCAGACATGTAACATTCGTACCCATATATTTTCTTTGCATGGGTGGTCGCCTGTTCGAATTTCATTCCTTCGAAGTTATGCAATGTGTTGTGATGTACGAATACCGAAATCAATCCCTGTGAGGGTAACAGTGTTATCGATTCGGTAATAGACCTGTTGATTATGTGAGTTAGTTCCACGTTAAAGTCTTCCATTCCGTCCATATTATATAAAAAGAGTAGTCAGAGGTTTCTACTTAGGGCGCGCGTTTTGTTGGTTGAGAATCTTGGAATTTTGAGAAGGAGGTTAAAAAATAACCGTCAAAACAACAATTCGCGCGACATTATTTTTTTGATTAATCAATTAAATGACTAATGGGATAGCGGGAAAATACTAATAGTTGGGCGAGAGGACAATAGCTAGAGTGAACTATCTTTCATGAAAGTCTTGATTAAGTTTGATTATTTGGAAAATATTTTGTTTCATTGCAAGAAGTTTGCGTTAAGGCGAAAGCTTTAATTTAAATATCGTTGATGGAAGGTTTAAAAACAATCTTAGGTTAGCAAATAGATATTATAGTTTTAGTTTGGCAAATGTATCTTTTTGAAAAGTGCTAAATTTTAAATTAAATTTATTTAGTCGAAGTATTATTTATTTTTTGTCTCAACGATCAAATTGAATTTATTGAATTCGGGATTGAAGAGTTTCTTTAAGTTTTTATAACCTTCTTTTTGTATAGAGTCGCTAACGTTATGCAGAATCGATTCTGAAGCAAATTCTAATTCTACGTAGTCGTGTGATTTTAATTTTTCTAATGTTAGTTTCGCATACACAAAAGTATCTGGACATTTAAAATTTGTTAAGTCGACAAGCTTTCGTGGTCGAATTCCACA
>CAYYIQ010000021.1:0-23377 GCA_964472005.1 uncultured Bdellovibrionales bacterium | reverse complement strand
ATTCCACATCGGATCGGTAACTTGACGTGACCGCCACTGAAAATGTGAAACTGTTCCAGAAGGAAAAGTCACTAACAAACCATCTTTACGTAAATGATCGAAGGCATCTCTTAGGGGCTGAGTATTCTTTTTAGTGGAAGACTTTGCTCCAAAAGGATCAACGAAAATAAAATGATGAACTAACATATGTACTCGTGAGAGTAGAAAATTAGCTAAAATTTTAAAATCTTTCCGTCGCTTTTCAAGAATATTTATTAAAACAATTCCTTCGATGCCACCAAAGGGGTGATTGGCAACAATGATAGCTGGACCATCTTTCGGAATTTTAGCCAAGTCTTTTTCGGAAATATCATACGAGATACCCAACTCGTTTAGCGCTTCACCAGTGAAGTTTTCGGCAGAAAGACCGTTTTTAAGACACTTGTCATATGCCCGCGCCAGCACATTTAACGAGGTCAAATTTTCAATCTTTGGTTCTAGCTTTTTAACGACTTTTCTTAAAAAGCCAGATCTAAAATTTTCACCTAGTGCAAGTCTGAAAGGATTTTCATTTAGGGGCATGGAATTTCTTACAAGTTTTCATTTGAGTAGGTTTACAACCTATTAACCATAACAATACTTTTTTTTCTACCGATACTATCCAGAACAACATAACCTATTAAAATTTTTATTAAAAGCGCCTAGATGTTCAATTTACAAATTCTACATTTTAACGATGCCAAGGCCATATTTGCCTAAAAAAATTTCCGGGACGTTCGATCGATCCAAAGCAAGGGATTTTATGCTAACCATTGATAATATCAGATCAATTCAATATCAAAAACACCTTGTAATCATCAAGCAATCATTTTTATCTACCTAAATAGCAGTTTAAATGCTACCAAATATAAAGTCCTGAGTAATTTAGGTCGACTATAGCATCTAATAGGATAGACCTAGTTCAGAACGACAAACAACTTGAAGGATTTGATGTAAATGGAAAAAATAAATAGCGACCAGGAAAAACACGCGGTCCAGATTGTTACTGGAATCTGCCTTGTAATTGCTATTCTACTTATGGCAGGCGTACCTGTTTTAGTTAGCTCCTTACAATTTTAGAACACAATCACCTAATGCTTGCTCAGAGAGCAGCTCGAGACATTAAAAAATGTCGGGAGCTGCAAAAGTAGCCTTAGAACCGATTAAAAACCTCTCGAGGTTATAGCGACTAAAACTAGTCTTTTTCTGAATCTCCTTCATCAACATCATCGACCGCAGGCTTTTGTCCATTTTCTTTAGCCTCTGACGTCTTGCCTTCAGAACGACTTTCTTCATCGACCGCATCCTTTTTCTTTTTCTGGTTTGCATGAGTTAGATATGCGATCAGATACTGCAGCTCGTTGTGCTCAAATGTGTTTGAAGTACTCATCTATGCACTCCTAAAAAGAGATAAAACATTCCGCCACAAACAGCTAGATAGCATATCAGTGAAGTTAACGATCCAAAATTAAACGAAATTTGCTCAGAAGTAAGTCAAATGAAGTAAAGATGTCTAGTTAAAAACATTTTCTTTAAAAAACTCAATTTTTACATTCGATAGTATGGCCAATAGGGCAATTTAGCAGGTACATATTTAGAACTTAAAGAGATTGGAAAAAACAAAAAAATCTTAAGAAATCTATTTGATATTCAGATATTTAGCGAGCTTAGCTGTCAAAATCTCCATGTTCCATGGCTTTACGATGTAGTCAATCGCACCTTCCTGACAAGCTCTAATAACATTTTCCTCAGAATTTTCTGACGTAATAAATATAAATGGGGTATCTCGAGATTTAGCGATCTCTTTCTTTTGTTTTAAAAGATCAATGCCCAGCATATTAGGCATCATCCAATCAGATAAAATTAAGGAGAATGATTCCTTCTTTAAATATTTTAGAGCTTCTGATCCATCGTTTGCATGCTGAATACCAACGACCTTCAATCGCTTCAGTGCAAATTTCAGCAAAATCATCGTATCTTTATCGTCTTCGACTACCAAAATTCGTTTTAGTTCGTGGCTAGAAATCATACTGTTGTAATTATTCTTTTCGAGTTTTACTACCTACTAGAATACTATCGACTCAATATTAAAATACGTGAGCACAATGTATTATTTGCTAGACAGTAGCCAAATGCCTTTTCAATGGGTGGCATTAACACAGGTCTGCAAAGACCGATATTAGACAAAAAAAACTATTTTAATGAGACTATGCGAGACGTAACGATGAAAGGTGTTTTATTTATTTTGAAACAAATAAATAAAAAAGTGCGCCCAAGACGATTTGAACGTCTGACCTACTGATTAGAAGTCAGTTGCTCTATCCAGCTGAGCTATGGGCGCATTAAGTGCAAGGCTATATATACAAAAAAACACGTCCTGCCAAGTCTATCTAAATAATTAAAATGATGAGCCTTTTCTATGTCCTCAGTGCTTTCGGCGGCTAAAATGCAGCTTGAACGTTCATTCGAGCATCGATTTACTTGCAATTAAGCTTTTTGCCCGTTATCCTTAAAGTCCTGAGACAAATGTTTTTTCAAGAGTTTTCGAGTATTTTTTACATCTACTCCCCAAATGTTTTTATTTCACGTCGGTCTAACAAAAATAAGGTGTTGGCCTATGGCGTAGTTTTAATATTTTGATTTTTGTGCGTTTATTCTGGATACTTTTAAACACAACTTCAAGAACTTTCTAACAAATAGTTTTTTGAATGAGTTTTTAGAAGTTAGTATTATTTCGAATTAGTTTTCGAAATGTACAATCCAAAATAATTTCAATGAACATGCTAAAATAAAATGAACACACGCGAACCAAACGAGACGCCTAAAAACGTCAAGTAAAATTCAAATGTAAGTAATATAAAAAGTCTGTGCAAAGAAAAAACACAACAAATTGAAAAGAAGAAAAAAAGCGAATTCGGAAATTGCCTAAAAACAACAACACGAAAGAAGCAAAATGGTTATCAAAAAAAAGCGAAATTGTTAGTGTCCTTATCTCAGAGGGACGCTAACTATCCATTTCTACCTTGCACTTCTACAAACAGAAAGTATTCCTGGTTCTCACTTTTCTTACCTTTTATCACACACACAGTCTCCCCGAGTTCTCTTAATTTTAAGTCCTGAAGTTTTATTTTTAAATTACGAACCGCAAGATATGGATCTACGCCTGCCGCGGGAACACCTCCCTTTGATATCAATTCTGGACCCAGTTCAAACTGTGGCTTAACCAGCATTAAAATTTTACTACCATTACCCAGAATTGAAACGACATAAGGAAGAATCTTTTCTAACCCGATAAAGCTAACATCAATAACAGCAAACTGCGGGACCGGAGTTAAGGTTAGATTTACCAACTCCCTTGCGTGAGTTTTTTCAAAAACTTCAACACGAGGATCAACTCTGATCTTGTGATCCAACTGGTTTGTTCCAACATCGACACAGTAAACCTTCTTCGCTCCATTCTGTAATAGACAATCAGTAAAGCCGCCTGTCGAAGATCCTACATCGATACAAACCAAACCATCAACATCAAGTGATAACTCATTAAGTACGCCCTCGAGCTTATCACCGCCTCGACTAACGTATTTTTGTAGTTCGTTTTTTAATCTAATATCTGAATCGGATTTAACTAACGTCCCTGCCTTAGTTACAGGAACGTTGTTTACAAGAACTTCACCAGCAAGAATTAGGCTTCTTGCTTTCTCTCGGGAAGCAACAACCTCCCTTTCAACCAAAAGAATATCTAATCTACTTTTCAGCTTTCAGAACCTTCTAGTCTTTTTTTTCATTTGTACTTGTCTCGTCCTGAGACTGTACTTCGCCACTGGCAACAAGTGGATTACTCTTTTTAAAAGTATCCCAAGTTTTTAATAATTTAAGCGCTTCTGCAATTTGGTTATCAAGTTTAAGTAACTCATTCAAATCCATTTCCATAAAGGTCTTCATCGTCATAGGCTCTTGAACCTCTTGATCTTCCGGCATTTCTTCGGAAGGTGTCATGGGTGGAACAACCTTATTGTCATCTTTTAATGGATTTTTGATAGCTCCTGGCAAATCTTTTTCCTTAATTCTCGGTAAAAGTACGCCAGCTTTTTTATCTTCCTCGGGTCCTTTAAAATCTACTTCGATATCAGGCTTGATACCTTCAGCCTGAATTGATCGACCATTCTTGGTATAATAGAGCGCAGTTGTTAGCCTTAACGCATCCCCATCTTCCATTGGTAAAACTGTCTGAACACTTCCCTTACCAAAACTTTGTTTACCCATAATTAATGCGCGTTTATGATCTTGTAAAGCACCAGCAACGATTTCCGAAGCGGAGGCTGATCCCTCATTAATTAAAAGTATAATTGGATATTCTGGTTCACTGCCATCATCATGAGCATAGTATTTTTGCTTTTGACTTTCTAAGCGTCCTTCTGTGTAAACGACTACGCCTTCTTTCAAAAATAAATCTGAGATTCTAATTGCTTCGTTTAACAACCCACCTGGATCGTTTCGCACATCCACAATCAAGCCCTTTAATTTCTTTCCTTCTTCACCGCCTAACTTTTCTAAAGCTTCATGGAACTCGGCTGAAGAACCATCTTGAAATTGAGCCAACCTAATATATCCATAATCGGCGCCTAGTCGACGATATCGAACACTCTTAACCTTAATAACATCTCTAACTATCGTAATCGGCAATAAGTCCTTACGTCCCTTTCGAGAAACAAAGATTTTTATGGAAGTTCCTTTCGGGCCTCTCATTTTTTTCACTGCATCTTCTAAACTTAAATTCTTTGTGAACTCATCCGCAATTTTAACTATTTGGTCACCTGCCTTTACTCCAGCTCGGAATGCAGGGGAATCTTCAATTGGAGAGACGACGGTCAATGTTCCATCTTTCACATTTATCTCAATTCCTAATCCGCCAAATTCGCCAGCAGTTTCTTCCTTAAGTGACTTATAAAGTTCCTTATTCATGTAGCTCGTGTGTGGATCAAGAACTACAAGCATCCCCTTAATCGCACCTTCAACTAACGAATCAAGGTTTACCGGCTCAACATAATTTTTTTCAACCAGACCTATAACATCTGTAAATGTCTTAAGAATTTTATAATCGTCAGAACTATCCAACTGAAGCGCTTCGACGAGAGTTACTGACTTCGAAGTAATAAATCCAATTGAGAAGCCGACTACAGAACAAAAAAGAAGAGGAAGAATGAATTTGAATTTATTTTTTTTCATTTTATCAATTATGAAGAACGCAATTTGTTTTTAGATATTTCATGCCGCAATTGCGCTCATTGTTTTGCGAAACGATATCGAATAGGTGCAAATTTTAAATTATTTTCGACTCTTAATTTGATTTATTTCAAACTCAAAAATATTCCAAAACAAACTATTTAATCAATATTTTGGGTTCAAATTGACTAAGCAGAGTAAACTTAAACTAAACGATTCTATATATATGTCATCTAATGATGCAATACAACTCAAAAAAGAGGCTAATATTCAGAGACTTAACGACATTTTAATGAATAAAAATGGAATCTAAGGTTCGGAACCTAAATAAGTACGAGCTCATGAAAAGACAGGCTGAGTTTAAAGCTTGGCAAAGAATCTTTCGGGATTAAGGGCCTTACCATCTTGCCTTAACTCAAAATAGAAATTCTTTCCGAATGTGTCTTTACTTCCAGTGACTGCAATAACTTCTTCAGCAACAACCTTGTCACCAACTTTTTTATTAGGCAAGATACGCCCATATAAACTTACGTAACCCGAGCCGTGGTCAACTATCAGCACGCTACCAAATCCGGGTAACTCTGAGCTAAATACAACTTCGCCAGGTAGAACAACCTTTACCGCTTCCCCGACATCTGATGTTACCTCGACACCCTTAACAAAAATTATATCTTTAAACTCACCATGTTTTTGACGACCAAAATGTTGAATAACCTTCCCTTTCACTGGGAAATTCAATGATCTAGGTTTTACTCCAAGGCCAGGGAGTCCATCAACACTAGATGACTTACTCCGTGCGATATCTTTCAATAACTGATCGAACTCATCTTCTTGTGCGTTATAACGTACAAGTTCTTTAGCAAGCTTCGCAATTTTAGACTCTAAAGTTCTTACGGATTTTGCCAATTCGAACTGCTTTGAATCAAACTGACGTTTAGTTTCCTCGTCCTTCTTTAATTGTTCATCATATTCGCGCCCTAACTTTGCGAACTCTTCCTTGCTATATTTTAGATTTTCTAAAAGCGAAGTAAATTCTTTTAACCTATTGCTATCACTTCGAACTAAATATTTTAAATAGGCGCTACGTTTATAGAAATCATCGGCACCGCCTTTTGAAGAAAGTAGAAAACTTAACGGCATCAACCTCCGACGAGTCTTGTACATATGTACCACTCTTTTTTCAAAAGTAGACTTCTTTTTATTAATCTGTTCCCGTATCGTCACCATCTGCACACCAAGTGACTCTTGAGACTTGTTTATCGCTTCTAATCGTGACTTAACTTCTTGTTGATCTTCTAATAGTTTTTTAACTTCGGTTTCGAGAGACTTAATTGCGAGCCTAGTTGCTTCTTCCTCCTTTTTAAGGGGAACTATTTCGTTCTCCGTTCGAACAATTTTCGCTCGAATTCTTTTCAACTGGCGGGCAATATCTTTACGATCTTGATCAGCCGAGACGGCTGAACTTCCAAATGCGAGAAGACAGAAAATTAATACTGCTCGCATAACAATACATAGATTTAGCGATAAAGGCCGTCGACAATCTAGCATGATTAATCAACCCATTTTCTTAGGGCGAACCAGCCACCACCTATTCCCAATAATAGTCCGAGTATTAAGACTAAAGAAATTGAACTGAAACCAATAAATTTAAAAGCCTGGTACGACAAACCAAATACCAGGTGAGAATTAAGCGGAATTAAGAACGTGTTAAACAGGAAATATGAAGCCACTAGAGCAAAGACCGCACCCAAGAGCCCCAAACATGCACCTGAAATCAGGTAGGGAGTGACAACACGATATCGTGGGGCGCCAACAAGTTGCATAATCTCTATCTCCTCGCGGTGGGCATACAACATTAATTTGACCACATTCGAGACGATAAAACCCACCACGCCAAACACAAAAACTAAAACAATAAAAGAGAGCTTTTGCACCCCCTCACGTAAAGATTGTGCTGTTTCTGCCCAAGGCGCACCGACCACGACTTCTTCAATTTGACTATATCGCGAAGGCAAATTCTTTACATTTTCAATCAGCGTATTCCGCGTTGATTCATCCATGCTATTTAATGGCAATTGAAATTCTAGAGAATCTGGTAATGGATTACCGTCCAAACCACTTAGAATCCCAGAATGAGAGCCAAGGTTCTCGCCAAAGTTTTTTAAAGCCTCGTCTTTTAATATTATTCTTTGATTCTCGACATGAAATTCATTTTGCAATACATCCTGAATTTCTTGATAACTAGATTTCTCAGAGGACAGCTTGAAATACAAAAGAGCCTCATTTGAACCTCCCACTTCATCCAGTAATCTTTTAATATTAAGATCAAATATAAGTATAAATGTTAAAATCAACAAAGAAGCCGAAACAACAATTACCGAAGAGAAAGCGCTTAAGGGGGAAAACGATGTCGCGCTCCATGCACGCTTTATCAAAGAAAAGACCGCACCTTTTTTGGATTCGAATGTGAAACTATCTTGATCGATCCAATATTCGGAAAGAAAAGTTCGGGCAAAGTGAAATTTAGCGTCGTTTATTTTCATACTTCAGTGAATTTTAGGACAATTCCCTCACCTGTTTAAAATCACCGACCACTTCGCCTTTCTTCAGAACTATCGTGCGCTTATTAAGCTCTTCGATCAACGGAATATTATGGGAAGCAACGAACACAGTTGCGCCACACTTGTTGGCTTCTAACAACAAATTAAAAACCGCATAGGTCATATCGGGATCCAAGTTTCCTGTCGGCTCGTCCGCTAATATCAATTTTGGTCTTAATATCAAAGCTCGAGCAACAGCCACTCGTTGCTGTTCCCCACCTGAAAGAGTCTTGGGTAATACTTGCGCCTTATCTCTAAGACCAAGAGAAGCCAGGAGCTTATACGCGACAGCTTCACGTTCACTTCTCTCTACTCCCTGCATCTCTAAAGAAAAAGCAACGTTATCAAGCACTGTGCGAGAATAAAGTAATTTATAATCCTGAAAAATTACTCCTAGTTCTTTTCTAAAATCACATAGTTGGCTTTTTGACGTGAACTTGAGATTTCGGCCGAGAACCATTGTTTCTCCAGAAGAAACCTTCTCTGCACCTAGAAGAAGCCTTAATAGCGTACTTTTACCAGCTCCACTTGCGCCGGCAACAAAAACGAACTCACCTTGATCAACCGAGATCGAAACATCCTTGATCGCCGCATCATCGCCATAAAATTTTGATGCCTTGTTAAAGATAAATGCTTCATTCATAATTTGGTTGCAATTTAAATTGTTGAATTTTAACTATATGATTTATGAATCGATAGAACCAGATAAAAATTAAAAAAATCCTGTTTACGAATTAATTTTCACCCCGAAAATCTAGTATACACACTCACCTGCGTAAGAGCGACTAGTCTTAACTTCCAAAACGATCACCCCTGCCTCCCCCGAACTTGTCGTAGGGAGCTAGCTATCACCAAATATAAGCTAAATTTAAAATGGCCTAAGGTAGTTCAAAGCCACACAGCAATGATGACTGCTGCTCAGGCACAAGACATCGAACCACACTAAAGATAGATAGATTGCCTCTACCTGACCTTAAAACAAAAAAATCGAACCAAAGTTAATGTCTATTTTACCTTAGTAATTACTATTTGATAGTTATTTTCGAGTTTATTGCAATTGAACGATATTTCCTTAGAGCTATTTGGCGCAAGGGTCGCACTTGAGGAAGTTATATTTTTTAACGGCTGGCCAATTTTACCGCCTTTCACTTCATACGAAACACTAAACTTCTTACAATCGCTTCGGTTGGTAACAACCGCTTTACACTTACTGTCGCTCACCCCTTGAATATTTCCAGTGATAAGAGAAGTATCTTCACCCGGTGCAGAACCACCCGTGTCAGCCTGTACAGCTACCTGCTGAGAATACCGACCCGAACTTGCGATGACTCCACTAGGAATTTTCTCATCCTTTTTTATTTTACATTTTTCAGATTTTTTATCTGCGGAATAAACATTTGATACACCAACCAGTAAAATACAAACTAAAATTAAAATTTTTTTGTTAATTGTAAGCATTTTTATTCCTTTATTCCAATAATCTTGATCGCAGCTGCGGCAGCCCCAATACCATTATCTATATTTACAGTCATTATCCCCGGTGAACAAGAAGATAACATTCCCAATAACGAAGCAAACCCACCTTTCGAAACGCCATAACCGATACTAGTAGGAACACCAATTACAGGCTTACTCGTCAAACCTGCTACAACAGACGGCAAGGCACCCTCCATCCCAGCAAAGACAATCAAAACGTCCTGCTTATTAATATCCGAGAGATGATGTAACAATCGTCCAAGGGATGCTACACCTACGTCACCAAAAACAATGGTTTCGACCCCAACGTATTCTAAAAATTCTTTAGTTTCGGCAAGTATCTCTAAATCTGAAGTTCCAGCTGCCACAAGTGAGACAGCTCCCTTTAAGTTTAGATCAAGCTTCCCCATCTTTGCAACCTTTGATTTAGGGTTATAAACCAATTCTGGATACTCCTTCATCAAAAACTTTGCCTGCCCCTCCTTCAACCTACTTATGAAAACAGTTTTCTTCTCTTCGATGAAAGCTTTGGTTGCGAGTAGAATATTTTCATCGGTCTTCCCTTCTGCATAAATGACTTCTGGAACCAAGCTTCGTTGCTCGCGATACAGATCGACGAACAGGGCATCGTCTATTTGAATATGCTTAGATTTCATTTACACCTATCTTAGTATGAATTTCTATCTAAAGTATTTATACTAAGATGAACATGTTCGCCAGAGGTGGCGACCGATATAAGCGCGGTGAAGCTGAGAACTAAATATGGTCGTTAAAGACCATCATCTTGTGACATGACAATCCATCACTATTAGAAATGCTTAAATCCCAGTTTTGCACCGCTTAAACCATGACTTTCAAAAAACTCATTCAAGCTCGTCAATTTTGATTTGTGGCTTAATACGATAAATTCATCCTGCTTATCGATCACTGAACCAATCCTAACGCAATCTGGAAATTTCTCCTGCAACCCACTCGGATCGAAATCACTTGGGGCCGTAAAAGCAAGCTGAAAATCTTCACCACTAGCAAACAAACGCAACTTTTCCTTCATGCTCAAATCTTCAGCCTCTAAGGGCACAGCATCAATATCTAACCGCAAAGATTTTTTAGAATTCGTTGCCACGTGGGTAAGATCCTGAAAAAGTCCATCACTGATATCAATCATAGAGGTAGGATCTATATTGTTTGCTAAGTAATGAGCTAGTTCAAATTGAGGCGAAGGTCGACGGTGCTTAAGAATTGCTTGATCCCTTTTTGCATCGGAAAAATTTTTAAAAGAACTTGGATCTTTTAAAATCTCTAAACCTACTTGGGCAAGGCCCAATTCACCAGAAACCCAAATCGAATCACCAGTCCTTGCACCATTTCTTTTAATGGGCCTCGCAGACTTACCGATAGCCGTAACCGAAATTATAAAATCTTTCGACCTAACTACATCTCCCCCATAAACCAACCCACCATATGAAGTTACATACTCCTTCATTCCTTTATACAAACCAACCACTGAATCAACTCTAGTCGACGGAACTCCAATTCCTATCAAATACCCAACCACGTCTCCGCCCATTGCACAAATATCGCTATGATTCACGGCTAACGCTTTCCAACCAACGTCCGCTGGAGAAGAAAGATTGAAATCAAAATGAACATCTTCAACTAAAAGATCCTTTGAGACCAAAAGCTGATCTTTATCAATACCCGCAATTAAAGCTGAATCATCACCGGGACCGATTTCACTAGCCCCAAATTCTCCATCGAGAATTTTATTGACGCTATCAATTAATTCAAATTCATTCATTGAATATTTCTTACTCGATTATAATATTCCCATTTTCGTCGACCTTGTCCCTAGGTCTCAAATAAAATGCCCCAACATCCACCTCATGTTCGTTCACCGGCACAAATTCAATTTCCTCTTCGTATTCGTCTTCAACAAAATCTGGATGCTCAAAAATTAATTTAACTGATCGAAGCTTCATTTCAAAATCGGCCTCGTCCGAAAGAAATTCTGGCAATACTGCTATATCGCTATCTGAAAAATCAAAATTCCCTGATTGGTCGCTACTCGTTTCAAATACCTCCTTAGGCTTCAACAACGTAATTTTAACAGTTGCATCTTTAATAGGCTTGTCAGTTTCACTATCAATCAACAAACCCTTAATTGCGATATGATTTTTTGCGACAGATCCGCAAGAAGCCATTATTAGCATTATCAATGGCACAATAAAAAACTTTTTCATGACCGTAACCCAACTTCCTTAAAGTAACATTTTAAACAATTAAATGCGGTCCCTTTTTCGAACTCGCGTTCATCTCACTATTATAGATTCATTCTTTCATACAGCGTTGCACTTATTGTAGTTGACTATAAGCATAGGTTCGTCAGGCGATTCTATTTGAAGCAAGACTGCAAATCGCCGTAGAATTGCCTTCAATGATAGGTAGAAACAACAGACCAATAACATAAGTTTCTTAAAATCAGATAGTTACAGCCTTTTCAAAACCGGGGTCTTGTTTACCTAAAGTATTCTGGAAGTAATTCCGACAACTTACTAGTGAAATTCGAATTAAAATAGGATTTCATAGAGAATCTGGTGAAAAGGAAGGTTTCGCCTTAAATTGGTAAATGGACGACCACAATGTTGTTTCACCAACAAAGGATTGTTGGGTGAGGTTCGAAGATTTCCTTTTCATCTATTTTCTTTTATTTGAGCACAAGCTCCTTGTACCCACCCAGCTCTTTAACTAACTGCTCGACAGCAGTAGGCTTACCCGCAACTATACTGTACATTTTTCTAGATCCCTCTTTTTGCACCTCTCTCACCTTGACAAACTTCCCCTTCGCCTCGTTAATCAATATTTCGGTCGCAGCGATATCCCAAATTTTCATGTTAAATTCTACGACAGCGGCAGCTTGCCCCTCTACGGCTCTAGTCGTCGAGAAGACATCGAAGTAAACTCTATGGGCTGGATAATCTTTTACAAGACTATCAAAAAGACTTTCTTCGGCACTTCTCTCAAAAATGGATCTAGTACTCATCGTTATAATCTCTTGCGAATCAATCCTTCTATCCGATCCTAATTTACAATCATGAATTTCGATTTTTTCTCCGTTTTTGTAGCACCCCCTTCCAAGAGCCGCATAATATTCAAGGTTTAGGATAGGGTGATTAATCGCACCAGCGATTGCCGTTTCTCGATCAAAAACTCCAATAACAATCCCATAAGTCGGAATTCCATGAACCAAATTTTGAGTGCCATCTATTGGATCAACGATCCATTGAATATTCGCCGAAGGATTGTGATCCGCATTCTCTTCTCCAACAATTCCGTGTTCAGGGAAATTTAGCAATACGTAATCACGCACAATCTTTTCAATCGCTAGATCGACCTCCGTTACAAAAGTCTTGTCAGCTTTAGTGTCTTTGGAAATTTTTGCTTTGACCATCTCACAAACAACAGTTGCACAGGTATTAGACAGGCTTTTTACCGCTTCAAAAATAATATCTATTGATGCTGAATCCATTCTCAAATGACTCCTTAAGGACATGTTTTTAGTGCGGAAACCGACCGAAGTCCGCACAATAATAATGTAGTTTAGATTTTAGGCTCTAAAGTCGATCTTCTCTTGCGAGAAAGTATCTCAAAGTTATTAGGAAGCAAAGCCCGCATTTGTAACAAGTTCTAAAACTGACCGTAGCTAGCACTCTCTTCGAAGAGCGTAGATCTTCAGTTTTTCTTTTCGTAATAAGATTACGGGTGTTATCTACTAGTAATACATTGTTAGCTAAAGCATAAAAAGTGTTCTCGACTATCGCCCATTAACAAAAGCCTTTTCAAAAGGATTACGGCAACAAAATAAACAACCAAAACTAAAGACATAACGCCACATGAAAAAAACATACGAATTTGAAAAATGGGACGATGATTTAATTTTTCTTCAAGAGACACTAATTGAAGTATTAGACGAGCTTGAGCTAACTCCCCTCATACAATACCTCCCATGGTCAAAAGATTTTGCAAACAAAATTGAGATACCATTGAAAGAAAGGACAATTCAAATACTTTCTTTATGTTTCGCGCTTCTCAACATGGTAGAAGAAAATACCGCGAACCAAGTAAGAAGATCACGCGGCACAAAAGGCGAAGGCTTATGGGACGAAACTTGTAAAACACTAGCATCCTCTAAAATCAACACGGACGACTTAGCGAGGAAGATAAAATCAATAAACATTTCTCCCGTACTCACCGCACATCCAACCGAGGCAAAAAGAGCGACAATTCTCGAACAGCATCGAAAACTCTACATGCTTCTAGTTAAACGCGAAAACAGCATGTGGTCCGAGGACGAACGAAAACAAATAAAAACGGACATTAAAGTAATAATAGAGACGTTACTAAGAACTGGTGATCTATATCTTGAACGGCCATCAATTCAAGACGAACTACGAAACGTTTCCTATTATCTTAAAGGTGTCTTTCCCGACGCGATCAAAACGTTATATTTGAGATTCAGTGAAGCATGGACTAACCATTTTCCTGACTACAAGGAAACTCCCCCCTTCCCTACAATTACTTTTGGCAATTGGGTTGGAGGGGATAGAGACGGCCATCCATTTGTAACGAGTGAAATTACAAAAAATGTTTTAGCAGGACTTCGTAGCTCTGCATTAGAAATAGTTCATCATCATATCGCAGTGCTTGCTCAAAACATTAGCTTTAACAGTCGCCTTCAACCACTCCCTACTATTTTATCGAAAAGAATATCTCACCTAATCGAGCTGATAGGCGAACCAGCTGTACACGCCCTTAAGAGAAATCCAAATGAACCTTGGAGGCAATACTTAAACTTAGTTGCACTCCGTATTCCTAGTGACAATCAAAGCAATATCGACACATATAAATTGTCATCTGAACTAGTATTTGATTTGAACATACTTAGAGAAAGCCTAAAGGAAATCAAAGCAAGCAATCTCAATCATTCCCTTGTTGAACCGACGATTGCAACAATAGAATCAATAGGATTTCACCTTGCAAAATTAGACATCAGACAAAACAGTAGCTTTCACGAAAAAGCACTGGAACAACTTTTTCAGGCCGCTAACATTAAACTTCGAGGCCCGTACTCAACTCTCGACTTCACTCAAAAAACAAAATTATTGAATCAAGAACTTCAGGAAAGTCGTCCTCTTGCCAGACTTGACGACGCCATCGGCAAAGAAGCCGATGAGATTCGAAAAACGTATCGAGTATTGAAAGATCACATTAAAGAGTTTGGAACCGACGGACTAGGTTCACTCATTATAAGCATGAGCCGCGACACGTCTGACTTACTTAGTGTATACCTCCTTGCTAAAGAAAGTGAACTGAGCATAGACTATAAAGAAACGCCGATAACGCCACTGCCTGTAGTGCCACTTTTCGAAACAGTCGCGGACTTAAAAAGAAGTACTGCGGTTATGCGAGAGTTCTTAAACCACCCGATTACAAAACGTTCACATGAGTTCCAAAACGAAAGTAATCAACATTCAAGCCCAAATCAATTACCAATGCAAGAGATCATGATTGGTTATAGTGACAGCAGTAAAGATGGGGGAATCCTTTCCAGCTATTGGAACCTTTATCAAACTCAAAAATCACTCTACGACCTTGGTAGTAGCATGGGGGTAGAATTCATGTTTTTCCATGGACGTGGTGGCACCGTTAGCCGAGGTGCTGGACCAACGAACCGTTTCTTAAGCTCTCTTCCTAAAGGCACATTAAGTCGCGGCTTGAAAATGACAGAACAAGGCGAGACGATAGGCCAAAAATATGGGAACCTCCTAACTTGTAGTTACAATTTAGAACTACTTCAAGCTGGAGCCGTGTCACAAACATTATGCAACGGGGACGAGGTCCCAAACTATGAAGAGCTTTCTGGCTTAATGGCGCTAATAAGTGAAAAAAGTTTAAACAAATATCAAGCGCTCTTAGCGATGGAAAATTTTGTACCCTTTTTCAAGGAAGCGACTCCAATTGACGCAATTGAACAAAGTAAATTTGGCTCACGACCACCAAAAAGAACAGGGGCAGATACGCTAGACGATCTTCGTGCAATTCCTTGGGTTTTTAGTTTGAATCAAAGTAGGTTTTTCCTTAGTAGCTGGTTCGGCACAGGCACAGCACTGATGCATTTATACGAAAACGACAAAGATGGCTGGGAAACTCTTTCAAACGCCACAACAGTTTCGTCTTGGGCGCCAGCTCAATATGTATTTACAAATATCGAATCAAGCATTTATTCGGCCGACGAAGACCTCATGAAGCAATACGCGGCCCTTGTTAAAGATGAAAATACAAGAAACGAGATACTGAATATTATCCTTGAAGAGTATAATCTAACGCGAGAACTTCTCACAAAGCTTTTCAAAAAAGCATTTGAAAATAGAAGGCCACGTATGTTCAAAACTTTAAAATTTAGAGAAGAACCTCTCAAGGTTCTACATGAAACTCAAATTTCTTTACTTAAAAAATGGCGTGACGAGAAAGAAAAGGGCATAGAGAGTGATCCGGACTTACTACTAACTCTATTGCTAACAACGAACGCAATTGCAGGCGGACTTAGGACGACTGGTTAAATTCAGGTTTCACTACTTAGCAAGAATCAAAAAAAGGGGCACTTCAAAACAAAAATTCGTTAGGTAGGGTAATTTTTCAGAGATTCGTTAAGAAACGAATACACCAAACCTTTCACCAAGTGGCTTGTCGGGAGATCTAGAGGTTTAAAAATTATCTTACCCCCGTCGAACCGATTTTGCGAGACATGGCTTAACAGTTTGGCCTCTACGGCTTCTTTGCCTTGGGAATTAGTGCTCCACTTCGAGTTCCAGAAATTCTTTCGAATAACGTACGTCTAGGTTTCGCTACTAACACAACCACCTACCTAACGACTTAAAACGCTTCAACATCCAAACAACAACTATAAGAACATTGTACCCACATTCCAATACTCTATCTTAGTTTTTAATTTTACGCAGTCGATATTACTAGAATGATCCTTCGGATTTGAGTTTTTTAGGGTGGGGCAACCACCCCAAAAAACTCAAATCAAGAAAGAGGTATAATGACTTTATTTCGCCTAAAACAAAGTCCTTATACCGAACAAGATTGCGCGACCTCTTTGCGGTGCGTAATCTTTTATGAAGGAGGTACTATATCTAATTTCTTCGTCGGTTAAATTAGTCCCTCTGATATAGAAAGTACTTAGAAAATTTTTACCTAATTCATCTTTAAAATACGGCAAATGATAATCAAACTGGACATTCAAAACCTGATACGAATCACTTGGAAGTTCATTCGTTGAGACGTCGCTATGCTGATCGGCAAATACTCCTTCAACCGTACCTGAGAAGATATCTCTATACCCGTATCTCGCTCGAAGTATTGTTCGGAGAGGTGGAATTCTTGGTATGTTTGAATAACTTCTAGTATCGCGAGCTCTAACGTAGTCTACTTGACTCGACAAATCGATCTCATGTGAATAAACACCCAAAAGCTCATGAAGATGGAAAGTATTTTCCAATTCAAATCCCGTAAATAGTGCTGGCACCTCTAAGTATTGATAGGCCGCAAAACCATCATGCGAATCACCAGTTGCAGCGAGATTTAAATAGCGATCGTATCTCTGCGCGAATAGACTCAATCCTCCCGTAAAGACTCCGTAATTTTTCTTCAATGCGAGATCCAAGCCGTAGGAATTTTCTTTTTTCAAATTGATATCCCCGACTTCATAAATTTGACGTGCGAAATGTGCGCCATCAGCATAAAGCTCTGACGCTGATGGAGCTCTCTCGGTATAAGCTGAGGAAAGTGAAACTGTATAAGAACTATCTCCCGTAGGATCAAAGAATAAACCCGCCGAAAAACTTAATGGAGCAAATGACCTTGATTCCAAATCATCTGGATTCAGAGAAACATATTCGATTCTCGATCCAGCCTGAAAATCAAGATTATCAACAACTGGAATAGTTTCGTAAAGAAATGCTGCGGGCGAATATCTTCTTGACGACGGAATAAACGCCTCCTCTCCCTCAGCTCCAAACTTACTATATTCGCCCTGAAAACCTAATGTACCGCTAGATCCCCAAATTTCGGAATGTCTAGCTTCGAGACGCCCCTCTACAGCATCATTCGAATAACGTGTCGCCACATGACCATCTTCTGATTCAGAATGATCATAATTCGACAACGAAAGCTTCATTGAGGCAGATTTGAGATGTTTTAGAGGATCTTTTATTTTACCTCGAGAGTCTACTCTATACTGAGTTAAATCAATAACCGCTCCGCTCTCAGAATGACTCTCAGGCAGCCCATCCCCAAAACTCTCTAAAGAAACCAACGAACGATTGCCCGCTTGCAAAGGTTCTCGACCGCTAATTCTAAATTGATGCTCGTTCTCAATTTCTTCGTCGGAATGATCATGCGCGCCAGGTATTCCATATCTAGACTTAAATCCATTAATGGCAACACCAAAAAAACCACGTTCCGCGACATAAGAAGTACCTAGAGCAAAACCTTTAGTTGTACTAAACGAGTTATTGAGCCTATCTGAATGATCATCATCCTCATGACCCGCTTCTTCCGTGATCCCTTCTTGAGCTTCCACTTCAACTAGCCTTAAACTTTCGGCGTTACCTGGTATTTTATAGTTTGACGAGTCCATATGGAAACTATCAAAATGCCAATTAAAGTTGCCATTTTGCCCTTCAAGTTTTAAGGCGCCTGAAAGCTCGTCATCATTTGTCCTAGTCCGTAAATCAAAAGCACCCCCCAACGGCCGACCTACTTCCTTTTCAGGAATCGTCCCATCAGTTGTATTAACAACTCCGCCGATTGCAGAGCTACCGTACAATAGAGTTTCCGGTCCTCTCAATATTTCGACAGTTTCAATTGCAAGTGGATTAATTGTAACAGCATGATCCTCACTCGTATTGGAAATATCCAACGAACCGACTCCACTCCTTAAAACTCGTACCCTTTCCCCTGCGAATCCCCGAATGACAGGACGACTTGATGCTGGTCCACCGAAAGACGAAAAAACACCAGGTTCAAGACTTAACGTCTCCCCTAAAGAAGTTTCAGCTTTAGGTTTGATTTGTTCTGAATCAAGATAAGAGATTGAGCTCCCATAACCCAGTAGACTCGGAGCCATTGGATCAGCGTTGATAGTTATAGTTGAGAGCCGTTTAATTTCATGCTCCCTAGCAGATAAACTTTCATCAAATGTGTTTTCATCCGCAACAGCATTAGAAAAATAAAGAATAAACAAAAACACTGAAAATACTATTTTATTATTCATACGAATAGCTTACGATTAATTATGAAGTTAGAAGTTTGCACTAATAAACCAGTAAATTTAAGACAATTCTTAAATCCAATAGAAGCTCAAAGCGCCCTTAATGCAAAAAGATTGCATTAACAATTAGGATTTAACAGTATCCCCCGCGAATGCAACCCTCTCGGCGATAAAAAAAGCACACTTGTTGATTTATTTACTTAGTTGCACTCGAATTTTTGATAGATCGCTCGCCATCACATTCAAATTTTATAATTGAAATAGCCAAGGAGTTACCTTGGCTTAATGGGAAATCAAACAACCGTTTTAATCCGTCCGAATTTTAAATATGCTATGGCTGCATATAAGAAAATCCAAGGAGAAAATAAAAAACATACCAAGGAAAGTCGAAACCATTCTGGCGTTGGGAAATCGGCATTCTGAATGAGAGAACGCTCTAAATGAAGCAGTATTACTTCAACCCCAGCCCGCGGAAGGAGAACTCCTATAACGATGACACTACTTAGATATTTTACATACCTTTCAGGCAAATTCTTTAGCGCCAGCCATAAAATATTTAAGGACACCAACAGAACAACGAAACTTTTCAAAAATGCAAAATAAAATCGATGTGATTTATCATCAATACTCCAACCCCAAGATGTGTAGTAATAAAAATTCAGCCACAAAAAAATCGCGGCCAAAATTACTCCCCAGGCGCTAAGCACACTCAACGCGCCAAGCAAACGCCTAAACAACTTTGAATTCGACGAAACTGATTGCTCTTCTCTGATCGTTGAGGACATTTTTCATCTTCCTTACTAGAAAACCAAAACTTTAACCGTTCATCTAAAAATAGCACAAGACGTGATTAAATAAAGTAGAGTAGAGTAATTAGGTAAGCCAGTCGTAGGTTTCGCAATTTCATAACTACGAACACTTTCAGACGTTGTGGCAGCATCAGATTGATAAGCTATAGGATTGCTTCATTTCTTCCTCAAAAATTGCGTGGTCTAACGATTTTTCTGTGGTCGTTTTACCGGACTTTTTTGAAATTCATCAAACAACTTTACAAACTCCTGACTGAAATCAGAATTGCCATCTTGGAAATACGCCCCTTCCGTTTTAACCAAATAGCAATTAGGGATTTTATTCGCGAGATATTCACTTTCTCGTACCCTATAAAAATTTTCGGAAGGAGTGGTAACGATTAAAATTGGACATCTAATTCTATGGACGAATGGTCTTGAATCAAATTCCTTTGTTACCGCACGAAACGGCAACCCCACCGGTAAAAATTTCTCTATCCAATCAATTGCTCTTGAAAAAAAAGTGGGGTTAACTCTCGAGTTTGGATTTACCAGCACTGCTCTTCTAATTAATCGTGGCTCAAGTATTGTCAACGCTTGAACAACGCTAGCACCGTCTTCAATTCCAATTAGAGTAATACGTTTTAAACTTTTACGTTCGAGCTCTGCGATAACCGACTCAGCAAATCTAATAACCTCTGAACCCATTGGCAATAAATGATTCAAAACTACGATTCTCGAAGTTTGATTATTCCTTAGAGTCGAATATATCTCTTCGCTTTTAGAGCTATCGATAAACGCGCCATCGTTTAAGATAATTAAGATTGTGCCGTCTGGATGTTCCGGTGAGTGCACTATCGACAACAAATCTCTGTCATTCAAAGATGAAATATTTTCATCTCCTGATCTTTCGGACGAAACTCCCTTAAAAGAGATCTCCTCAGATTCAGAATCTTCAATCTTGTTTACGTTATTCATTTCGTCGTGATTCTTTCCATTTTGCTAAAGTATCCCTTCTCCAGATTCGGAACTGCCTTTTCCAATAGTTTATTTTAAGCAAATAATACCCCACCGGGCTATAAGCCAACTTTAACAAAGGCTTCTTTCCTCGCTCCATAAAACAGAAGATATGAGTCAAAATTCCGATTTCAGTTTGAATTAAATGTTTCCCATGAACCTTTGGAGTTTTACAATCGTAATCAGGAATTGCCAATCCTTGACGTCGTCGTGTTTCAATAACCCTGAACGCTCGATTACGTTTTTCATAAGCCATCATAATATTACTTCTTCGAGCTTGATCTTCACGAATTGGGACAACAAATATATCACCGCGAGTTTTAGCTTGATCTAAGAACTTAACCCCAGCTTCGGTTCTTGCTAAAGTAAAACTATAACCATCGTAAAAATCTATTCCTTCCTGCGGAGGCGCCATCCAAGGATCGCCAACAGCAATATCGGCAAACTCCGCAGTCGAGTCGTAGCAGGTCATACATCTAGCAGGTGTGTACAAACGATAAAGTACATTCAGCATCTCTGTTGAGCTTGGTCGATAGTCTTTTTTTTCGGGGAAATAGACTGGCTCCTTGTGGCCATCTTGATATTCAACATACGGCGTTCCGGGATGTTTCCCTTCCCGAGGAATATAACGTCGAACATTCTCGCTATCTTTTATAACATTATTCCACATCCACTCCATCGGCTCGTGTTCGACCGCGGCATGACAAAATATCCCAATAGATAAAACGACTCTGTCTTTTAATTTTTTATTTAGCTTCGCCGCCTTTCTGAATCCATGAATTTGGCAAGGCAACCCAACGATCGCGTATTTTCCGGGGGTATCTATGATTTCTTGAAACGCCACATTGGTTGGCGAGATTGCATACTTGGATTTCAAAGAAGCAATCAGGTCGTCTCTAGTACGAGCGATTATCGGCTTTCCTTTCCAATGAACTTTATCATCAGAACAAACAACCAAAGCACCATCAATTTCCTTACTTTCTAACATAGAGAGTAAAAGACCTGTTACCAAACCACCGCTGGATGAATGATATCGAATCTCCTTATCGGAGGCATAGGTAATACTCGCTTCTTCAAAATGGCCATGAGTATTATAAATTTCCGGGACTTCTTTAAAAAGTTCTTTCGCAATACTTGGAGCACTAAACTCATCTCCAGGGCAAACGCGCACACACAAATCACAGTCCGTACACGCTGAAAGATTCTTAACCTCAGGATACTCCTGCTGATCTAACCCCAAAACTTGAGTAGGACAAATACCGACGCAACTCCCACATCGATGACATAACTCATTGTCAATAATTTGAGCTAACGATTTTAACGCTCGCGGAGGTTCGTTTTCATCGTTTAAAACGCGCAAAGAACTAACAAATCGTCCAGTTTTTCTTAGAGGTAAATTTTCACTCATCTTAAATTACGCGCTAGGCCTTAGGAGAAAATTTTAGAACTGAATTCGCAATGATCTCAGCTCCGATTAGAATAGCGCTTTCATCCACATCAAAATCTGAAGTGTGTAAACCATGAGCTTTACCAGTTTCAGGCGCTATGCCAAGTCTCAACATGGCTCCGGGAACAATGGACATGATATCCCCGAAATCTTCGCCGCCCATACTGGTTGGATTATCTCTTATGATTTTTTCATCCGGCAAAATATCTATAGCCGACTCTTCAATTTTTCCAGCAACGTAGGCATCATTGACGACTGCTTTCAAATTTACGTTTTCTCTTAGTTCGAAAGTGACACCTGAATATTCGGCAATAGATTGTCCAATCTTTCGCACTTCACTAGCAATTTGATTTGCCGATTCCGACTGAAAAGCACGAATCGTTCCTAACAATCTTACCTTATCACAAACAATGTTTGATGCGATTCCACCCTGCACAATCCCAAAATACAAAATATGCGGGTCTCGTGCATCTAACTTCTTCGGCACATGGGCATAACATTGATTAACAAACATACAAGCGGGCCCGAGCGCATCAACACCTTGGTGAATCCTTGCAACATGAGCAGTCTCACCACGAAACTCAGCAGCAAGTTCAATAACTGCCGCATTCACCGGACCTGGTCGAATTGCAACCTTACCAAGAGCTATACTTGGATCCACATGCAAAGCCATTGCATACTCAACCTTCTGCAGCACTCCTAAATCAACCAATGTTTTTGCACCGATACCAAGTTCTTCTGCAGGCTGGAAGATTACTCTAATATTAAACTTGAATTTAGAGACAGATCTTTTTAATGCGACTAAAACTCCCAACATTATACTCGTATGCACATCGTGACCACAGGCATGCATCACACCATCATTTTTCGATCGATACGCTGTTGACTTAGTATCTTGGATCGGCAATGCATCGATATCAGCTCGGAGCAACACAAGCGGTTCGTTGCTACCATTATCAGAACATAAGTCGACAGAAAGTCCAGTCGTTTCTTTAAATCTCTCATACGGGATTTCCTCTTGTTCAAGGAAATGTGCAATTTTTTCCGTTGTCTGAAATTCTTTAAAACCCAACTCAGGTTCTTGATGCAACAACCTGCGAAATTCGATCAAATCGGGCTCAATAGTTTTTAAAATATTTCGAAGATCTAAATTATATTCCATTTTTATATTTTAACTTAACCTCATATTCCGAGCGATACTAAACTACCTAAAATTTACTATTTATCTATACATCCATTTTAGCTATTAAACCAAAGCAGGTATTTATATTAGCTATATACTGCTAAAAATTTAAATATTCCAAATCTTTCAATATCATCTCAAATTAAAACTCACTAAGATCGGACGACTTCGCCGATTAGCTGCAAATTGGCCTTATTAACAACCATTACCCCAGTCATATCTTGCCCCTCACCCCCATTCCTGCGAAGGAGGCTGTCCGAGTAATATGATTTGTACAATTTATTTTCGTCA
>CAYYIQ010000020.1:0-23565 GCA_964472005.1 uncultured Bdellovibrionales bacterium | reverse complement strand
AAAACTAATATTGAATCAAACACTAAAAAGCTTGAGGGTTCAAACCTCAAGCTTTTTTTTTGTACTTTATTTAAGAATACTACTGGTCGTTAGCAAAAATCGAAAGTTGCCGCACGTTTCAAGCGGTCAAGTATAGCTTCCCATTTCTCGTCAATAGGGCATGGAATTTTGAAGCTAATCAAATCGGCCCCGCTATTAGAGCCATCTCGAAGTTTCTGATAAAGCTGCCGCGCCGCTAACACTCCAATTGGACTAAGGTCCATCTTATGGATTCTTAAGCTGTCTTTTTTTAATTCATTCCGAATAAGTGCTAAGTGTTCTTCGTCGTCTTCAAGTTCGGTTTGATGTATGACTAATGGAATGTTCGGCATGTAATGATGTTTTACATTACCTGGAGAAGCTAAGGTTTCGACAAAATTAATTTGAAAATTATCGCCGACTACTTTTTGAATATCTGATTTGGAGATCGCTCCAGGGCGTAAGATCTCAATTAAATTTGAACCCGAATCAAAATCTGGTCGAACGACAGTTGATTCGATTCCAACCGTACACGTACCTCCATCCACCACAAAAATGCCTTCGCTAGCAAAACTCTCTCTAACATGATCTGCTTTAGTTGGACTAGTTTTAGAGAAGATATTGGCGCTCGGTGCCGCAATTGGCGTGCCGAGGGAATCAATAATTGCTAAAGCGTAGGGATGGTTCGGCATTCTGATTCCAATAGTGTCTAGACCTGAGCAAATCATGGAATTCACGCTGTCAAGTTTGGGTAACACCATTGTTAAAGGACCCGGCCAAAAATTAGCAGCTAATACCTTAACGATTGGATCATCATATTTTGAAGTTAAATCCATCAAAGAATTTATTTTTGATATATGGATGATTAGTGGATCAAAAAAAGGTCTCTTTTTTAAACTGAAAATTTGTTCGATTCCCTTCGCAGACGCGATAGAGGAAGCCAAGCCATAGACAGTCTCAGTCGGTAGACCGACGACTGCACCGGAAGAGAGGATCTCAACAGCTTTAATCACCTGATGGTCAGATAATAATTGATCCAAAGTTTTTTCACTAAGAAGGGGTTATTTTGTGAAATGCTTCAAGTTGAAGCGGAAGTGGGTGAGATGTTTTAAGCATCTCACCCAATATTAATACCAGATTACTCTTCTGGCATTTCTTCCATTTCTTCTTCTACGCTTTCTTTCATGTGGTCGATACCATCTTCAGTCTTTTCGACGGTCTCGTGAGTTGCGCCTTTAATAGATTCTGCTGCATCGTCTGCAGTTTCCTTGATCGATTCAACAGCATCACTAGCTGTTTCAGAAACATCATTCGCAGCATCAGTTGCAGCTGCAGAAACGTCAGCAGCAGCTTGGTTAGCAGCATCTGCAGCTTCGTGAGCAGCATCTTGCATCTTCTTGACCGCAGACTCATTGTCATTTGCGTTGTTACAAGCTGAAACAGCAAGTAAGCAAGACGCGAAAATGGATGCAGTAAGAGTTCTATTGATAGAAATTGTCATATATGTACCTCGAATTAAACATTTTTATTTTTAATCAAATATTTTTTAATAAAAACAATTGATGATCTTGATGCTACAACTAATCGCAGCAATTGGGCAAGATAAAGGTGTCGCTTAGCTAAAACTCTTTAAGATTTGGTGTTAAGATTGGGTTATTTTAGAGTACGTCAGATCGTGACTAGAAGAATAGAATCACTTCAAGCGTCTTTTTCATATTGTAACATAGCTTTTATGCATTCTCACACACTAAAATAGTAATAATACAGTGTCCTCATCACACTCCAAGGGAATAATTAAAACTGATTATTTACGTGTGTGTTTGGAGCTGATTTTTTAATTTTGAGAGCTTAAAGGTGTTGATATTCTCTACGACCTAGCCGATTGCTAGTGTTAGAAAATTTATAGAATGTTATACTTAGAATGTATTGCTGCAATCAAAAAATTAAATTTTAATTCACGCATTACAGACTGTCTTTAACATATATTAAAGATATGTATTATTTTTATTTTAAAATGTTCAAATAGCTATATTTGAAGCCAAAGGGGAGAAAATGTCAGATAAAATACTTGGTGGGAGAGCACGAGCACTAGAAGAAGAATATTTCAATAGGAAGAATTTAGAGGCTTTAGAAAGATTAAAATCGACAGTCAAAGATTCAGGTCCAGTGGTTAGTCCAATTTCTGGCAAGGAAATGGTTCATAACGCCTTTCATGGTATCAACATCTTTTTATGTGAAGAAAGCAATGGAATTTGGATTGGTGAGAAGGAATTAGTTGAATTACTATCAAGAGTCCAGAAAGACTTAGACGGAGTAGATCAAAAATGGGATGAAAATTTCTTTGAGAATCTCGCGTCACACTTCAGGGATGATAAGCACCATGGAGTTTTGAAGGTCACTGAAGAAGAAGAATCTCCTAGAAAAAGTCCTGCGACAGGAGAAACTATGGAGAAAATTGCGATTGAAGGTGTCGTTATAGATCGGTGCCCAACTAGCAAAGGAATTTGGTTTGATTCAAATGAATTAGAAACTTTATTGGAAAAAGCCAAGGCGCCGGAAGTTGGAAATGAAAGCTGGGTCCATACCTTTTTTAAAGCAATCGGCTATAAATAATTGTTTGACCGGAGAGCATGGATGTTTAGCTGGGGAGACCTTGCTGAACGTCCAACATTGTTGGATAGTTTGTAAAGAGTAAACTGCAATTTCTAGTGAAGTAGTTCGTAAGTAGAAATCTAAAAATTAAATTTAAGTTATGAATGAAATAGACTGGGATCAGCTAAAAAAAACAGCTATCAAAACGTATAACGTATGCGAAAGTTACGTAGAGCACCTAAACTGGACAATAATAGGTGCGATTATCTTTGCGATGCTTCTAATCTATTATATCTACGACTCAATGTCTGGAAGCCAAGTCTCTGGCTGGTTTGTGCTTATAGTGATGGCAATTTTAATAGCTCTTGGTGTAGCTAGTACGATGTTAGTTTCGACCTTCGGATAAAATTCCTTCCAAGTACGGTTGTTCTAAGGCCCGACTATGCACGCGTTTATTCAAGACGCCAATTATTGAATAATTAATGGGACGTGAAATTTTCTTTATTGCTCGTTTTAGAACTAAGCAACTAAGTTAAGATTATGCCCTGTATTATGAAAGTCTCTGGTCTGGTTCCCAGACTCTTCAACACCATCAAGAATTATCTTAGAGACAGTTTCGAGTTGTTTACTGCTTGAGGCCTGAATTTTTACAGAGGCTTCTGGATTTACACCGGATACATCCATGTTCAATTCTCTCCAATTATTAGAAATACTAATTAATATATCGACCGTTCTCAACGAACTCTTTAGAATTTGACGCAAAAAAGGTTTTTTAGGGCTTTCCTCTGTATAACTAGCTACTTAAAACTCTCTCTTAAGAAGCAGGACAAGACAATTTTAAAGCTTCGCCCGTACATTTAACATTTGTGGGAACGATTCTCAGTTCCATCGATAACCATTTAGAGCAGTTACAAACTATTTAGAATATAGAGGATCAAAGCTATGTCGGGCATTTCCAAAATTCATAACCAGATTCCAGTTGTTAAGGATAACAAAATTGAAATTTCTAACAAAGAGATTGGTTTAAGCTTTTCAGCTGTACTTGAGCAATCGATGAATAATTTAAATAGGAACTGGGACAATGCGCAAAATAAATTACCCGCGATAGTAAATAAAATTCCGGCTAACTATAGACCAATGCTTGAAGCACAGATGCTCATGTCAAATTGCAACTATCAAATTGAGTACGTAACGAAGTTAGCTGATGCTGCGCAAACATCTATTAAAAAATTACAACAACAAAACTAATTTTTTATGGCAATAAATAATAGTAAAAATAAGTTAACGGCAATGTTGATTAAGGTGAAAGTTGACAATTCGAGTAAAAGGTCTTTTCTGTGTGACATTGAAACTAAGGTTGTTCAAATATCGCGGATGCTCAAGAGCCACGAAAAAACAGTAGAGTCACTAGTAAATGCTGCAAATTACTCTCATTTATTAAATCAAAATCAAGCAGAATATACGGGAAAAGAAGTACAAATAAGGTCAAACTGGATAGCTAAGGCCAATCTTTTAAAGTCTAATTGCCAATCGAAAGCCACACTGGTGAATAAAGAACTTCAAACAGAAAAAGAAAAAAAGTTTCTTACGAATTTGCAGTTGCAGAAAGGGAAATCACTAGAAAAAAAACTTCGACATTCACTCGATAGTATCGAAAAGAAAATTTCTATTATGCGGGAGGACTTAATCAATGAGGATTTTATCGCAAGATCTAAAGTAATCAGCTTTTAAGCATAATTTTCCAACAAAAATAAATCTTAATTATAATGAACGAAATAGCTGCATTAAGTAATTTTTCTAAACATATCCCAAGTGATTCAATGTTATCACTAATATTTGTAGGGATGATTCCTATCATATTCATATCAACTACATGCTATCTTAAGGTTTCAATTGTCTTTGCGGTGCTCCGTAGCGCCCTAGGTGGCGGACAAATTCCTTCACAAGCAATCTCCGGATTGCTCTCACTTCTTGTCAGTTTCTATACTGTTGCACCTGTTCTAAGTCAGATGATGGAACTATTTAATAAAGATATTGAAATATCGGTATTAGAAAAAATTAATCTCTTAAGTGAGCCACTTCTTAATTTTGTTCGAACAAATGTGCAGCCTACAGAGCGCCTCTTTTTCCATAACTTGGAATTGAAGCGCAGCTCAGCTAGGCAGAATAAGCCGAATTGTATTGTCGATAACGAAGTTGAATCAGAGAAATGTTTGAAGCAAAATGAAAGCTTGCCAAGTCTCATACTTGCGTTTGTCTCCGGAGAGCTTAGAATCGCCTGCTTGATAGGGGTCTATATTTTTGTGCCATTCTTAGTAATAGATTTAATTGTCTCAACCCTTCTGACAGGACTCGGAATGATGATGGTAAGTCCAGTTACCATCAGCCTTCCACTTAAGCTCTTAGTCTTCGTATTGAGTGACGGCTGGCGATCTTTAATAGAGCATTTAATTACTGGGTATCACCTACCAATCTCATGACTACTCAATTAGAAATAACATTTATATCAGCTTTCAAACTCGTTGGGATGGGAGTAGGGATCCCACTATTGTTACTCTTCTTCACAGGCATGTTTACGGCGATTCTACAAGCTGTTACCCAGGTTCAAGATCAAATTTTAGGATATTTCCCAAAAATAGTTCTAACTTTCATACTGTTGTTAGTTGCTGGTCCAACATTTTTGAATTTGGTGAAAAGTTTGCTGGCAGAGTGTATGAAAATGGCATCATTTGGGCGTTAGCGATGATTGGACTATTGTTCTTTTCGATATTCATTAGAACTATCGTATGCCTAGGAATAGTAAAGCCGTTGAGATCAGTCATTGGTTTAAGTGGTAACCTTATTCTCTCTCTTTGCATTACCTTATTTGTTGCTCAATTTTCAGAGTTTGAAAATTCACTTACAGTTCAAGAATTCACAGTTACAGAATTTTTTAAAGAAGCTGTTGTCGGGGTTATTTTTGGAATCACGATTTCATTGTTGTTCGAGATATTTCCATTCGTTGGGCGGATGATTGATACTTTTCGAGGTAATCAATTTTCAGAACAGATCGCACCAGAGTTAGGTGTTCGAGATTCGGTTTTAGAAATCTACGCAAGTCTTGCAATGCCCGCAATCTTTTTTAATGGACCATATTATTTGAAATTCATAGAAATCTATTCCAGTTATCAATATACGAAGCTATCTGGAAAAGCGTTGTTAGATGACTATTTCCTAAATTCAAATTTTGTTTTCTTGATGTCTAATGCAGTTTTAGAAATTGCGGTAATTCTTATCTTTCCATTAATCTTGGTAGCTCTATCCCTCGAAATTTCATTAGCTGTTTTTCAGAAACTCTATTCAAGATTTCAGGTTGGTATCGAATTAGGGTTATTACGAACTGGCTTTGGAATTATATTTTTGCTTCTTTTAGTGAGATTTAACCAACCTTTATTCTATTTAGATAAATTTTTGATGCTTTTAATTGGGCAAGGATAGGCTGAGGGGGAGAAAATGGCTGAAGAAAAGAACTTCGAACCAAGCTCAAAAAAGAAGAAAAAGGCTAAAAAGGAAGGGCAATTTGCGAGAAGTCGCGAAATTACCCAGTTCGCCCAGTTAACTACCTGTTATTGCTTGATATATTATCTACCTTTTTGGTGCCACACATTGATTGATTTTCATCATAAAATACATAAGAATAGTGGGGTTCTTCATTTAGAATCAAATTTTGAGGTTTGGAATAAATTGTTCCAAGACTCTGCTCAGATGGTACTAGTTTTCGGTTTTGCTTTAGTTCTGGTGACACTTATGTCCGAATTGGCTCAAGCAGGAGTGAACATTTCATTTGAGAAAATAAAGCCGAAGCTTAGCAATATCAATCCAGTGAGTGGTGTTAGGAAGATTTTTGGAGGCGGAGAGAATGGTGGTTTTTCACCGTTTAAGCTTTTATCAGAGATTCTTCAATTGGTATTTCTCGGTGTGGTGATTAGTGGGATTCTATGGATGAGTTTATTGTCGTTGATCAGTAAGTTAATGACGATGAATATAAATGATTTTGCAAATATTATAGATGTTTCAAAATTAGTTTTAAGTAGGCTTTGTTTATACTTGATTCTAGTCTCTCTTTGTTTTGGAATTTTTAAGTATTATTTAAGTCGAAAGAGTATTAGGAGGCAGTTGATGATGAGTTTTGAAGAGCTGAAACAAGAATATAAGGATGATGAAGGTGACCCTCAAACCAAGTCTGAAAGAAAGGCAATTCATCAAGAGCTATTGCTCAATGGAGCAATAGAAACTGTTAAAAATGCAAAAGTCATTATTAGTGACTTTTAGTTATAGGTCGTAATTCAGTATTCGCATGACAAACAATGATATTTTAATCTACGAAAGTAGTTAAAAAAGCCGTATCTCGATAAAATTTAATGATAGCCGTACCTTCATACATTGGGAAATCAAAAGATCTTCAAAGCTGTTTGAGAGAGATCGCCCAAGTGTTGTCTGGGTTGAAGCTAAATTCAAGAATTATTCTAAAATATGCAGATAAAGATCTTTCAAAAACTGCTAAACCGATAGAATGGTGTCCTGAAATTGTTGATGATCCACAGAGTTCATCTATTGATTCTAAAACCGTACTTCAACTTTTAAACGATTTTAAACCTGAACTGAGAAATCCTCCTGCTCAATTTGAAGATCCCCTGACACAGAATTATTTAGTTCTTGCTTATCCATTCTATCTTAATAGCTGTATCTTAGAAATTGCCTTTATTAAGGCAAGAAAATTCAATCCTTCAGAATTAGCGGCGATAGACAGTATCTTAGACTATATTGGATTTGATACATCGATACATATCAGAAAGTTTCAAACCGACTGGGGAATTTCTAGTGAACGTTCATTGGATAAAACCCCAATTGATGAGCTAACTAGTTTGAAAATTCGGTTAGAGAAAGAAAAGCAGAATAAGCGATTGTTCATTGAATTGAATACAATCTATTCGGAGGAGAAAAATTTAAAAACTCTCGTCGATAAAAGTTTAAAAGTAATCTGCGAAGCTCTTTCATTTACAGAAGCCATTTGTTTTAGCAAGTCGGATGCAAAACTCAGATACCTTTCAAGTTATAATATTAGTGCAAGCTTACTAGAGCAGATAAAAACTTCGGAAATTCCAGAAATTTTAAATCATGTTTTTCGAAATCAAGAAATTGTTTTCACTCCGAACCGGCTCTATAAAAATGTCGAAAAACACGACGAATTTTCGGAATTAGAAAATCGTACTGGCAAGACTGATATCTTGGTGCCTCTAAAAACCTCGTTGGCAAACGAAGGGGTTTTAGTTTTCAAGGCAGAGGGTTTCACTGGATTTAACGAAGACCAAATTGACTTTCTTAAAACCGTGGTTGGGCAATTAACGAGAGCGTTAAATCAGCTACAGCTGATTGAAGAGAGCCACATGGTCGCAGAGAAGTCAGAGAGATTGGCAAGATACAATGAGGCGCTTTATCGATTCACTCATGAACTTTCAACTTCGCAATCTTTAGAGGAAATCTTCCAGAATTCTTTCAAAGTTATGCAGAAAGAATTGGACATTGAACGTTTCTGGCTAGGCTTAGTAAACGAGCCTGGTACAAGAATAATTGGCCAATCGGCTTTTGGTGCTGGGTGGAAAAGAAAACTTGTCGAGATTAATATCGATATAAGTGGAAAAGATCACCCTCTTGCTGAAGTAATCAAGGATAGAAAACCGAAAATATTTTCTGAAGTTGATGATATTCTTCGCGGACTTGGTCTTAAAAGATTTATTGAAAAACACGACATTCATTCTATTGGCCTTATCCCATTAATTTCTTCAGGGCAGGTGATCGGAATACTTGCTTTTGAACTTTCGAATGCAGATAGTTTTAACGAAGAAGATCAGACTAAAAAAATGCAAGGCTTTGCATCAGAGCTTGCCACGGCAATTCTATCAAAAAGATTAGAAGAGCGTTTAGCTGAAGGCGAGACGATGAGAGCAGCAGGATTGTTAGCCGCTGGTATCGCCCATAATTTTAACAATCTACTTCAGGGAGTACTCGGACAAGCTTCTTTACTTGAACTTTACGCTAATAATCCTGAACAAATAATTAAATCAAGTAAAATAATTAGTGATTCCGCGGCCAAGGGCGCGACTCTAGTTAAGCAATTACTAAGTTTTGCATATTTGGAGGAAGCATTTAAAGAAGATTTCGGTGTTAATGAACTGATTGAAAGAAATAAAATTACTTTCCAGCGTCAACTTAAAGCTGAGCAATTTATCCGCTATAATTTGAAGGAAAACTTAACGAAGACTAGATCTGACCAAAAACAAGTTATCAGGATAGTTTCAGCTTTGCTTGCCAATGCGAGTGAGGCGATGGACGATTCCGGTGTAGTTGAAATATTTACCGATTTCGTTGAAGTCAGTGAATCAAACTCTAAATATGAAGTTCCGTTCGGAAAGTACGTTATTATTGGGATTCGTGATGACGGGAAAGGAATGGATCTTGAAACCAAAAAACGTTGTTTTGAACCGTTCTTTACAACCAAAAACGTGGATCCATCAAGTGGTTTGAGTTTAAGTGGAGGAGGAATGGGCTTAGCTGCATCCTATGCTTTAGCTAAGAAGAATGGTGGTAGATTGGTTGTCGATAGTAGACTAGGTCATGGAAGCCTCTTTACCTTATACATCCCGGTTGCGGACGATAAGATAGATAATTTGGAAAAATCTTCAGAAATACACGAAAATAGATTGCTAGTAGATGATTTGATAAGTGAAATTGAGGTGATATCAGAAAAGGATCGTAAAAGTATCGAACATCGAAAAGACCAAACAGATGAATATCGAAAGCTGAAATCTAAACTTGAATAGAGTCATAATGGTGAAAAATGCATTTGCAATTAATTATCTGAAGGAGATGAATGCACCTGAACTTGTGTCATCTATGAAAGGAAAACATGCTGAAGAAGTAGTGCGATTTTGCAAAAAAATCGGTGTCCCTGTTAAAAAATCCTCACATCTTTCTCAAAAGCTTGAGAAAATTCCTTTAGCGACAGAAATACCACCAGAGTTATATAAGGATGTTGCCGATATTTTTCTATCCATACAGCCTAAAAAAATATAGCATCTAGATTGTCAAAAATAAGCGTAAAATTTTGTGTCCTTGAGGTAATTAATAGTTATTATCTATTTAGAAATTCTAATTGATCCTGAGTACAATGATAATCTGGGCCAAACTCTTGCTAGTTGAATGCCAAAACTTCGCGTAATTTATTCGTCACGTTCGGAGTACTGAGCCAATTGCACTTAAATGAAGGCTTATAAAGGCGATAAATGGCATAAACTTAGCTCAAAGGGTTTCGCAATGGTCTCCGTTTCAATAGTGAAAATACGGCCTTGTTTGTGCCTTAGTCTACTGCTAGTATTTTGCCCTAGTGGTTTAATTAGATTAGGGATTTAAAAAGTCCGTATGTCCTAAACGCGAGCGGCAGATTAGCGGCTCTCGAGCACCGGAACTACCAGATTCAGCATTCTCAAAGTTTTATCTGGTTATTACACTTTTCCACTAAAAATTTTATTTGGCGTATTGCAATTTAATGGATCTAAAAATGGGAAATAGTATTACTTTTGTTTCGCTAGAAAATGGCCAAACATTATTTGATACAGAAAGTGAAAAAAATACAATCGGACGAACTGATCAAAGCGATTTTGTGATGCCGTTTTCGTCTATCTCTCGTGATCATGGCGAAATATTTCTTTTCGGTAACAGATGGATTTTGATAGATCGAGGTAGCACAAATGGCACTTTTCTGAATAGTCTCAAGCTTGCTGCAAACAAACCTTACTTGATCGACAATGGAGATCAAATAGTTTTTGGAACTTTCGGTACCAGAGTAGAAACAACTGCAAGTAATACAATTATTCCAAGTCTACTTCTATTCAGTGAAGATAAGTATGAAGGTAATTTTAAAATAGATGAGGGGACTACCTTCGTTTATGGTGGTCCAAAATCAACAATCCGTAGACCTAATCAGGACGGCGATCCAGCTTTCATCGTAAAACAAGAAAGTGGAAGATTGTGCATCGTGCGTCGAAGTGAAGTAGAGCAAGTTATTCTTAATTCGACCCCTTTGTTAGAAGATCAAGAATTAAATGATAGAGATGTTATTGAAATTGATGGATTTACATTTCTGGTAAGTTTGGAAAGTAGCGCTGGCACGGCTAATCAGAACTCAGATAGTCAGGAAGAAGACCTCAACCAACCCTTGCCAGAATATCTTAAATCAAGAATGGGCGAAGATAGTTGGAATGATCCATATCAAGAGAAGCTTAAGAATGTGGGAAGTAAGCTTTCAATGGAGGTTCCAATACCGGATGATCATCAAAACGAAAAACCTTCTAAAACGATGGCTCGCTCAGAGTTGGGTGTTCAACGTTTTTCTAGACCAAGTTTGGAAACGATTCGAAGTGAGGAAATTGCTAAGGAAAAAAAATATGCTCTGTACGGAATTATGACTTTGGTAATACTCCTTGGGATGATTTCTATACTTTTTAATTTATACGCAAAAGTCGTTTTTTAAATTTTTTGTGAGTGCACTGATGACCAACTACATAAATAGAAATGTAACTTCATTAATTCAAATTGCATTGGATGAAGATCTGGGTCCAACCAAACAAGACATTACGAGTGATGCTTGCATAGACTCGAGTTTGAATGCGAAGGCAAAAATAATTGCAAAACAACCAGGTATAGTCTTTGGCCATCAAGTTGCGAAAACGGTGTTTACAATGATTGATAAATCGATTTCCTACGAAATCCTCATTGAAGATGGAGAGAAAATTGAATTAGGCGCTGTTATAGCTAGAATTGAAGGACCATTCAGTGGCATCTTAACCGCCGAAAGAACCGCATTAAATTTCTTGCAAAGGTTGTCAGCTGTGTCGACGATGACACAACAGGTCGTTGAACGCGTAAAGCCTTATTCTGTAAAAATCTTAGATACAAGAAAAACAACACCTGGCTACCGAACCTTGGAAAAAGCAGCGGTCTTAGCTGGAGGAGGTAGTAATCATCGCCTAGGACTATTTGACGAATTCTTAATCAAGAACAATCATATTGATGCTTTGAAAGGGAACGTAACAGATGCGATCAAAAGGTGTAGAAAGTTTTCTCCAAAGGCAAAGCTAAAAGTTGAAGTAAGAGATGAAAAGGAAATTGCAGAAGCCCTACAAGAAAAACCTGACGGAATATTGTTCGACAATTTTGACCCGATAACACTTGAATCAATTATTAAAAAAATCCGCACAAACTCAGAGTACAATTCAATTAGTTTTGAAGCATCTGGCGGGATAACTATTGATAATTGCTTTGACTATGCAAAAAGTGGGGTGGATGAGATATCTTTAGGCTTTCTTACTCATTCAGCGAAGTCATTAGATTTGTCATTAAGGTATGTAGAGTAGATATAAATATCGAGACTCTTGGTACAGAAAGGTTATATGGATTTAGAAGAGTTTAACTATTTTAATCGACCAGCCTATCGATTTAAGCAACTTACAAGTTGCCTCCCTGAAAATCTATATGCGTTCATGGGCAAGGATTTTGATGTAAAATCTTTTAAAGGTGATTCTCATCTTTCACTGAATGACCAAATTCAAATTTCCTTGGTAAATCAAACGCATAGTTCAATAATTTCAAATTGCAATGGAGACGCAAAAGAAGCTGATGGGATTATTGTTAGAAAGGGAGAAGCCGGGGGAATTATGACTGCGGACTGCACGCCAGTTATTATTTATTCGCGTGAGAAAAATATCGGCTCAGTTATACATTGTGGTTGGGTTGGTACATTTGCCGATATCACGCAAAACGCAATTCTAAAGCTAAAAGAAAGTGGGGTAAATGTTTCAAATTCTGTTTTTTTGATTGGGCCCGCAGCGCAGGAATGTTGTTACGAGGTTCAAGCGGGTTTTTTAAACGAACTAAGGGCGAAACAATCGATTTGGTTCAAGTCTTCTGAAAAAATTGGTTATTTAGACTGTTGCTTTCTGCGAAAGGATAAAAATTACGCATCTATTCCCAATTTGCTGCATAACGTTGCGTTAGAAGCTGGATTCTTAAATGAGAATATTATCAAAGCTAATGAGTGCACAATTTGTGATAGTAGATTTTTTTCTTATAGAAGGGAAGGCTCATCCGCGGGGCGGCAACTAAGTATATTAAATTTGACGACAATTTAATATACAGAGATATTAGGCACTTAGGTGGCTTGACTAACTCGGTCTTAGAAGCGCATAATAATTCTAATTGTCGTTTTTTGTCTTACTGTTCATTACAGACTTGTAGAGTAACTTTGGGGAGCTTTTTATAGATGAATAATGTCGTAAAAGAACGAATTGAAAATATAGAATCATTGGATATAGATATAAAAAAACTGTATGATAAGCACCTAAAACTTGCTAAAGAAGTAACGCATATTGAGAGGTACGCGCGATACTCAAATTCAGCCGCTATTTATCATCGCCAATTGAAGAAGGAAAAGCTTAAAAGCAAAGAATCTTTAATTGCAAAGATTGATCTAAAAACGAAGCTGGAACAAACTAATAATAGTCTCTCGTAGACACCATTATTGTTTTTTGCAATAAGATGGTTTCTCTAAAAGTATAAATATGGAAGGAATATGATTGAATCTGGGGTTAGAATTGCTGTCGTTGGAGCTACAGGCGTAGTTGGTAGAGAAATTATCGAAATATTAGAAGAACGCCAGTTCCCATACTCCTCATTAAAAGTTATCGCCAGCGAGAGATCGGCTGGTCAGATTATAGAATTAAATGAGCGTGAACTTGAAGTTGAAGCACCTTCGGAAGATTCGTTTAATGATATTGATATAGCATTCTTTTCTGCTGGCGCTAAAATCAGTGAAGAATTTGCACCAATTGCGTCTAAAAGTGGTGCTATAGTCATCGACAACTCTTCATATTTCCGCATGAATCAAGAAGTTCCTCTTATTGTGCCTGAGGTTAACAGCCGGATACTCAGAGAACATTTGCAAAACTTGAAAGAAAAACAAGGGACGATTATTGCAAATCCAAATTGCTCAACGATTCAGTTGGTAGTTACATTAAAACCGCTTATTGAAACAGCTGGTCTGAAGAGAGTCGTTGTTTCCACGTATCAATCCGTTTCTGGCGCCGGGAAACAAGGGATGGACGAACTTTGGGACCAAAGTCTTTCGATATTCAATCAGTCTGAAACGAAAGTTGAAAAATTTTCTAAACAAATTGCATTTAACGTCATTCCACATTGCGATTTGTTTTTGGACAATGGTTACACAAAAGAAGAAGCCAAAGTTGTAAACGAAAGCAGAAAGATTTTAAATTTAAAAGACTTGAAAATTACTGTAACAGCTGTACGGGTTCCTGTATTTTCTTGTCATTCAGAATCAGTGAATATTGAATTCGACAAAAAATTCAGTGCGGAGCAGGTCAGAGATGTTCTTAGTAAATCTCCAGGACTAGTAGTTCTTGATGATCCAACAGAGGGAGTGTATCCAACAGCTATTGATCTTGCAGGTACGGATGCAACATACGTAGGTAGAATCAGAGAAGACGAAAGTATTGAAAATGGAGTCAACCTCTGGATAGTCGCCGATAATTTAAGAAAAGGCGCAGCCTTAAACGCGGTGCAAATTGCGGAACTTGTCTTAAGTATTCAACGTCCACATTAAGTTTTCGATAATTCGTATTCAGATTTAATTCTCAACGATAAGTCGATGATTGTGGATTTAGGATTAAGATAGCGACAAACTTAAGTGAACATCAAATTAACTCTTGAATATCGTGGTACTAACTTTTTTGGGTGGCAAAAACAACCTAAAGTCTCTACGATTGAAAAAAATATTGAAGATGCTTTGTTAGTATATTTCAATTCTTGTTTGAAGAAACAAAATAGAAGTGTCGGAAGTTGGGATGCAAAATTGCATGCTAGTGGGCGAACAGATGCTGGTGTGCATTCAAGAGGGCAGGTTGTGAACTTTCATTGGCCTGACGAGATCGAGTTCAAATTTGAAAGATTTTTAAAATCGATCAATAGCCTAACTCATGACGATATTTCAATTCTAACCTGTGAACAAGTTCAAAATGAATTTCATGCAAGGAAATGTGCTACGAGTAAGACATATACTTACGAAATACTCTTTCGAAATGCGCCACCAACATTGGAAAGTGGTTTGGTTTGGCATTTAAGAAAACTTGAAAATCTTAAACAAATGATACAGTCGGCGACACTCTTTTGCGGGGAACACAATTTTGCCTCGTTTCGAGCATCAGATTGCAATGCGTCGACTACAATTCGAAAGGTATATTCGAGCTATTTTCATCCCATTGAAAATAATCGTATCCGGTATTCAATTACGGGCTCTGGTTTTCTCAAACATCAGGTTAGATTTATCATTGGAGCATTGATCGCACTAGGACAAAATAAGATTTCTGAAAAAGATATCCTCTCCATGTTGGACGGCAAAGAGAGACCTCAGTATAAAATTGCACCGGCAGAGGGCCTATGCTTGGAATCCGTTCACTATGATTAAGCAGTAGTTGACCTTTCCGATCAAACGAGCCGAGTAGGTCTCAATAGTATGAAGATCGATTCTGTCTTTCTCAATCGTCTAAACCGGCTAGTGCAGGCGAAATTATCTTAAGAATTTGAACAGGAAGTGCGCTCGTGAATTTAAAATTTTCAGCATCGCGTCCAGGGACAAAAGCTGTTAAAACACCATAGTAGCGATCGCCCATGATGAACATAAATGTTGCAGTCCGATTTACCACTCTTTTTTCTATCAACCTTCCACCTTTGCCAAAGACTTGATAGCGATGGTCTCCAGTCCCAGTTTTACCACCTAGCACAAAAGTTTCATTGCCAACTTTAATTCCATCTTTCAAACGAATGGCAGTACCATTTGCGACGACATCAAGAAGAAGGGGTTTCGCCACCTCTGCGATCTCTTCGCTTATAACTTGTTCGGGTTCTCTTTCTTTAAATGAGAAAGTTGTATCGTATGGAGTGTCTTTGGCGAACCTAAGTTTTTCTATTGAAGCTTTTGGGAAACGTTTACCTTTATTTAAAACAATACCCATAAGTTCAGCTAATGCATCTGGCCTGTCGGCAGATGTGCCCAACGCAGTAGCGTAAGAGGGTACAAGTGAGGATAGAGGATAACCTACATTTTTCCATCTTTGAAAAATTTCCTGAAACGCTTCTGCTTCTAGTAGAATTTGAATGCGCTTATCTTGCGCATGTTTTCGACTTGTCTTCATTAACCAGTCATAGACTTCAATTCTTTGATCGAAGCTATTTTCAAAGATTTCCGTTAAATCAGCTCCCGGATTGTTGATTAAGTACGCGGCAAGCCACAATTCAAGCGGATGCATCCGAGCGATGTAGCCCTTATCTCCTAACGTAAAGGTATTATTTGAGTACCAATTATAAAATTTTTCAATTTGTTTTTCGTTAATTGCTGCGTGATCGACGTATCTTCTCATAAATCCAATAAATTCATTTAAGTCTGCATTTGGATTTAAAAACCAATAGATTGCCGCAAATCTTTTTGGGATATGTTTTGTCGTATCAAGTAGAATCGAAATAATTTGTTCAGGAGTTTTGTCCTTATATTTTCCGTAAAAACGCCTTAGAAAAACTTTTCCCTCCTTGTCTGCAAACTTTTTAAGGTATTCGGTTCGTTTTGAATCGTCCATATTGGTAAGAGTTAGGGCAGCAGATCCTTCAGTATGGTATTTGAAGTAGTGCACGATATCTCTCATTAACCTGATGAAAGGCAGATTTACAGAGTGTCTTAATGCCATTCGAATTGGTAAAACCTTGTTATTGTCTCGTGAATTGAAATTTGAAAAATGGTGTAATCCACCAGCTGTAAAAAATCTTTCAGAATTGTTCGCGGAATACTCTCTATCTAATGCAGCGTTGAGCAGCTCTGTTTTGTCTTTATTTTTTGTTGTTTGTAGCCATTTTACAGTCCAGATACTTAGCGGATCTTTTTCAATTGTGAGTGCCTTTTCAAGTGATTTTGGATTAGCACCTTTGTATCTGTGAAAAATATCTTCTATCACTTCGAGGTACGTTATAATAGTTCTGTATTTGGAGGTTGATCCTAGGTCTAGTTTTACACCTTCATTTATATTGAAAGGCTGATCAAATGTATCAGTCTGTACTCGAAGCTTATTTAATCCCCCTTCGTTTTCAAAAAGGGTAAAGCTATAGATTACTTTTTTAGGATCAGCACTGGTGCTTAGTAATCTGAAACCATCTAAACCTAGCTTTTTTATTTCGTCACGAGAGTTTAAACGTAATAGCTGTCTGGTTATTTCTTCTTGTACCTTGACGTTAATTGTACTTTTTACTTCTAAATCTAATCTGTCTAATTCATAGAGTGAACTCAGATTTAGTGCGTTTAATAAATGATTGCGGATAACATTCGGGCCTTTTCGAACAGAAAAGTGTACATCCTCACTTGCCGGTAAAGTTCTTCGGTGATGAACCTCTGCTCCAAGTGTCAATTTGAAAAGATCGTAGGAGATTATACCTTGCTTAAAGAGTAGCGGAAGATAAGTGTCTACTTGTTTCTGTAAGCTAGTAGATCCATGGGACAAGTAGTCCGATGGTCTCCGATGAGCGAGGAAAAGACTTAAAACCTTACGATATGCTGCGGATTGTTCGATTTGCTCTTCTTTTGATAGCTCTGAAAAATTTTTAGATAAAATAGAGTTAATTTTTTGCGGATCGGAACCATAGTAAGCCCAAAGTCCATCACCTAATCCATGAATTTCACCATACCCACGGACTGCGGCTAGAGGGACTGAATTTATATAATCTAGAACTATTTCTTTTCGTGTTTCAAAGGTTTGCTCAGAGGAATGATAGGCCCTTAGGGAAGCTGAATACATTTGTCTTAGTTTATCAGTGGGAAGAGATGTACGTCCTCCGTCAGAATGCTTAAATTTTTCAATTTGGGTTGCGAGTGTGCTGCCACCTGGGACATCGTGAGCTCCCGTAAATTTGCTAATAGTAAGATCAATAATAGCCTTTATAAATCTATCCCATTCTACGGCTGGATTTTTCTCCGGATAGTTCTTTTGCAAAATAGTTCGATCTTCAATAAAGAGAAGAGTGTCTGTGATGATGCTACTTATGGAATCGAAATCACTAAAAACCCAACCAGGTTCAGAGAATCTATGGAGCAGTTGATCTTCTTCTCCATAGATCGTGATTCCAGCTTTTGCTTTTTCGGGATAGGGGAAATTGATTCCATATTCTGCCAATTTATAGGCATTCTCACTAACGACAGTATGGTTTTCTTGTGCAAAATTATGTTTTTCTAGGGATTCTTTAAAATTATTCAGTCTTGAAAATCCTAATCTTAAATCGTATGGCCCATTGGGAGATTTAAAAATCTCGCCACTGCCCTGCACTAGTTTTTTTGTTAACCTGCTGCTAACTTCATGGAAATACTTCGCCTGCCATTTAGATGTTGTCAATTCAATTTTGAGGAAATACCCACAGACCAACAACACAATCAAAAGCAGAAGTATTAAAATTCTTATTCTTTTTTCTTTTACCGTTGGTAAGTTTGGTATGTCATCGTTAGAAAAGGTTTGGTCATCGTCTTCGGATAATTTCGCATTAGATTTAACCTCATCGTTAAACTGAGTTTCGATGATTTCAGTGGGATTAGTTGATTTATTACGTCGGACTATTTTAGGAACGAAATCCGACTCATTTGATCTCGTCTTAACAGGTAGATTATTTGATTCTTGGGAAATAGCTGTCTTACTGGTAACCCCAGAAGTTTTTTTATGGGACTTTTTCTTTCCCTTTCTCTTATTTTTTTTATTAGCCTTGGCCACTTAAAAAACTTTGTTACAAAAAACCCAATAAATACTGCTAACGTTGTTGATGAAAATAATTTGTACATTCAACTTTAGAAGTCGCTACTATATTACTTCTAGCGATCACGTAAGAGCATATTTCCAAGTTCCGTTATACGCTCTTGTATTTCGCTATAATTAGCAAAGAACTTGATTTAGTTTTTTGCTAGAGTAGGGAAATCTGGACAAATGCTTTATTACAAATTTATTTCTCAACTATTTAAATAATATCATTGTCAATCAACCCAGTCCAAAAATCATCTTTATCCCCCGAATATTTAAGCTGTTCATTAGGTTCAGGTATTTCATCAAAGAAATGCCCGCAAAGCTCAGCATTAATCGGCACTAAGTTTGGGCTGAATATAGTTGTATTGTCTATTTAATTATTTATTTAATTAGCTTAATGTATGATGTAAATAACCTAGGCAAAAGATTTAAAATATTTGAACCGCCGACAGCAATAGTCCCCGATTATGTCAAAAATTTCCTTTTACCACGTCGCAGATCTACATCTCGACTCCCCGTTTAGAAGTATCTCGAAATTTCCAAAGTCTTTGAGAGATAGTCTAGTTTCTGCTCCAATGAATGCATTTAAAAATCTTGTCTCAAAGGCAATAGAAGACCGAGTCTCATTTGTGTTGATTTCGGGGGATATTTTTGACAAACCTGCTGTGTCATTGAAAGTAGAACATAATTTCTTTTCTTGTATTCGTGACCTTTCAGATAATAATATCGGCATCTTTATAATATTTGGCAATCATGATAGCGAATATTTCCAAGCGAAACGCGACTTCTTAAAAGAAATACCTGGATTAAACTTCTTTCCACTAGACTCTTCTATAGGTTCATTTGAAGTTAATGACAAAAGGATAGTAATTTACGGGATGAATTATTCCGCAAATTCTGAAATTTCGTCATTGAGTCGGCTTCACGATAAGAATTCTTTTAAGATAGCGATGTACCATGGGGATATCTTAGCAATTCCTAGTGAGGATTCTTTCTTGTACGGTTTATTACGGAAAAACGATCTTCTAAAAACAAATATAGACTATTGGGCTTTGGGGCATTTACATCAATTCAATGTCATCAATAAGACGCCTTACATAATTTACCCAGGGACTCCTCAAGGCAGAAGTTTTAAACCTGCCGAGTGTGGTGACAAGGGCTGCGTAAAAGTAACTATCTCAGATAATAAACTAGAAGCTATTGATTTTGTCGTTCTGTCAGAAATCTCATATTTCGAGTTGTCAGTGGAGGTCAAGACCGATTACCATTCGAGTTATGATTTGTTTAATGAGATTCGAAAAGAGATTGAGCTGAAAATTAATGAGCAACTATCCTTAGAAAGTAAAAATATCATCTTAAGAATTAACCTAGATACGATTTTCTCATCCGAGTCAGAAACCTTTTCACATTCTGACCAGACTCAAATAGAAGATCTAATATCAAAAGAAGTGTTCACTACTAAATTAGGTAGTCAAATTTTTCTTAGTAGTATCAAGTGGAATTTTAAACCAGAAGTCGATTCTGAGATTCAAAGTGAAATTTTTAAACTTTCGAGCGAACTTTTAGAAACCGATATGGATCGAATTCTTGAAGATATTAAAACGCAACTCGTAAAACCTAAACTTAAAATGAAAGATTTAGAATTACTAGATCCTTCAAAGTTAAAAGAAGACGTATTGAATCAGATAAAACGATTGACAATTGGTTGATCTAGAAACGCAAATGTGAGTCCAAATTGATTAAAATTCGAAATGCCTACATAGACGGATACGGTAAATTTCAAGATAAGAAATTTGATTTTGAAACCGCGCAATTTGTCCTCATTACTGGGGATAACGAATCTGGAAAATCTACCGTCTTTAATTTTTTAAGATCATTGCTTTCCGGCTTCAATAATTTTAGGAGCAAAGAAAATCACTATTTCCCACTTAATGGCGGTAAGCATGGTGGTCGGGTATGCATTGAAAATAACGTCGGTAGTTTTGAATTTGAGCGCTATGGTAACACAAAAGAACTCTCAGCAATTGAGTCTTCAAAAGATTCTGACATTCTTTTACAGCAGCTAGAAAGAATTCAACTCGCTGATTATCGGGCATTGTTTGCTTTTGACTTAGATGAATTGAGACAACTTTCCCTCCTTGAGAAGGACGAACTAACAGAGAAGCTATTCTCAACTGGTTTAAGTGGAGCTAATAGTTTAATTACGAATGGAATGAAGGATCTTAGAGACCGTAGTCTTGAACTATTTCGTCCCAGGTCAGGCAGTGCTCTTCAGGAAGCTTATAACGACTATTTATCAATGCAGGAGCATAATTCTAAATTGAAAAATGACCTTGCTGAATATCAAATGGTCTTAGCCGAGATAAAAAATCTGAATTTGCAGTTGGGTGACAACGAGGAAGAGCTACTCGTATTCAAAAAGAAGTTAGAACTAATAAATCATCAATTAAAAAAGAATGAATTCATCAAAAGGAAAAATAAATATGATGCAGACATCCTAGAAATTAGTAGCAATAAAATTCCAGACAAATCGATTGTCGAAAGGGAAAGTTACCTTTTTACAAAAAACTTAGAGTTGCTTGAAGAACTTAGAAAAGAAGAAAACACGACAATTAATTATAGTATTGCGGACTTACAGAAAGAGTTAGATCTCTGCAATTTAGCAATTGAAACCACTAGCTTACTTACAGAAGTGAGTAAGCACCTAGAAAATCTTAAAATAAAGGAATCTGGACAAACTAAAAACTTGCTAATTATCGTTCTTATTTTTTTGGTTTGTTCTATCGGAATAAATCTATTTGTATTACCGAATATAGTGACAACTATACTTGTTTCACTACTAATAGTCGCTCCGGTAGCATTTCTTCAACTTCTTGGAATGAAGTCGATTAAGAAAGATATACAATTGACGATAGATCAAATCGAAGGAATTGTCGCTAAGCAAAATGAATATTCAGAATTGATAGATGTTAATGTGTTTTCAGAGAATGCGTTAGAAGCCCATCAATTATTAATTCGAGACAATATAAAAATAGCCAAAGATCATTCTGGTAGGTTGAATGCTATTCGTAAAGAGATAGCGTTAATTGAACAAGAAGTTGCAAATATTTACAGTGGTATTAATGTCCATGAGCGGAGTCAGTTTTTAAAAGTTTTAGAATACAAAAAGCAATTAAGCGTGCTTACCCAACAAAAAGACGACTTTATAAACTTTGTCCGTGCTCAGGGTTACGAATTAGGTGAGAGCGAAGTCCCTACTGATTTAAGTGAATCAAATGAAGACATTTCATCTAAAATTACGGATTTAGAAAACACCAATAAGTTCCTGCGCACTAATTTAGCAAAAATTGAGGTTAAAAGAGAAAATCTTCTTCATTCGACCAAATATGAAGAAAATGCTCTCGAGGTATCGGCAGCATTTGATAGAGCAAACGATCTGTATTCGACATGGCAGTCTACAATAGTCGCAGAATCAATCTTAAAAGAAGTACTTTCGTTATTGTACATTTCTAAATATAAGTCGGTGCTAGAGTCTTCTTCGAAGATCATCGAACAAATTACTTTAGGTGAATACACGAAAGTCAAATTGGGCCAAAATGAATCTGAATTAATACTGGTGGGACGATCTGGAAAACAGTTTCAAGTGCAGGAACTAAGTAGGGGAACGATAGAGCAACTCTATCTATCAATGAGGATTGCGCTTGCTATTTCATACGGTGAAAAATTTGGAAAAGTACCGCTAATTTTCGATGACGTTATAGTAAACTTTCATTACGAAAGAGCGAAAGAGGCACTTAAAATACTAAAACAAATATCGAGTACACATCAAGTTATATTTTTCACCTGTCATAAATGGATTCGAGAGATATTTGAATCTATATCAGACGAGACGATGAAAATTATAGAAATCGCTTAAATAATCTGAGTGACTACTTCAAATAACCGCAGGTTGTTCCAGTATTGTGCTCTAGTATCTTAAAGCTTGCGATGTGTTGAGATTCTTTTAAAAAGCGGTGAACTTCTTTCTTCAAAATCCCATGGCCATGTCCGTGAATGATTTCAATTTTTCCTACATTTTGAAGAAGTGCGCGATCAAGAAACGAAATAAGACATTCTGTAGCTTGGTCTTTCGTCATCCCATGTAAGTCTACTGAAATACTTTTGTCTGATCTAGTAATAGAACTCGATTTCGATTTAGTTTTTTGTTTTTTTCCATTCGCTGGTTTTTTCGCTGTCACCTTTGCCGTCTCTAGCTTCAAAATTTTGCCATTCACCTCAACATGGCACTTTGTCCCATTCTTCTCTAGTTTAACCACAATTCCGCTCAGGTTTGACCCTTTTACTAATACAATCGAGCCTATGAAAATTGAGTTATCTAGTGTTAGTTTTTTGTGGTCAAATTCGTCCATTTAATCTAAATATTTAGTGTTTTAAAGTCGATGACTTACTCTCATAGGGAAATTACTTATTTGGTAATTAAACTCTACTATAAACTAACCAATATTTGGATAGGCTAAGATACTTTAAATTCATCAGAGGCGATCCCGACAGTATTATTATCGGACTACTTTGAATGTAAGATAATATTTATCTATTTAGCAACCAATAAATCGGAGGAATTGTGAAAGAAAAGGCTTGTATTATTGGAGGCGTAAGAACGCCATTTGTTAAAGCAGGTACAAAATTTTCAAATCATACTTTTCAATCCCTTAGCGCGAAAGTTTTATCAGAAGCTGTAGATCGATTTTCTTTAGACGCGACTTATATTGATGAAGTTGTTTGGGGGACCGTTCTACTTGATCCTCGGACGCCAAATTGGGCGAGAGAAATTCTATTTGCTGCTGGACTTCCAAAAAATGTATACGCTTATTCCGTTTCTAATAATTGTATTTCTGGCTTGGTTGCTTTAACTTGCGCAGCTGAAAAAATTGAAAGCGAACGTTCACATGTCGCAATTGCAGGCGGGGCAGAGTCGATGTCTAACCCTTCCTTGCTATTCAATGAAAATGCTAGCAAGGTATTT
>CAYYIQ010000019.1:0-23786 GCA_964472005.1 uncultured Bdellovibrionales bacterium | reverse complement strand
AGAACGCGATTACATTAGGATATTGCCTTTGCCGATAGCTGGTCTGATGTCAGATTTAGATGCATTTGAGGTTGTCAAAAGATACGAAGAGCTTGATCAACTTGCTAAGGTAAGTCTAGGTTCAAGTCTACCTTCGCCATTTATGTCGCTAAGTTTCATAGCTCTCTTGGTGATTCCAGCTTTGAAAATAAGTGACATGGGGTTGTTCGATGGAAGTCAATTTTGTTTTGTTCCATTGCAGACTTAGCTATAACTTTTATTCTACCCAACTATTTCGTTGGGTTTTGTAGCGAATGGACTATTATTGAAAAATTGAAATGGTTTTTTTAGAGAAACGACAGTTTTAAATTGAACTTAAATTTGTTTGTTTATATTTTAGCTGGGAATTTTAATAGGATATTCGAAGTCATTGAAGCTGAAATAAATTAACGTTAAGAGTAAAAACTTGAATATACTAACAATCACAGACAAACCACCGATCTCATCTAAATCACCCGGGAATCCCCGTTTTTTTGAATTCACAAAGCGACTTTCAAAAAAAGCTACGATAGATTTAGTATTAATAAGTAACAGGAAATTTGTATCGGAAGAAAAGAACATTTACAGTAAGATATATTCGGAAGAAGCGGAGACGCTAAAGGAGAAATTACCAGGCAGAATCTTTAAGTGGCTTTGGTTCTTGCCTAGTTTTTATTTAAGCTTAAATAATCAAAGTAAAAGAAAGAGCGCTAAGAAATTGATTTCAGGGATCTGTAGAAATCAACATTATGACCTCGTGTACGTTGATGGCTTGTCTCCTTTTCAATTTGTACCAAGTGAGCTTTATTCGAAAACTCACCTGGACTTTTGCGATTCAATTTCTAAACTTAAATTCCGAGAAGCTGGTCAACAGAAAAAATTATATAAGAAATTAGCATTTCTACACGAGGCCGTCTCTATTTATATACGAGAGTTCTTAGCCATATTAAACGTGAAATCTGTGAGCTTTATCTCAGAATCCGAAACAGAGGTTTACCCATTTGTATTTTCGAAAAATAATTTTGCGACCAAGTTACTGATCTTAAATCAGGGCCTTGATAACGACTTGTTTAAATACACAGAACCTAAGACGGACAGTAAGCAAATCCTATTTTTCGGAGCTCTTGATTATTTCCCTAATGACGATGCTGCAATGTGGTTTGGGACTGAAATATTTTCAACTTTGAAAAAACACTTCCCTTCCTTAGAATTCCATATTGTGGGGAAGTCGCCTTCGAAGGACATTACTCAACTAGGAAGCCGTGACGGAATTTTTGTGCATGCGAATGTTCCTGAGATGCAACCATATCTAGAAAACGCTAAAATAATAGTTGTGCCATTGCGAGTTGGTGCAGGTGTAAAGAACAAAATCTTAATAGCCGCATTGTCTGGAAGACCTATTGTCTCTACTTCGGTAGGTTTAGAAGGTTTGGACGACTCGTTGATAAGAGGGATTTATAAGGCGGATAATGTCGAAGAGTTTGTTGCTCAAATAAGGCTAATTCTCTCGGAAGACAACCAGAGTTTGAAGATTAAGCTAGAAACTTTGAGCAAAACAGTCCTAGAAGTTTATTCATGGGAAAATTCAGCTGAGCAAATCTATAACTCTGTAAGGTGATATCTCAGATCTATTTTTATATTAGGTGCCAAATCTTAATAAATCCGGCACCATTTAGAAGTTGATGAAAAGTAAAACTACTCAGCTTTAAGACTTTGTCTTTTGGCATTTATAATTTCAATTATCGCCGGCAAGACGGAGATAACGATAATCGCCAAAACAACTAATCCAAAATTGTTTTTTACGATTGGCAATGCACCAAAGTAATACCCAGCAAAAGTTAATGAATTAACCCAAAGGATTGCTCCTATAATGTTGTAGGTCGCAAAGTATCTATACCTCATCTGTCCCACGCCTGCTAAAAAAGGAGCGAAAGTTCTAACGATCGGAACGAATCTTGCGATAATGATGGTTTTCCCGCCATACTTCTCATAGAATCTTTCAGTCTTGTGAAGGTATTCTTGTTTGAAATACCAAGTATCTTTTTTAAGATAGATCTTTTTACCAATCGCTTTGCCGATCTGGTAGTTCACAGCGTCGCCTATGATTGCTGCAATTGTTAAAATTCCAGCAAGGAAGAAAACATTTAGCGAAGTTGCCGCAGTGATGGCGCCCGCTGCGAATAATAAAGAGTCGCCGGGTAGGAATGGAGTCACAACTAGTCCGGTCTCGCAAAAAATAACTAAGGCTAGAATCCAATAGGTACTTGGGCCGTATGTGTTTACAATCTCTCCTAGGTGTTTGTCGAGGTGGAGAAATATATCGATAAAATATTTAAGAGTATTCATAGAAAAAGTAGTTAATTAGTGGGGAACTAAGGATTGTTTAATTAGGGAAAGTTCGTAAAGATAAAATTAACTGCCTTCTAGTACACATTTAGGTTTAAGTAAATGAATGAGCTGCTCGCGTTTCTGATACTACTTTTTGGATAGAAATCGTACCCCGAAAAACCAAGTATTCCTGTCTTTAAATAAATTATCGCGTTTAAGAATTCTCGATAAATTCGAGTACGGTATTTCAGACATTTCTCGAGAACTTTACGATGCCGTTGCCTTCGCCTCTGGTGAATATGCCCATCTTAGTATAAATTCCCTACACGGAAATAAATATTAAGATGGTTATAAATGGATATTGAAAAAGTAGTAAGTTTGTCTTTGTTAGAGGGATTGACAGAGTTTATTCCTGTCTCAAGTACGGGGCATTTGATTTTACTTTCTTCGCTTATCGGTGAGCAAGGTGATTCGGAAAAGTTATTTGAAGTTTTTATTCAACTTGGTGCAATCCTCGCGATTTTCGTCCTGTATTTTAATTTGATAGTCGATTTAGCCAAAAGTCTTTTTTCAAAAAAGTCAGAAGTCGTATTACCTTATTCGCCTTACGCTATAATTATTGCCTGCGTCCCTGCGTTATTCTTCGGATTCCTTTTTTACAAGTATATAAAAAGCCTTTTGTTTTATCCTGTTCCGGTCGCAATTGCTTTGATCGTTGGGGGTATTGGTTTGATTGTCGTAGAAAAGTTAACTCCTAAGACCAGCTTAAATCCTAAGGAAATTACGCTGAGGCAATCATTAACTATAGGGCTTTTTCAGTGTCTCTCGCTTTGGCCTGGAATGTCTAGGTCGGGTAGTTGTTTGATCGGTGCAAGACTGGCAGGGGTTCCGAGAGTACTGGCAGCTGAATTTTCATTTGTCGTGGCCTTACCTATCATGGTTATTGCGGTCGGTTACGACACATTAAAAAATCTAGAAGTATTTTTATCTTCCGAATTGAGCATGTTTTTAGTTGGTTTTGTCGTTGCTTTTCTATCTGGATTGTTTGCGGTGAAAACTTTCATTAACTATTTAGCAAAATTTTCTTTAGTTCCATTTGGATTCTATCGAATTATCCTAGGATCGTTAGTTTTAGGATTCCAGCTATTATATTGAATCAAGTTAACTTTCCCTCGTCTTTCCATCAGTTGAGAAATAAAATGTTTAGGTATTTAAAATGATCAATCCGCTTTTAATAGATAATGATCCAGAACACAGATTTGCGGTTTTGTTGCGGATGGCCGTTTGGATTCTATTTTTTCTAGTTCTTTATCTTTTGCGATCCTTTTCAGTTCTTGTTTTTTTAACTTTCGTATTTTCGTATATTCAGGCGCACGGAGTTAGTAAAATTCAACGATATTTTAAACGTAGAACCTATTCGGTGATATTCGTTTTTACAATTTTCGTTGGGGCCCTCGTTGGCATGGGTAGTTATATGGTCCCGCAGGTTATAAATCAGGCTGAAATATTTGCTGATAATTTTAGAGGTTATGTCTCAAGATTAGATGCGGAAATTATTAAAGTTAAAAATGATTACCCTACTATTGGAAATTTGATTCCTGAAGTTCAAGTTCAGTCGGATCACGTTACATTAAACGAGAGTGGTAAAATTTCAGATTCAGTTTCCGCTTCAGTAATTCCTTATGCGCTTGGTTTTGGATCTGCTGACCATTCTGTAGGCAGTAATTTTGATATAAAATCATTAACCGAGCTGTTGAAAAATATCGGTAAGCCGTTACTCGCTTTATTATCTTCTTTTTTATTGGCTTTACTATTCTCATTCCTTATCGTGCTAGATTTGCCTCGTTTAACTAGCAGTGTTCGTGATCTTAAGGATACTAAAATTGGTTTCATTTACGAAGAAGTCGGCGGAAGTCTTGCTAGTTTCGGACGTACCTTGGGACATGCGCTTGAGGCGCAATTAGTAATTGCTGTAATAAATACTGTTCTGACGGCGATTGCTATTTTCTTTTTTGGGATTGCTACTAAACTTGCTTTTTTATCTTTGATTGTATTTTTTTGCAGCTTTATTCCAGTCGCAGGAGTTTTTCTCAGTTCGATCCCAATTTGTCTTTTAGTTCTCGAAGCGGACGGTGGACTACAGGGCATTTTATTAGTTGGATTAACAATATGGTTAATTCATCTTGTTGAAGCCTATGTGTTGAACCCAATGATTTTTGGCGATCGTCTTCACATTAATCCAGTACTTGTGCTGATGATTCTAACGATTGGTGGCAAATTATTTGGAGTGTGGGGACTCTTGTTAGGAGTACCGATCTGCACGTATCTTTTTACCGACGCAATTCGATATAAAAACTCTGAAAAAATAGTAGGTTAGCAGCTTATTCATTTTCGTAGTTAAAATGAATATTCTAGAGTCATAATTTATTGCTATGCTATCATCATCTTTATGGCTATTTCGGCCGATAGACCATTAATCTTTTGTAGTGGGGAAATTTTTCTATGTCATGTTCTAAGTCATCTCTTAAGTCTCTAGTCTTGTGTGCTTTTTGCCTTAATTTTCTATTTTTGAGTGAGGTATACTCGCAGTCACCAAGAGTCGCGAGTGTCGAATTTAAAGCTTGTACTCCTTCTCCTGAAATTTGTGGAAATGGGATAGATGATGACTGCACTGGAGGTGATGCTCTATGTCCAACAGCAGATTTTGACAACGATGGTTACGAAAATAATTCGGATTGTGATGCCAAGGATCATTCTGTGTATCCAGGGGTGTCGGTTGAATGTAAAGCTGATTGTGGTGATGGAGTAAAAACTTGTCAGGCTGGCGGCTCTTTTAGCGCTTGTTCATGTGACACGCTTTGCGAGTCAAAGGGAAGTGGTCGCTGTTTTTACGTAAATCCTGTGAGTGGCAATGATAATAACTCGGGTTCATACGCTCAACCACTTAAAACAGTGAGAAGGCTTGTAACTTACGCAAGTAGCAAGGGTACTTCTGCCCCAGCTAATAGAATCACCTTGATACCAGGAGATGTTATCTATCTTATGTCTGGAGTTTATCAGGATGAATATGTTACCTATGAACCAGAGTTCCTTCAGCACGTATTAAAGTTGAACGGTGTTCGTGGTACTTCGTCTGCACCTATCGTCTTTAAAGCGTACCCTGGAAATGTTCCAGTGATTAGTCCAGCTGGCGTTGCGCGAGGAATAGAAGTGAGGAACGCAAGTCATATCCATTTTCATGGAATTCAAATTAAGGGAGCGAGTCACGCTGGAGTTGCGGGTTTCGATTCGGATAATTTAAAATTTACCAACATGACTATTTACGACACCGACGGTGTGGATAATGACAATCCGGCGGGTCTGTATTTTACGTATGTTAATAATTTAGAAGTTAGCAACTCGGTTATCCACGATAATTACGATCGAACCTGTGCGGATACCGGCGGCCAAAAAACAGAAAATAGTAGAAATATAGTTTTGTTTAAGGGTGGAAACGTAAAGATCCACCATAATTATATTTATCAAAGTCAAAGTACCAATGCGCAAAAGACTGGATCTTGTTTAGTTTACAAACATAGTCAAAGTGTCTCTGGGGGGTTATTTGAAGTCTATAATAATGTTTTTCGAAACTGTTTCTTCACCGCAGTTGGAAACGGCGGCTATGGCGGAAGGATTCACCATAATTTGATTTTAAATAGTGACACTGGCGTAATGGTTAAGGATATGGGTGGTAACGCTGACGGTAGAGATAATATCGTAGAATATAATACATTTGTTAACACGACTGCTTTTGAATTTAATCCATCTCAATTTATCCAGGGTAATTACAATTATGGAACTTTCACATTTCGCAATAACGTGATTTCTGACGATAGTAATTATGGGGCCGATGCTGGCGGAATATTTGATATAGATATCTATGGTTCTAATGCTGCAAAGGATATAACAGAAAATTCTACTTTACTGGTAACAGACAACAATTGTTTTTTTAATGCGAAAGGTCCAGTGAAGATGAACTATTTTGCTTCTAATTCTTCTGCTGTTCGATCCGCTGGAGATTTATATTCGCTTTCTGGATGGAAGAATATTGGATACGATGTAAATTCAGTTGAAACTAATCCTTTGCTTTCTGCAGTAAATTATAAGAGCAGTGTCTCAGCTTGTTCTGGAAAAGGGTGGTAACCAGGACCTTCAATTATGCTCTTTGTATCCACTTTTAGGAATACTGCTTGTCCGATTTGAAATCTTGCGAGGGGATTAAAATCGTTAGCAGTATTGATAAAAGATTCTACTTGTCGCCAGAGAGTTCTCATAGAGTTACTTATGATTTTAAGCCACGTGTTATCTTCGGCGGAATTTCAAAAACGCTGAGTGGTGCATCTCTTCCGCATTTAAATTTTGGTCATCATTCGGATTGGTAAGAACTTTCATGCCGGTTCGATATTTCTTTTTGCAATAAATTCTCAATACTTTTTTTAGATATGAGATAGAGCTTCTTTTTTTATGGATCGATTTGAACGATTTCATAGCTAGTTGCTCCCAAATTTGTTTATTCTTCAGTCTAAGCCTAAAGAGGTGCCTATTCAAACGAAAAACAGAGGTTTTTGACAGTAAAATTATTTGTTGTATTACAAGTGTCAGAAATTATTCAGCTTTATGCCTAATGTCTCTAGGAGAAGGTTAAAATATGGAAGCTAAACTACCTAGCAGCCTTATTTGGGAAAGTTAGGCTTTCACTTAAAAAGAGTGCTTTTAATAACGGATCGTATTTGTGTTATTAAGCAGAGTTAATAGGCAGAGAAAAATATAGATACTTAAAGGTTAGGAATTAATGTTAGAAAACGCCAAAGATTTTTTAAATCGATTAGGACCATTAAATGAAACGCTCTGGGGACTCCCAATATGGGTAGTCTTAGTTTCAGCTATTGCAGTTGGATTGCTAACTGTAGTCTTCAAATTAGTGCTGAGATCGATTCTCGGGAAGCTCGCTATTAACTCCGGACTGGCCTCAAAGCCATTGAAGTACTTAGAGTTAATAATTAAAAGTATTTCAACTTTTACCCTGATAGTGCTGTCTATAAACATCGTATTGAAGTTTTTTAACGTGCCGCCGCAGGCTGCATCGGTTGTAGCAAAACTCACTACTATCGTGCTGTTTTTACAGGTGGGGCAAGTTCTTGAGATTGTTCTAAACCCAGCGATCGGTAAATGGCTTGAGGGTGCGACAAACGTTCCTCGCTCAGCCCATACCTTAGTATTCTTTGTAACGAGATTCGTCATTTGGATCGTTATTTGTCTTTTGTTGTTAGACAATTTAGGAATTAACGTTTCAGCTTTGATAGCAGGTCTTGGTGTAGGTGGTTTAGCCGTTGCTTTGGCGGTACAAAATATCTTAGGAGATCTTTTTTGTTCTTTATCAATTGTGCTCGATCGACCTTTTGAAGTTGGTGATTTTATCGTCGTGGGTGATTTGAAGGGGGAAGTCGAGAGAATTGGTATTAAGTCTACCCGGATTAGAAGTTTGTCAGGTGAGCAAATTGTAATTTCTAATTCAGAGTTGACCCAAGGTCGGATCCAGAATTTTAAACGAATGGAGCAACGGCGAGTCGCGTTTAAATTGGGTGTGACCTACCAGACTCCATCGGAGAAGCTAAAACAGATTCCTGAAATGATTAAAAATGCAGTAGATTCAATCAAGGATACAAGATTTGATCGTGCACATTTTCTCGAGTTTGGTGATTCGTCTTTAAACTTTGAAGTGGTATTTTTCGTATTAAAATCTGATTTTAATTTCTACGCGGATATTCATCATGAGCTAAATTTGAAACTTTATGAAAAATTTGAAACTGAGGGAATCGAGTTCGCGTATCCGACAAGAACGATTTACAATATTAATGAGTAATCGAATTTTGTAATGATAAGCTAATAAATTAATGGAGAAGCCCAGTTTGACACCTTTTGGAGCATGAGACTGGGCTCTTTTTATATCCTTTGGTGAAGCTCCTGTACCTTAGGTTATCCACTAGATGAACAATGTTCCTAGTGAGGTAGTAAGTGAATCTCTCTTCGTCGATAACTCGTTCTGCCCAATTAGTCGACAGATTCTTGTATCGAATTAATATTTTAAGATTAGCACTCGGTCAGTAAAGAGATTCTGCAGGTGCGTCGATAGTATTTTTTTTGCGGAGTTCAGTCTGAGGAAAAGTTAAGCTAATTTGAGTTAGAAAAAAGACAATAAAAAAGCCGCCTACAAATTTAATTTGAGGCAGCTTTTTTTGTAGATTAAGAAAAACTATTTCTTAGCTCGCGCTTTACGTGCTTTTCTCTTTTCTTGAATCTTTTTAGTTCTGCCTTCTGTGATACCCTTTAGGTAGCCAGGAATTTCTTTCTCGACTAGTTGGGCAACTGTATCGCTACATTGTGCGCCAAGCTCAATCCAAGCTTTAATTCGGTCTGTTTTGAAAGCCACTTTTGCAGGATTTTGAGTTGGATCAAAAGTTCCTAAAGCTTCGATGTAACGACCATCTCTTTTTGCACCCTTAGATGCAGCAACGAGTCTATAAAAAGGTAATTTTTTTCTACCAAGGCGAGCGAGTCTAATTTGAACCGACATAAGCTAACAAAATTCCAAACAAAATTAATAATTATGGTTAAAGGTTAAATCCTTCAACAAAAAACACAAATAAATATGATTTTTATAGAAGGGGATATACATTCATTTGAGATATCAATCAAATCTCAGGCGAAATAAATTTCAATTAATAAAAGATTAATGATTCTAGCGCTTTGAAAACTTACCAAGACCGCCCATTCCGCCCATCTTGCTCATATTGCCGGCCATTCCCCTAAGTGCGTCAGGTCCAAGCTTCGACATGTTTTTCATCATCTTCTTCATCATGCTAAATTGTTGAATAAGTTTGTTAACTTCTTCAACGCTAGTGCCACTTCCTTTGGCGATTCTCAATTTACGACTTCCGTTTAGTAGTTCGTCATTTAAACGTTCTTCTTTTGTCATTGATAGAATTATTGCTTCTGTCTTTCCGAGTTCTTTTTCAGCTTTATCGGAATCAATTGAGCCAGCAAGTTTTCCAGCGCCTGGAATCATCTGCATAAGTGATCCGATAGACCCCATTTTTTTTATACTCTGAAGCTGTTTGTAGAAGTCATCAAATGTGAACTGATTTTTTTGAAATTTCTTTTTAAGTGATTTCGCATCTTCTTCTGTTACTTGTTTAGAAGCTTTTTCGATTAGCGTCAGGATATCTCCCATGCCTAAAATCCGACTCGCCATTCTGTCGGGTTGAAAAACTTCTAATGCGTCTGCTTTTTCGCCTGTGCCGATAAACTTTATTGGTTTTTCGGTTATGCTACGCATTGAAAGGGCAGCACCTCCACGTGAATCACCATCAAGCTTCGTCAAGATTAGACCGTCGATTTCTAGAGATTCATTGAAAGTTTTGGCAACCTTTGCTGCTTCTTGACCAGTCATTGCATCTGCGACTAAGAGAACTTCGTGAGGTTCGATTTCTTCTACGATATCGATGAGCTCATTCATTAACGTAGTGTCAATTTGTAGACGGCCTGCAGTATCGATAAGTAATACGTCATATCCTGCTGTTTGAGCGTGTTTTCTTGCTCTCAAAGCTATTTCTTTGGGGTTTTCTTCTTTGTTAGAAGGGAAAACAGCGATGTCTAAATTGTTTGCCAATACATTAAGTTGTTCTATCGCGGCCGGTCGATAAACGTCGACGGAGACCAAGAGAGGTCTCTTTTTGTATTCATCTTTTAGAAGTTTAGCTAGCTTTACTGTTGATGTAGTTTTACCGGAACCTTGAAGTCCGACCAAAACCAGAATAACTGGAGGACTAAATTTTAGATTTAAAGGCTCGTGCTTTCCTAGAATATTGATCAGTTCGTCATGCACGAATTTGATAACCATCTGGCCCGGGTTCAAGCTCTTTAAAACTTTCATCCCCAAAGATTTCTGTTTGATTTGTTCGCAGAAACTTTTAACAACACTCAACGCGACATCCGCATCAAGTAGTGCGACTCTTATATCGGAAAGTGCGCTATCAATATCTTTTTCAGTTAAACTGCCTTTTGATTTCAGGGCACTGAAAATACTTTCTAATTTTTCACCTAAACTATTAAACATAAACTATCCCGCTCTTTTTATTGCTGTGGCAATAGAATCCTCAACGTCACTGACAGAAAATGGATACGCTAGAAAGCCATTAGCGCCACATTCGTTGGCACTTAATAAGGTCTCGCGATCCAAGGATGAACTGTACAGAACAATTGGGAGACTTTTTGAATTACTTGATCGGATGTCTTGGACGAGCTTGAGGCCGTCAAAACTTAATGGCGCATGACAAAAAAATGCAATATCAAAGCGTTTCTTCCTCAGGAGACTCATCGTAGTCTTGCTATCTAACGCGGTTTCTACATCAGCCGATTTATGGCCTAAACTAGTTAAGATGGTTCTTAACTGTCTTTGTCTAGAGGTGTCTGGCTCTGCAATAATTATGCGCATTTTTTATAAAATTGTAAGATTTTCAAGCAACTTTTTATACTATTTATTAATTTATTGCGCAAATTTCAATTAAAACGCCATTCGTCGTTTTGGGTGAAAAGAATGCGATTGTTTTTCCTCTGGAACCTTTTCGGGGATAACCTGATATAATTTGTGCGCCTGATTTCTTAAAATCAGAGATAGCTTCGTTTAAGTTCTCTACAAGGTAGGCTATGTGGTGAATTCCTTCACCTCTTTGGGTTAAAAACTTAGTTACTGATTTATTGTTTGGACGGGGGGAGATTAACTCTATCTTATAGGAACAGGAGTTTGAATTAGTCGGTTCGAGAAAAACGACATCTAAATCTTCATTCTTTACGTATTCGCGGTGGACTTCTTTTAGATCTAACAAATTGCAATAGAATGCACTGGATTTCTCCAGATCGCGAACAGCTATGGCGATATGATCAAACTTCTTACTTGGGTCGATTGATTTATTTAATTCATTTGCAGTCATATTTTAAATTCGTTGAATTGTTATTTTGGGAAGGATATAGGGGGTTAGGTCAAATCCCGATCACTTGAATGGATGTTATTAGAAATGATAGCATTCGACAACTGCCCAAAAGACTAGTAATTTCGAGTTGAATTAAATTAATTATCGACATATGCAACCTCTAAAAAAATTTGTACCAACTTTTACAGGAAAGTTTGGAATAGTCTCGACTGGAGGACCGGTTCCACCGGCAAGAGAGAGTTTAGCCTTAGATTTACTTGTTAAGCTTAATTATCAATATCTTCAGGATTATTCGTGTTCTAAATATTACGCTGACTACACCTTTGGTTTCTCAAACGGTTCCCCTCAAATGCGCATTTCGGCGATTGAAAGGATGTTAAATGATACCTCCATTGGATGTTTGCTCGCAGCCAGAGGTGCAACAGGTAGCTTAGAAATATTGAAAAATCTGCCCTATGGACTCTGGAAAGAAAATCCAAAGTTGTTGATTGGGAATTCGGACGTCACCTCAATTTTGCTTCAGATGGTTTCAAAATGTGGAATTCCAGCAATTCATGGTGCAACGCTCGGTTCTGCGTTTGCAGATTATGATAATTCGGTTGAGGCAAAAATATCAGTTGATTCGTTGATCTCGATGATCACGGATCGTGACTATCGGATTAAATTTGATTCTAAATCAATTTTAAAAGAGTCTGCTGTTTCGGAAGGATTCCTGTTAGCAGGGAATCTCACCATGCTTGCGGCTTTATTGGGAACTGAGTTTGATATTGATTACCAGGACGCCATTTTGATTATTGAGGAGGTTGGTGAAGCCCCGTATAGAGTTCAAAGATTATTAGATCAGCTTTATTTAGCAGGGAAGTTCGATAGGTTGAAAGGATTGTGTTTTGGCCGATTTTCTAAGCCGAATTCAGCAAACTCCAATGGTGACCGTGGCCCAAGTATGGAGGAAGTTATCGGTCAATTTTGTAATTCAAGACTTGCTCCGTTCACTTTTCCTATTTTAACGGGTCTTGAAGTTGGACATTGGGGAACCAATTTACCGGTTCCAATCGGATGTAAAGCTGAAATCAGAGATGGCGTTGTTTATCAACTTCAGAGTCCTTTAGAGTAAGGTGGAGAAGTCTTCTAAATTATTAGACCTCGAGTGGTTATTGAGCCTTCCTCCCTGGAATGGAGTTAACTATACCCCGCTTAGTTTTACTCAAGAACTATTAGATAAGTTGGGTAATCCTCAGAATTCATATCGCTCTATCCATATCGCGGGAACCAATGGAAAGGGGACAGTGGCAAGTCTTTTAAATCATATCTTGGTGAAGAAAGCCTACGTCCCAAAAGTAGGATTAATGTCTTCGCCGCATATCTTTAATATTAACGAGCGATGCTTGATTAACTCGTGTCCGGTTAGTGACGAAGAGTTGAATTTGGCTTTAGCGAGAGTAAAAGAATGCTGTGACCAGATAGGAACGACGCCGACATTTTTTGTGGCGATAACCGCTGCGATCTTTAAAATTTTCGAAGAACAGAAAGTAGAACTCGCTATTATCGAAGTTGGATTGGGGGGGCGTTTTGACGCGACAAATTTGATTTCAGCACCAGAAATTTCGATCATAACTTCGATTGGTTTAGATCATCAAGAGCAATTAGGAAATTCGATCGAAAAAATCGCGTTAAATAAAGCTGGTATTATCAAACAGAGGACCAACCTAATACTCGGTGAACTGGATGAAGTTGCAAAGCAAACCATTATGCTTGAAGCCAAATCTAAGGGGGTAACGCCCATAATCGCTGGATGCAATTCTTTTTATAATACTCTAATTTTAAGTCCTAATTTTATCCCCAAGTTCTTCTTAAATAACTTGAAAATTGTGTTGAGTTGCGCTGAGTATTTGAAAGTGTCAACAGACAATTTAATGGAAGTTATTTCGGATTATCACTGGCCGAGAAGATTTAATATTTGGGAAAAAACGGAAGAAGATTTAGCATCCTGTTTTATTATAGATGGTGCGCACAATCCACCCGCAGTGGAATTGTTTTTAGAGTCACTATTTAAATTTTCTACATTTAAAACGAGATATAAAAAGCTAATTTTCATGTTCGCTTTTTTAGAGCGAAAAGAATGGTACCAGTCCGTCACTATCATAAAACGTTATTTAAAAGAGCATAGTGACATTGAAATCACGTGCGCTGCGATTTGTATGTCAGAGGAGTTTGTCTCCGCAGAGGGATATTCAGATTTTAAGGGTTGTAAGATCATTAAAACTGAAAGTGAACTAAAGTCGTTTATAAATGACAAGTTCTTGTCGGGAGAACTAATGGGTATTTTTGGTAGTTTAAAATTACCTACTCAGATAGAGGATGCATTGCTTTTAGAAGGCTTTAGCAAGGTTAGTTTTCTTAATCACTAGATTTAGCTTCGTCTGTAATTTTTAGTATCCTATCGACTTCAGTCAATTTATTACATTAAAAATGTTAGCGCACAAAAATCGAGACCCTCGATAAGTTAGAAAATTTTATTCTTGGGCATGGAGGTATCCGTTTGAAATCATTACCTAAATATCGGTGTCATTTTTTCTCTAGCATTTAAACGTTTCTGCCGACAAATTATCTATACTGTTCTAATACCGATAATGGAGATCCGAAGTCATTTTCAATTATGTCTGATCTAGATTTTTTAACCACCCTACGTTCAAATCTTCTTGCTACTCAAGGTATGCAACTTGGTTCCCTTGAACCTGGAACTCAAATTGGTGAAGACTATGTCTTAGGTGAAAAAATTAATGAAGGTGGTAGTGGCAGTATCTATATGTGCACCAAGAAGTCTGATCAAGATAAAATCTATGCATTAAAAGTTTGTATGCCTCAAAGTGCAAATGCAGCAAGAAGATTTCAAGCCGAAGTAACGGCTTCTTACCAGGTCCGCCACCCGAATGTATTGAGAAGTATAGACTGCTTCTTTCATGGAAAAGCATTAACTTATGTAATGGAATATGCCCCAGGGGGCGATCTTAGAGACATCTTAGAATCTGATAAAGAAGTGCCGATTGAAACGATTGTCATTTTGGCAAGACAGTTATGTTCAGGTCTTTCTGCGATCCATAATTCTGGGATTATTCATCGTGATATTAAACCTGAAAATATTTTATTCTCCTCAACTGGAAAAGTTAAAATAGCGGATTTTGGAATATCGTTTACAAGTGAGCTGACACGAGTTACTCACAATGGTTCATTGGTCGGTACGATTAACTATATGGCTCCAGAATATGTAGAACGCGGGATTTTTGACCCACGTTCCGACTTATTTTCATTAGGGGTTATGCTTTATGAGTTATTGGCTCGGCAATTGCCGTTTGGTAGTAGCAAGACTCTTGACGATTTGTTGAATAATATGGTGTCGGGATTCATACCGGTCTCTGAAAAAAGAGCAGAGTGTCCATATCAGTTGAGTAATGTAATTTCAAAACTATTGGCCCTTGTTCCGGAACACAGATTTCAGACAGCAAGTGAAGTTGAGTTAGAACTTATAGCAATTGAGCGAGATCTATTAGGTTCGCAAAGTGGTGGTAGTGAAACTGAGGGCGAAGAAGATGTCACAGTTAGTGTTTTAAAGAAAAATAGATATACAAAGAAAAACTATTTTGGCCTTATTGTCTTCCTTCTTGTAACAGTAATCGTAGTCTCTGCTACTTTGGTTTTTGTAAAGAAGTTTATTCCCGCATAAATTTTTTTCTCAATTTTATTTTCGCATGACCTAAGTTGTATACTACTGGTTTCTAATAGCGATTATTCATTCGCGCCATCTGTTTTTATGATAGTATTTAAGGAATCCTGAAGTTGTTTCATCGTGTAAGGCTTTTGAAGGAAGGTTGTTTGTGTGTCAGCTGAGATATCCAAGGATATTTGTCCCAGTGAATATCCACTTGTCAGTAGAATCGGAATGTTGCCATCGAGTTTTCGGATCATTGAATATACCTCTATGCCATCAATCTCGGGAAGTGAAACGTCCAAGATAACACAAGTTATTTCACTTTTGAATTCTAAATACTTTTGAATTCCAGTTTTGCCGTCCTTTGCTAGTGTCGATTTAAATTCAAGGTGGTCTAACATTGAGGTACAGACGTTACTTGAAATTTCCTCGTCTTCGATTATCAAGAAATTTGAGTTCAGTTTTAATTTTTTGGCATCGCTGAGCTGAGTCGAGGAATTTAAATTGCTTGCAATCTCGGCGGAGCTTTGCAACGGAAGCCCAATCGTAAATGAAGTTCCAGATCCAACAGTTGAGGATACTCCTATAAATCCCTCATGTAGTTTAATAATTCCTTGGCAAGCTGCAAGTCCGATTCCTTTGCCACTTACTTTCGTGGAAAAAAATGGTTCGAAAATTCGTTCTAAGATATTTGCCGGGATACCACTACCGTTATCCTCAATCTCAAAAATTGCGTAATTGTCTAGTCTGATTTCATTAATTACTTCGAGGTTTAAGTCTAATAGTTCTTCTCTGGTCGCGGAATAGGTCCTAATATAGATGAGTCCGCGCTTGGATTTGAAAGAGTCGATTGCATTCGTTATTAAATTAAGAACGACTTGTCGTAATTTTCTGATATCTGCGAATATTGGCAATGGCCTTAAGCTAACATCAAAACGGATATCTGCTTTTTTAGCTGAAAGACGTTCTACTAATTTATAGGCTTCCCTTACTGTCTCCGTTAAATCAATCATTTTTTTCTCACAGCTATTCTTTCCACTATAGGAGAGTAATTGCGTGGTTATCTCGGCGGCCTTTTCAGCGGAATCTTGAGCCCTTAGAACCAGATGTTTTGCTTGTGGGTTTTCGCTAAGTAATTCGTTTGCGAGTGAAATGTTGCCGATTACGCCTTGAAGGATATTATTGAAATCATGTGCAATGCTACTAGCTAATAGTCCAAGGCTTTCAAGTCTCTGTGACTGTTCAAGTTTGTGTAACCACTCTTTATACTCGTTTTCGGCTTTTTTTCTTGTTGTAACATCAATAGATATTCCCAAAGAAATATTGTCGTCGAGTTCTTCGCAGTAGAGTGGCTTTTTTATCGTTTCTAAAATTCGGAGGTTCCCTTTTGAGTCTGTTACTTCTTCGTCGATAATATGAATCTCTTCTCCGGAGTTTATAACTTTTAGGTCATCGTCTAGGAAATTTTTAATTTGGTCAGCCGAATCGTTAAAATCAGCATCGGTTTTTCCAATGATATCTTCTTTAGTTGTGCCGTATGCCTCTGCGATAGCTTCGTTTGCTAGAATAAATCTTCCATGCCTATCTTTAGCAAAAACGAAATTAGGACTTGAGTCAATTACAGATAGGAAAAAGTTTTTTTCTTTAGCGAGCTCTTTTATTGCTTCTTGTCTTTTTGTGATATCTAGAAGTTGGACTAAGTTATAGATTCTTGATCCGTCACCAGTCGCAATTTTTGCAAAAGATAGAATAATAGACTTTTTAGACTTTGACTCCGAAGTAATTCTAGTCTCAGCTTTAAATGGCGCGCAATTAAATTTCTTTAATGACTTTCTAATTTTTAATCGCAAGTCGTTGCTTTGAATGGAATCTAGAACAGAAAAGGTCCGTAGTTGGTTAGGGGTTAAATCAAAAATTTCACGTGCAGCGTCATTTAATTTAAGGGAGACACCTTCTTGGTTTAGAAGGACCATTCCTATAGAGGAATTTTCAAAGGTTGCTCGAGAAATTTCCAAGCTTTCTCGGTATAGATGTTGAGTTCGTATGTAGTCCGAGATGACAGCAAGTGCCTGTGAACAATATTTGGTTATTTCTAGTAAGTCCTGATTGAAGGAAAGTTTAGCTTCGTCGAAATAGTAACAAATTACACCGTGAGGAAGATTCTTAGTAGCCTTCTTGTTAAATCCAAAGGGAATGAGAAGACATGGGCCTACATGTTTTCCGATTAGTTTTAAGATTGAAGTTGGTGTCCCATATTTGGGCTGCGAACATTCTGGAAACCAGAAATGTGTATCCTTTTTAAAAAGTTTATCGAGTTCTTTTATCTCGTCATGTGAGATCTTTACCGCTAGTGAGGTGTCTGTATTATAGGTTTTTGCTTCAAAATTTTCAATGTAAACAGCCTTCACTTTTTCTGATCTAGTCGTCTCTTTTAAAACCGAAAGGGTGTTGTAGATAGCATCTTCAAGTGAAACATACGTTGCGAGGGCGCAGATATCGAAAAAATTACTAACAATATTATTTAGCAGGCCGTGTTTAGTAGTTGATTGATCTAGTTGTTGACCTCTTAGTTGATAAATCCAGTTTGTAATAGTGTCCGCGACGGAATTGAAAATAAATTTGTCTTTTTCTGTAAAGGACTTCGATCGTCCAACGGTTGCGCCAGTTACAATTCCGGCCAAAGAACCATCTATCCATATCGTAGAGTTAATCATAGATTGGATGTTTCGTTCTTTTAAATATTTTCGCCAAAACTCGCGAATTTCTGGAGTGTTGTGCACTTGGGTGCAGCTGATAATTTTATTTTTACAAAGTAGTGTGAAGTAACTAGGAAAGGTTGCGACGGCAATCGAAATATTATGAGTATGAGTTGAGTTGACTTTGTCGAACAGGTCTTTGCAGAAGGTGTGATTTTTGGTTTTATCAAAAAGCCATACACCTACTCTGTCGAGTGATAGATAGTCTGCTATGTTTTCGTTTAAGCTTCTAATTTGAAATGAAAGATCATCCTCGGAGCTTATTTTATGAGAGCTATAATTATAAAAAAGCTCTTCAATGCTTAGCTCATTGTCGGTTTGAGGTAGTGAAAACATAAAAGACGACCTTAAGAAATAGCAATATTAGTTTAACAAGTAGAGGGTATAGGAAATATTAATAGATAGAGAAGGGTAAATCTACTTATTTTATGAGCAATTGATCGGAATCGAACAGATCGTCTAAAAAAACGCCTTAATTTAGCGAATTTCAGTCGAGAATTTCTTTTGGTACTGGAATAGGGGGAATTAAGATATAAAAATCTCGATATTTTTTTGTTTTAACTTGAAATTATACAGGAAAGATGGCAAATTCCGGCCACTCAAAAGAAATCTTTGGGATTTTTACATAATTTGTATAAAATCCTAATAAATTTAAGCCTTAACGCTGACGTAGCTCAATTGGTAGAGCAGCTGACTTGTAATCAGCAGGTTGCGGGTTCAAGTCCCATCGTCAGCTCCAATTTCTTTCAGACATTGTTAAGTAATTATTTAAGTTACCTAACATTGCTTTCTAAGCATTAAATAGATTTCATTTATCAAATTACCTTGCGTCAACAAAAAGTTTTTTCAATAGATTTTATTCGTCGATTTTCTAAGGTAATTAGGCCACATAGAGCATACATTTCAATTTTTGACTTGATAGACTCATAATTAATTCTTCAATTGTCACTCCATCAATGTCAATGGAATAACAAATAAAATAATCCCAATATTCAAACCCTATTGCCTTACCCCAGAATGGGCATTGTCCATTATATTGTTTTAAATATCGTTGAATGAACCATCTTATTATTATTTGTTTTTTCTTATCTTCAATATTGGCCAGTCTTTCGGGTAGTGAAAATGTTTTGAATCTACCTTCAGTTAGCGCATGAAAAGTTATTTGATTTGGCCATACTTATGATTTCTCCTTTTTTGGATTTAAAAAGGGGTATAAATATAGTGTCGGTTCCCACGCACGGCTTATTGAGAGATCATTCAATTGAGCCATGCTCTAATGATTAAAAGTTTCGTTCCGTTGGGTTCTTGTTTCTGGGTAAGCGGTAACGATGTTGACTTTGAGATATATCTAAAGAGTTTAAATTTTCACCAATTGTACATCAGGGTGGCTTATATATTAACTTATTTATTCTTTCTCTACGAAGAAATTACGAAGTTGCAATGCCCTCTACACCCTCTACCATGCTTATTTCAGTCTCAGTTAAGCCATAAAGTTCATATATTATCGTGTCGATTTTTTTTTCAATGTAGACGATTCCTGCATCAATTTCACGAATCGCTGAATCCAATTTTAGGTTGATTTTTTTATCGTTGAGCAAAATTCTTTGATTTACAAGCTCAACAATCTTGTCATGCAGCTTTTGTTGGTTCATGCAGGCAACGTCTGTGCGAATAAAAGGAAGTTGACCTATTTGTCTAGCTTGGATTTCACTAAAAACTTTTTTAGTTGATTTCAAATAATTAAAATAATAATAATTCATTAGCTTCGAATTTAACATTCCGAGAATATATCGTATGTTAATTGAGACACTGTCTTTTAAATTGACAACAACAAGGGTATTTAATGCGTAAAATTGTTTTGTATCAAGAGTCGCAACGATATTAGAAGATACTCTTCGGAAAAATATTTTTTCTTTGCTTGTAAAAATATCTTGCCTTTTACAGCTATGGATAGATTCAATTTCGTATTTTAAATATTTATTCTTCCAATTTAGGCCGTATCGTTCGATATCTCGTCCATCTAATACTTGTTTATAATTCTCACCTAATTTTTTTTCAGATAAGAAATCAAGTCTATTGGATTTTAATGCGATGCCCTGGTTTATGAATACTATTTTGTCCAGCGTGACATTGGATTTACTTACAATCGATTCTTTGAGTTTCAACGAATCTTGATTCAAGGATGTATTAAATTGATGTTTATATGCATTTTGAAAATTATCTTGCGAAATATAAGTAGAGGAGGAAGTTGACTCCTTCGTCATTAAAGTACTTTTAATTAATTTATTTGATTCGGTCTTTCCAACTATTATTGTAACAGCTTCGACGACGGCATCACTAAAAGGCAAGTGATCATATGAAACGATTTCATCAATTTTACTGTTTTCAAGTATAAATTTTCTAATGCCTTCGTAGTATTCCTGTGTAAGTAATGTATTTGGAACGATAAAGCTAAGATATCCTTTTTTAGATAAAATTTTAATACCTTTTTCAATGAAAAATCCAAAGGTATTTAATCGTCCCATTGAAGATGAATACTCTCCTAGCAGATATTTTTTCTGATGATCATCAAACCATTCAAACATTGATAGCTGTATGTAGGGAGGGTTTCCTATAACAGTGTCGAATCCACCTTGTTGGAAAACTGTAGGGAACGCATTTGGCCAATTAAAGGGTTTGATTTTTTTTTCTTGTCCAAAATCAAATTGAGTATCGAAAAAGTTTGTGTCAATTAACGAATTTCCACTTTTAATATTCTCATCTAACGTCGGTAAAACCCTCTCATGAAAAAATTTCATCTGTGTTTCAATACTTGCTTCAGTTTCACCTTCCATGCACTTTAACAACAAACTTAATTTTGTAACTTCAACAGCATTTACGTCTATATCAACTCCGTAAATATTATTTAATAATATCTTTTTCTTTTCGGCGGTGGCTAAACTACCGTTTGGCGTGAGTGGGTTGTTTTTAGATCCTTTTGTAGCTGTACTATGTTCGGTGTAATAGCTTTTATGCCAATCTAACAAATATTGATAAGCACCAATTAAAAAACTTCCACTTCCACAGGCAGGATCAACAATTTTTATTTTGCTAACTTCTTTAGGTGTTTTCCCTTCAACTAATTTTCCAATTGTGTTTTTTACAATATATTCAACAATATATTCTGGTGTATAATACACACCACCTGCTTTTCTTACCTCTGGCTTTTCTTCTATTGTTACTCTGTTAGCTTTACTAACTTTGATCTGTTTCCCTAGAAACTGTTCATAAGCACTGCCAAGAATTTCAACTGACAAGACCGAAAACTCGTAAGGGCTATCAGGGTAATAAAGTTGTTGGATTACAGTTTTTAATACCTTGTTTTCAATTTCAAGTGCAGAGCCAATTTGGTCTTTTTTAAAATCAAACAACCCAGAATTATACTTGTCGTCTGCTTGCTGAAATATTTTAAATAGATTTTTATAGTAACTATCACCTACTAAGCATGATTTTAATTTTCCATATTCTTCAATGCTTCTATCTTCAGTTATCCTTAGAAAAATAATTCTATCTAGTGTTTGCTGAACCGCAAAGTTTATTTCATCTTCATTGATCTGATTGTTTTTAGCAATAGATTTAGCAAGAAGTGTTCTCCATTCATCAAGAGACGCAAGAAACTCTTTGTCGACTGTAGCGGTACCTTTTTTGTTTTTACTTCCTTGAACGAATTTATCTAAACTTCCTTGTGGGATCCTTTCTCTGCTAAATGTGTCCCAGATAAAATCAAATTCTTTAAGGTAATCTTTAAAGTTTAGGTACTTTATTCTTGCAACAGACGCTTTGTCCGTCGGGAGTGGCTTTTTTGTACAATCATAAATTGCGAATTCTTCGAAATCTGTAATTACGCTTATCGGCAATTTTGCGCTCCAGCCGTAACGTCGAACCTGATAGGCGGGTTGTATTTCATCTTTAATATCGACTGACGGCTTTTTTGCTTCTACAAAAAAAAGTCTTTTGCCACCGGGTAAACGGAATGAGTAGTCGGGCGCTTTTGTTGCTTTACCTATTTTTACTCTGTCTTCATGAATGACTTCTCTATAGGTTTCAGCGTGGTTTAGAGAGTTGTCGATATCCCATCCGAGTGCCTTAAAAAAAGGGTCTACGAAATCTCTGCGGGTCTGAGTTTCGTTATAAATTGACCTTTTGTAAGAATCGAACTGTTCGGTAAAACGCTCAACAAGTTGAGCAATTATTTTATAGGCATCTTCTTTTTTTTCAGAATTCATATGATAATGTTTAAAGGCAATATTTATTTAGATAAGAAGAAAGTATCAGAACTTCGGTAAACTAGTAAAGAATAGAAAACTTTTATTTAATCTAAGTGCTTCGGACTTATTATTTAAAATCTAATTTACTTAACGAGCTAGTTTTTCAAATATTTATTTACGACGATGGCCAACCATTTCATTAAAGCAAACCCATTCCTCAATTCTAAGGTGTCTGGGTAAAGACTTTTTACTAACTCGTCTTGCAATAGGAATGGTGCAAATTCCGAGGTGGTAGTTAAGATTGCTTTTTGAGCATTCTTATTACGGTACTTTAGGACCGTAATAAGAGCGTCGACATCGTTTCTCGATACTTTTCGATGAGGTGAATAGGCTTTACACTGTTCAATTATTCTAAATTTGCCGAATTTGTTTTCTACAATTACGTCAACACCTTTGTCGTTACTTCCCGGAGTCAGAATTACATGGTCACCTTGTGCGCTATATGCCGCTGCTATAAATTCTTCAAATTTTAATGAATACTTTGTGAAATTAAAGAGAAAATCAGGGTCTAATTTAAGTTCTTCATAGATTTTTAGCCACGGTAGGGCAATTACTTCAATGATATGACCATCGGTAGTTTTTGATTGACGTGAGATGATTTCGGTAGTCAATAGTATTGAGGGCTGTCTCGGGTTAAGTAAAACCTTTCCCAGATTACCTTCCAAAGTTTGAGGGTAATTAAAATTGCCGATTAACTTTTTAGCTTCACTATGGGGGAGGTCTAGAATCGATTGAGGAATCTCGGCGGATAATATTCCGGCTTCTATTGCATTTTTTAAATGCTGACCAATTTTTATAGATTCTAGTGCTTCTAGTCCCGCCAAAGAGAAATTATTTTGAATTGTTGACGGAACTCCCAGTAGTTCACCAATATTAATATCCATGCTTTGACCAATAATTAATTTTTGGCCTAATTTTGATAGGGGCATTTCGATACCTAGAGAAAGGCTTTCCATTGCTTTTTGAACTCCCTCATCTTTGTAAAAAGATGATTTTAATAGATCGTTAAATCTATTTGCTGATGCGTTAGAAATCCCATTCAACCTATCTAAGATGGAACGGGATTCTATTTGTAAAGATTTTTGCATCTCAATTACCGCATCCGGCAACTTATAAGCGCCGAGGGCTGAAAATGACTCAATTTTTTGTTTTAAATTCTCGTCGAGAAAGCTTAATTTTTTTGGTGTTTTATTTTTCATAGTTCTTCTCCATATAAGATTTAAATAATAATATGGTATTTGATTGATTCGGTGTGGGAAAATTGAAATTATTTCTCCCCGAACGTTCGTAGATAAAACACTGTTATATCAAGGGATTAGTATGGCATGCGATAGTGTCCAGTGGAAAGTCAAACGAGCGCTTCTACTTTAGTGTTCCCAAAAACATAGTGTCCGATTGGCCGCCACCGAGAGTTGACCACAGAGTTGTCCCTCCTCGCGCTAGTGGGAGGCGCTGGGAATAACTATGCGGACAACTCCCCCTCCGATTTATTGTATATTTTGGTGTGTATACTTTTTGCTTTTTAGTTAGGAAGAATACCCGAGTACTGGATTGCGCAATCTGCAAGAACGTTGGCAAGTCACAAACCCCAAATGTTCAGTACTGTTTAGTAAGGAGAAAACGAATCGGAGGAATGAAAAAA
>CAYYIQ010000018.1:0-23932 GCA_964472005.1 uncultured Bdellovibrionales bacterium | reverse complement strand
CCGCTTAGAACAATCGTTTCAAACGCTGGCCACGAAGCAAGTGTTGTCTTAGAAAAAGTTAAGAATGCTACAGGTGCTACTGGTTTTAATGCTTCAACTGAAGAGATTGAAGATTTAATCAAGGCGGGCGTTATTGATCCAACTAAAGTATCAAGAAGTGCACTTCAAAATGCTGCTTCTGTTGCGGGTCTAATGCTTACTACTGAAGCAATTATTGCTGACAAGCCTGATTCAAAAGATTCATCTGCTGGTGCTGGCATGGGCGGCATGGGCGGCATGGGTGGAATGGGCGGAATGGGAGGAATGGGCGGCATGATGTAATGCTGTCATTCTGACTATGATGTTCGTTTTTTGAACATCCACTTAAAAGGGCAAGATTTTATCTTGCCCTTTTTTATTTGTTTCGATTGAGTGTTTCCTCTACCTATTTGTGTTTTATGTTGTTCGTCTGCATACTGTCGTAACTCTGGATTGCACTTTCGGTAAAAGTTTGAAACGAATTCTCATCATAAGATCTAAAATATTAAAAATTAATGAACGATACTTCAGTAAATATTAAAGCAGTCCTGCAAATACTAGCTTCAACTATTTTGTGGGGAATTGGCTATCCGTTTTGGAAGTTTTTAGCGATTGAATTTTCACCGCTTACTTTGACCTTGATTACTTTTACCTTTGCGGCAACGGTAATATTCATAATGTATCGATTGTCTATAAGGGAATTAATCGAGAAGTTTAAGACCCACTTTATACTTTTAATGTTACTCGGGTTGTCTGGGGGGGTATTGGGGACTGGCTTAATAATGTATTCTCTTTCACTAGTTGATATTAGCATTGCGTCTTTTATTGAGAAGTTACAGCCAATTTTCGCAATCGCTGCAGCTAAAATTTTTCTTAATGAAAGTCTACCAAAAGGCAAAATGCCGTTTATTTTGCTAGCTCTTGTTTGTTCTTATTTTTTGGCTGTCCCTGAGCCACTTTCTCCTTTTTATAGTGATATCTCGTATGTGGGAGTGTTTGCGGCGGCCGGCGCATCCTTGTTTTACGGACTTAATACAGTTATTTGTCGCTATTTAGTAGTCGACGGAATTAGTGCAGCTGAACTAACGTTTTTTAGGATGTCTATCGGCGCATGTCAGCTACTTCCGATAGTTTACTTGCAGGGAGGATTAACTTCGGACTTACTTCAAAAACCATTGAATGTTTGGTTGATTTTGATTCTAGCTTCAATTATTTCTTTGGTATTGGCATTCGATATGTTTTTTCGTGGACTTAAGTTTGTCTCCGCGAGTATTGCCACAATGTTGGAGCTAGTTACTCCAGTGGTGGCCATGGGCGTCGGAGTGTATTTTTTAAATGAAAAAGTGTCTCTTTCTCAGATTCTAGCTGTCCCTGTCTTTCTTTTCAGTATTTACTATATTTCGAGTACAAAAAGGACTAAGAAATTAAATCAAATGAATCAACCATAAGGCTTAGGTATTCGCCTCATTTGTCACTTGGGTATGTGTAACTTCCTGTAATTTAAGAACGTTTCCTACTATGCTCAAGGTAACGTTCTCCGAGTTTTTCATATATATTATTCCGTTTAATCTACCTCGAAGATCTGTCGATAGTATTATTACTATGCAACACGATATTCAAAATAGTTCCAAAGCAATCGCACAAAGATTGAGTACTCTTACTGAAGATCTTTCAAAGGCAACTAATAAGGAGGCCGCAGATGCTATTAAACTGCTCGACGCCTTTTTAATAGTTAAAGGATATCTTTCAGAGGTTGTGAAAAATATTAGTGAGTCCGACTTGCAGATAACTGTAAGAAAGGATGATGCTAACGGTTGGCCTTGTTTCCAAATGTTAGCTCACTTTGGTGAAGAAGAAGTCGGAAAGCTTGTGATCGGTGCGCAAAGTCGCCGAACTGGTCCAGTTATGTTTTTTAGAAATACTCACCTTGATCGTTCGGTTGAATTGAAAACTAGTCAGTTTTCAAATGTTGACGAGTTGAATCGCACGTTAAAGAGGAATTTTAGAGAATTCGTTGATGAACTTGAAGACTCGATTGTTAAAGGTATTGAAAACGGTTCTTACGATAAAGAAGAGGAAATGGAATTGTCGTTATTAGACTTAGGCGGCGATTCTGAAAGTACTCAAGCTGAGCGTAAACAAGTTGAAGCAAGTTCAGCTGGGATTTGCCTAGACCCCTCTATGACAGAAGATCTTGAAGAAGAACTTTCGTTGGATGGTCTCGATCTTTTTGCTGAATAGAAATTCGCTCTGTTCGTACTAGGGATTAATCAAGAGATGGTAGTTAAATAAAATGGTGAGAGAACTGCCCTAAGACGAGAGTCGAAGGGCAGTTTGAACCTATTTGCTACAATTTTTTAAAGCTTAGTCAGAATCTCGTAAACAGCCAATCTTAGCAGGATCGCGGAAACAATGAGCCATCCTATTATGAGTTCCACCTCGTGAAAGCCAAGTTCGCCTTGAATTTGATGCTCTAACAAAATTGGTATCCATCCAGTCGTTAAAATCAAGCCTAATAATACTGATGCTGGAAAAGCCATAACTAAGAATACGCCAAAAAAAAGTATTTTTGAAAGTTCCTTGTTTGTGACGGAAACGATTTGTTGAAGTCGAGTGAGAATCTTTTGATCGCGCGAATCTGCTATGACGGTCTCGTGATTCTGTCCCATTATTCCTTGTCCTTCTACAAAAACAATGTTGACCTAAGTAAAAGACCGTTGTTGACGCAACGTGCCCATCACTAGGTGTAAAACCTAAACTCTCTCGTATGTTGTTTTGTAATTACTTCTTGCGCCAGAAGAAATCTTCCGTGAAGAAGGGCAGAAAGGCCAAGTGTGCCGGGAAACATCGGTTCCTAGTAAGGTGGTCCCTGTCGAAGAATAGGCGGGTTCTACTCCTCGCAATTTTATTTTGCAAGTCTTAAAGCCCATTTTTTTTCATAAAAGTTTTTTAGTGTAGTGGGAACTCGTGAACTACTAATAAAAGACGTTTCACCTAAGACACTAATTTTTGAGTTCAATGTTTCCCATTGTAAATTCTTTGATTAGCGTATTTTTGTAAAAACTTTGCGATAAAATCTTAAGTAGGTTCGCTCGAACTGTTAGTGTGCTACTTGGTCGACCAAAGGACATATTTTTTTCTGAGCGTCTAATCGTCAGTCGAGCAAATTTTTTTTGTTCAGATTCGAAAATCTTCAAGGTTTCCGAGAAGTCGAAGTTCGACTGAAGGCACTGCTTGATAATTTGAGAGAAACTGGCAGTAGCAATCCATCCGAGATTCATACCTTGTCCGCCTATTGGACTTATTACGTGAGCGGCGTCACCTAATAAAATTACTCTGTTGTTAAAGAATCTATCGGCGATAAATCTACTGGCATGAAAATATCTAAGCTCCGAGATCTGTTCTCCAATACTCGAGGTGGCAGGTTTCCTTCGTTCAATTATATTTTTGAATTCTGTTGGAGTTATCGTCTGTTTATGTTTTTTTCCCGTGCGTATTACCCAGCGTCTTTTGTTATTTGGTAATGGTAAGCTTTCGACAAGACCTTCTCTATGGAGAATGATGTTGGCGATCTCTTGAGGCATGTTGGTATTGTTAAAATCAGCCATGCAATAGGAGTCCGAATAAGGTTGCCCATCATAGTCTATGCCGATTGAGTCTCTGACCGTGCTATTTTTGCCGTCGCACCCTAAGACGAATTTGGAGGTAAAACTTGAGCCGTCATTAAAGTAGGAAGTTGCGTAATCTAAATTTTGTTTTATAGCGTGAAGTGTTTTGCCCCGAAGAATGTCTACATTTTTTAGACGTTTGATTTCTGTTAAGAGAATATTTTCAGTTTGATTTTGAGGTAATGTAAGAACGAACTTGTTTTTTGTTTCAAGAAGATCAAGCTCCACTTTAAAAAGCTGCTTTTTGTTTAAATGCACATGAGTTTCTTTTATGATATTGCCTTCTGCGAGCATCGTCGGCAGAATTCCTATTGATTCAAAGTAGTCTAAGAGTGGAGGATGTATTCCGATTGAACGAGACTCTTGAAAATAATCATGACGTTTGTCTACGATTATTACATTAATACCTTGGCGTGCGATTAACAGCGCAGAAAGTAGGCCAATAGGTCCCATCCCGATGATTATGATCTCGGCGTCACATTTCATTTTGAAACATAGTGATTAGTCTAAATGGTAAAAACTTTTTAACTTGCCATGACGAACCAATTATTTCGTTAAGTTCAGCTTGTCTAAATGATCTTTGGATTGAAATTAGTCCGTCGTGCGTGATGAAAGAGTTTTTGAAGAAAAATCGGCTGAAGGTAAACAAATAGAGGGCTAGGCGACTTCTTTCTAAGTCGTTGTGTATCACGATTCGTCTTGCAATACTTTGGGATTGTTCAAGGAACGATTTAAGGTATTCGTCTGGTAGATGATGGAGCACGTGATTCGAGATGACTATGTCGAACTTTCTATTCTCTTTGATAACTTCCTCTAGGGATGCAAATCTAAAGTTTATGTCACTTGTTTCATCAGGTGAAAGCTTTTTAATGTAGTCCAAAGATCTTGGATCTGTTTCAATTGCCGTAATCTTTAAATTCAAATTATCTTTTTTCGCCCATTTGCTAATTTGGATTGCGATATCGCCGCCTCCAAAACCAATATCAAGTAGAGTCGCGTCGGAGGTGCTCGAAAGCACTTCTCTTAAATGTTTAAGGTAGAGTCTTCGCCAACCAGATAGCAACCCGTTAATTAAGCGAAATTGGGAATAGGTATTTTCTAGACTGGTTAGATCACAGGAACTGCTGTCCATCTTTTCTTTTAATGCGAAATTTCTTTTACTTAAGTTAAGCACTTACTTTGAGTAATGTTTTTTCGATTGTTAAGCCAGGACCGAATGCTAGAGCCAGTACGTTTTCGTTTTGATCAGCTTGTAGCAGTATTTTTTCTAATACAAACATAATTGTTGCGCTGCTCATGTTCCCGAAAGAATTTAAGGTTTCGTAAGAAGCCGAGATTTGTTTGGGTCCTAGGTGAAAAACTTGCTCAATCGTTTTAAGGATTTTTGCTCCACCTGGATGAACTGCCCAGTAGTCGATACAATTGAGGTCTATTTTTGCTACGGAAGTTATGTTCTTTAAGGACTTTTCTAGATTGTTTTTTATTAAATTGGGAACCGAACGTGATAATGTCATTTCGAATCCACATTCTCCCATATTCCAAGCCATTTCTTGGTCTGAATCCGGAATTAACGTAGTTCCCGTTAATATCAGTTCAAAAGAACGTTTAAATTTTTTTGAACTAAGAATTGCAGCCCCTGAACCATCACCGAAAAGTGATAGGGAGAGCATATTATCTTCGCTTTCTGATTTGTTCCAGTGCAGGGATGATATTTCAACGCATACGATAAGAACATTGGCGTTTAAATTGGCTCTGCAAATTGATTCTGCAACTCTTATCGCCGCTAGCCCCGCGTAACAACCCATGTACCCTATGTGTATTCTTTCGGTTGTTGGTTCTAAGTTTAAAGAATGAATCAGCTCATCTGAAGGTCCTGGAGAGTAGCATCCGGTACACGAAGCAGTGATGACGTGGGTAATATCTGATACTTTAAAATTATCTAATTCGTGAAACAGATTAATAGCAGCGTCTTTGAAAACTTTAGGAGCAGTTTGCCTATAGAGCGTGTTGCGTTCGGCGGTAGATAAGATAGAGATTTTTTTTAGATTTTGCTCAGCCTTTATGTCGAGCAGGGTATTAAAAATTGAGTGTCGATATTCTATCTTTGAATTTTTAAACAGGGTGGAAAGTAGCCTTTGCGATTCGGGTGAGAAATGGTCGATAAAGTTAAGGAGTTCTTCCTGTGAATAGCTTGCGAAGTTACCTAGATTGCCTTTTGTAGTGAGGTACACAGGCGAGTTATGGTTAGGCACATTTAGCATGACAATTAGGCAATCGATGAATTTTTATTAGGAACTTGGTAAGACGTCATTTACATAATATGTAAGTAAGCCAACTCTTATTCCCCACAATAGTGTCCTTGTCCAATTTGAGCAAATTAATGATTCTATCAAGTCAGTCGAGTATTTTTTTAATAGTTTTTGATGAATTTTACCTTGGACGCTTAAAGTTAGAATCCATGTGGCGACTAACAAAAATAGATTCGAGATTAGTATAGGGCTTTGGTTATGACCTGCAAGATAGATGCAGGTAAGAAGTTCTAAAGACATGACCGGTAAGACAATAAGGCGAATCTTTCGACAGTGAAATTTTTCAAATTCGGCAAACGATTTTTCTTCTATGAAACGGAAGGTGGGATAGTGAACGAGTTGGACGATTAATATAAGACCAAACATCATTGAACAAGTCATGTAGTGGATTAAGAGAATTGGTGTCATGCTTTCAAGGTTTATTTCAGTGTTTCTTTCCTACAGAATAACAGACAGAAAGAATGGTTAAAGCTTACAAATAACTCTTCTAGTTAGCGGGCAGTTGTCGAAGACTAAGGGAATTGAGTTTACTCAATAATATAGAATTAAAAAGGTAGCGATGGTTTTAGTGGCTCTTTTATTTTCAGACTTTACAGAAACAGATTGGTTTCTATCGAAAGGAATGCTGTTGAGTCGAAGATTCCAACGACTTGCGGATCGTTGAAATCATATTTTGCACAATCAGTTCCAGCCCTCATAATAGTAGCCGCGCTTAATGAACAAGAATTCCATTCAGTTTTCTATTAAGTAAGCTCGCCAAGGTCTTCGCATTTTTTTTATGGGGGACAATTATCCTAATAGTGAAGTTCCTTATTTCGTAGTTATAGTCGTTGTTTGTGACGTCTTCTGGGGGGCGTTCTGTTGTTGAAATTTGAGAATACCAAACAGTCGAATATTCGACCCCATGTTCACAGAAGATTGCCCTTTTCCCTCGCGATTTACACATCCTTTCGTAGATATCAATCGTGCTCTGACTACTCCAGTTGTAAATCTCAAGATACCCGACTTTTAGTCCATTCCCTATTAAAAATCGTTCGTCAGCTCCGGTTGTTTGATGACTTTTGGCCATATTCATTTTAAAAAATTCCTACAGTTTTAAATAGTGCCTCCAGCACCAGTGTGAAATTATTAGACGTTGAGATGTCTATTTCATTTTAATAAATAAGTAGGATTTTTACTTCTATATGACAGATATCATCTTTGCAGACGATTTTGATTATGTCTTAGTAGTTACTATCTGCACTGTTAGCGATTTGGGTATCCACAAAAGGTTCTTAGTGAAGTTTGTAACGTTATAGTAAATCATGGTTTAGAGAGCGCGGGAGGCCAGCTTTTTTGCGATATAGAAAAGTTCTTAGAATGGAGCAAGAGAGTCTCTGACTTCTGCTTTGTGATGTGGATTTCTTTCTTTTGGAGTGCCTTTACCGAAATTCACGCTCCTTGGGTCTTCTGTTAAATCCGTTGTGACTTCTGTTAAAACCTCTGTCACGGATGCATTTAAATTTCCAACCGTTTCTTTGGCAGTTTTAATATTGAATATCCCCAACGAACTTTTTATTTTTTTTAGATATTTATTAATCCCACCTTCTATTTCTCCCTCCTGGATTGCTGGGTTTTCGTTACTTTTCTTGTCCGATTTAGCCGGAATGGAGTTTGTAGCCTGCTCCATCTCTTTTAGCTTTGATCTGATGCTTTGTTTTAGGGGAAGAGCCTGGTTTCTGGCTAAAATAGCCGTTTGAGTCGTAATATTCTCAGCCTTTTGGTAGCCAATCCAAAGACTACAGGCTATTATCGACACAAGGACATACCCGAAGATGTCAGCAATAGTAATGAAACCACTTAATGTAGATATAAATCGTTTAAGCACGATATGAATCCAATATATATGTCTATTTTAAATAAAAGTTACAACCCGCTAATGTTATGGACATTTAATACTATTTAGTGACTTAGATTCCTTATGCTGTCAGTTCTATTTATTTCCCAAAGTGTTTCTTTTTCTCAGGAATTTGAAAGTCTTGTCGATGGCGACGAGGGCTTGAAGTCTAAAGTTAGAGTGAAACAGGCCACAAGTATTGAAGATGCGAATAAGTGGATCGAGTTGAACGACTATAATTTGGTACTTTTTGATAATACTCTCAATGACGCTCAGTTAATTAACTTTGTTGTTGAATGTTGGGTTCGAGAACCAGTTCCAATTTGCGCATATTTTTCAAAAAAGAAAGCTAATAAACAAACAGAGGGGCTTTTTTCATTGGGTGTCGAAGATTGTAGTGGTGATGCTTGCTTTGAAAAAATGTTAAATCTACTTAATAAAATACCTAAGGTTTTGAGTCTTTTAAATAACACCCATAGTTCGGTATTGGTTCTCGAAGATTTGGACTCACCTAGAGATATTATTTGTGCTTTAATTCAGTCCTTGGGATATCCGAATGTTGTAGGAGTAGGGAATGCAAATCTTGCAATAAAATTATTGCTTGATGCGCCTTTTGATTATTTTGCAGTCGTTTCTGATATTAATCTTCCACAAAAATCAGGCTTTGCTTTTGTTAAAGAATTGCGAAGTATTCTTTCTATCTCTTATCTTCCTGTTATCGTGCTGACTTCTGATCCCAGCGAGTCTAATCTTTTAGAGGCTTTGAAATGTGGCGTTACGGGGTTCTTGGCGAAGCCCCCGAAAAAAAATCTGTTGAAGGCTGAATTGTTAAAAGCTAAGCGAATCGTAACTCTTGGTAAAGATCCGCAAATAGGAACTTCTGAGGAAATAACAATGTTGGAAAAGACTATTAAAGTAAAGAAGTAAGATTGATGGCGGTTATCACAAATTTATTAAACATATTTTTTCAGAGTCTAAACTTAATTTTAACTGATAAAGTCTTTCGTAAAATGATTTATCGACCTCTGCTTGGCGGGTTGAAGATTTCACTTTATTTTACTTTGGGATGGATATTGCTTTCATATTTTTCATGTCAGTATGGTGCTGATTATCTGACAAGTGGTAGCAGCTATTTATTCGCAGCTGGAAACTTTGTTGTCTTTATCGTCCTTTTGCCACTAGTCGTTTTTCTTTATTTTTCATTCTTTTGTGAAGGACCTTATCAGGATATTGCTCGTTATGGTCTCTGGTTAAATGGCCTGTCGAATAATGATGTGGCGACTACTGCCGACGGCGAACTAGCTCTGGTACAAGTAGACCGTAATCCTTTTGCTAGTGTTTTGCAGGTTGTTTTTTTCCTTTTTCTATTAGTTGCTTCAATAATCTCTTCTTTCTTTTTTCCGCCGATCGGACTGCTATTTGCTGGCTTGATTTTGGTTTGGGATTTTGCGAGCTATTCGTTCAACGAGCTGAAAGTAGGTTATTTGAAGCGGGTAAATTTTATTTATGATAACTTTATGTTGTCAATCTTTCTTTCTTTTCTATTCGGTGCGATCGTTTTGATTCCATTTATTATTCTAGTATTTTATCCGGTTGGCGTATTCATGGCAGCCAGATTTGTAAGAATAAGTGGAGAATTTGCGAAAGTTTCGGGGTCGAATTCTGACGGGAACTGTTAATTTAGTACCTTTATTTCGAATCCGATTTAATCTCTCTAATGATGTCCATGGTTAAAGACCGTGGCGGAGTCCATGGATTTGGCCATTCTTCCCAATTCCCGTTGACATGCGTTAAGCTATTTTTGTTTCTTGCTAAGATAAGTTTTAACTCCCCTAAGTCGAAAACCGTATTCACTCTGTCGTCAATTAAACTAACTTGGGAGTTTCCGTAGTAAAGAGTTTCTGAGCTATTCATTGTGGTACTTGAAGGTGCTCTACTTGACCTTGACGGTGCCCCAAGTATTTTTATAAGATCTCTCTTATGCAACCCTTGAAGGTTCGTCGCTGTAGTTTCAGAAAAAGCATTTTCTGGTAAGATGCTAAAAGTAAACAGAAATAAATATAATTTAATTAATGTTCGAATTTTAGTCATTTTTACTATCTTCTTTTTGATAAAACTTTGAAACTTCAAAACTTTATAAACAAGTACCTTAAGGATCCAAGAATTTTAAAGTACGCTTTAACAGGTTGTTGTCTATCTTTTGCTCTATCAATTGCCCTTAGTCAAATCTTTTTAGCTCTTTTCGCTGTTTTAATGATTGTCGAACTTTGGCGACGCGCTGACTACAGAAAAGAAAATTTCAAAAATAATTTTTCTTCCTTTAATAATCGACATCGAGCGACATTAAGTTATTTCTATTATCCAGCGTTTGTTTGGATGCTCTTTGTTTTAATTGCCTTGTTTTTTGGTTTAAATTTTTTCCATTCTTTTGGCGAGTATTTGAAGTTTATCCTATATTTTTCATTGCCATATCTAGTTTTTGTTTACTTAAACTTTGAAACGGCAGAGAGAGTTGACGCTAAAATACACTATTTCTTATTGGCACTTTTTATCGGTCAAGGGATAGCGGCTTCACATACGGTTATTTCAACGTTAATCGGAGTCGAGATGCCCATTGGTATACCTGGCGCTCTAACAGAGGCAGGGCAAATTAGTTTGTTGTTTCCAGTTTATCTTGGAGTCGCGTTTAATTCCTTGTCTAGCGTTAAACGGGCGGATGCTAAAAAAATAGTATTTCTTGGTCTACTGATTGTTTTTGCGCTCTTAATCAATTTGAAACGAGGACCTTGGTTTGCTGTTTTCGTAACCTCGTCACTTTTCTTTTTAGCGACATCTTATAAAAGATTTTTAACTGTAGTCGTTTTGGCGGTATCATTGTGTTTTCTGCCTCCGATTTACCATAGACTTTTGGACTTTCATGAACACTTTTTTATTGCGGGCGGTCGATTCGATATGTGGAAGCTTGGCTTTCAGTTAATCGAAAGATTTCCTCTGGGGATTGGATTCAGCAATTCGGATATGATGCGCAAGTTTGATCCTGCATTGCCACTGTTACATCGCCACATGCACAATAACTTTTTAAACGTGACCCTCGAAAATGGTATTTTCGTCGGAGTAATCTTTGTTTGGTGGTTTGCGAAATTGATTCTGGGTGGCTTTAGAGAGAGTCTTTCAGGTTGGACGAGGCAAAGGCTAGTGACCGACCGCTATCGCATTTTGATTCTTTCATTTACTTTGACAACCCTTTCCTTACAGATAGCCGGAGTCGTCGAGTATAATTTTGGTGATGGTGAAATCCGCTATATGTACCTACTACTAATAGGACTTATGTTTGGTGTTATGGCGGAACGAAAGAATAGTGAAGTAGTTTCAGGAGGTTAGGTTTTTTACTAAATGCCTATTCGAACAGCATTTGCCTAAGTGGGTAGAGCTTGCAAACTGCTCCAAATGGATGCATATTGTCAAAGCAAGTGCTTTAGATGCCAAATATGCACTTGTTTAACTATCATTAAGAAGGCTAGCTTAGTATGGAACCATCATCGACCACAGAAGTTTGGAAAGAATTTAGCGAAAATGAAATCACTCATAGCGCGGCTCATCACTTGTTAGCGATATATGAGTTGCATGAAAAACGAGGTTACGCTCGAGTTACTGATGTTGCAAAATTCTTAGATATTACAACTGGCTCAGCTAGTACTAATCTCAAAAGTTTGAAAACTAGAGGTTTGATCGATGAGGACGAAAATAAATTTTTGGTCCTTTCAGAAGAAGGTAGAAAATTAGCAGCAGCGATTCTCGATCGCAGAGGTGTTCTGGAAGAATTTTTCACTAAAGTTCTCGGGATTAATGAGCATCAGGCGAATGTTGATGCTTGTAAAACAGAACATTTGTTGAGTTCCGAAACCACAACGAAAATGCGAGAATTTACTGTTAACTACTCGAAAAAATAATTAGCTATAAAACTAAAGTAGATATTTGAAGTTAATTGTCTAATCAGCTTCAACCGTAAGGCGCTTCGTTTTGATCTTCTTTCATCTGACGCGTTAGTAGTCTTTTTTGAAGTTAATAATATTCTCCTTGAATTTATCCCAGTTCTAAAGAGGGCTAACTATGATGAACTTTAAAAATATTTTCTTTCTTTCGATTTTATTCCTACCCAACGTCGCAGGCGCTCAACCTGTTGAAAGTAAAATATTTAAAGTTGGAGTGATCGCACCTTTGTCAGGCCCTTTGGCAGAATATGGAGTCGCAGCTAAAAACGGGATCCATACAGCGGTAGGAAACTCTCCAGACGACTTTTCTAATGTTGAATTTATATACGAGGATTCTCAATGGATTTCTAAAAATGCGTTGTCGGCATTTGAGAAATTGCGGAGCGTAGAAAATGTTTCTTTAATTTTAAATTGGGGAAATCCGACCACGGAAGCATTGGCTCCTGTGGCAGAATCAACAAAGACTCCGCTTATCGGTATGACTTTAGATCCTAAGGTGGCGATAGGTAAGAAATATGTAGTTAGGTCTACGAATGCATCCGATGAGTTCTCTGAATCGTTAGCTCAATATTTATACGAAAAAAAGTATCAAAAAATTGGCGTTGTTGTTGCAGAAAATACCTATGTGCAGGGTCTGTATGATGGATTAGAGAGTTGGTTGGGTGAGGGGATGCACATCGAAATAGTGGAAAGCTTTAACATGAGCGATAATAATTTTAGGAGTGCGATATCTAAAATTAGAGCTAAAAAGTATGATGCGATTGGAGTTTTCTTGATTTCAGGACAAGTCAGTACCTTTTATCGACAACTTGCGGAACAAAAAATTACGGTACCAACTTTTGGTACTGACTTTTTTGAAAGTACCTCGGAAATAGAGGACGCAAATGGTGGAATGGATGGAGCGGTCTATCCTCATTTGGGTACGAGCGAAGAGTTCAGGAAAAAGTATATAGCTAGATATGGAAACGATTTTCAAATCGCTTATGCAGGTAACTGGCATGATATGGCATTGGTTATTGGTTCTCTGTTTAACGAACAGCCGGATCTAACTAATGATGAGATTATGATGAAGATTCATAAATCTACATTTTATAAAGGTGTATGTGGCGAATTTAAGTTTATAGAGAATGAAAATGGAGGACCACATTTCAGTTTTCCAGTTAAGATGAAAAAAATTAACGGCCTAACGATATCGGAAATAAAATAAGTTCCGCTGGAAATCTCGTCTTATCTGAGTCGAGCCGCCTGTAGAGAAGGAGTTTTAACGTCGCTTTTAGCAGATGGATTTACGGTTCTAATTGCTCTCGAATTCTTAAATTTACGAGGTGCTAGCCGGTTGCTCTCTTGAGCTCTATTTGATTTTCTAGATAGCTTACAATATTAAAATTACCGTCGCTGACATCGACTACTTTTTGTTCTAAGTAGTATATCGCCGACTCTTGACTGATCCAATTTTCGACTTTTACAAGATCCTTGTACGTGCAAACGATTGGTGATTTATGATTACCGCAGATTTTTCTAAAGTCACTTTCGGTAAATTTATGGTGATCTTCAAATATATGAGAGTTCGTGATTTGATATCCCATGGCCTTTAAGTTTTCATGAAATGTTTGAGGTTTCGCAATACTTGAAAACGTTACGATGCTTTTTCCAAGGGGGACGGTTGCTTGCTTGGTAAACCCGTCTTTTATTTGATTCGCTTGGATTTCGATAAGCGAGTATTCCTCGATGCTGTATTGATCTCGGATTTTATTTATTTCTTCAAGGTCTGCGTCGGTTATAGTAGATCGTTTAATAAAAACTACTCGGTCAGCCCGTCGAATACCAATGGAGGGCAGTTCCCTGAAGATACCGGCTGGCATTGTTGATGTTAGGGAGCTGTTTTTATAGTGTTGAAGGTCGCTGACGTCAATCAAGCAAAGACTTAAGTCTGGCTTTATCGCAAAGTGTTGAAATCCATCATCCATTAAGATGATTTCGGTGTTTAAGTTCGCAAGGAGTTCGGCTCCAGCGGGACGATTTTTCGAGATTGCGATCGCAGAATTTGCAAGTTTGGATTTGTATATCATCGCCTCGTCTCCAATTGTAGACGTGTTATCGGCGGTAGAGGCAAGATGGGGTTTAGAAAAATCTAATCCTGAGTAACCTCTTGTTAAAATTGAAACTTTCTTTTCGTTCTTTGATAATTCTTCTGCGATATACTGAGTTAATGGTGTCTTTCCGTTGCCGCCTACGCTGATGTTGCCTATGCAGACGGTTGGGACTTCTGGACTATAAGTTTTGAATAAGCCAAATTTATAGCAGCTGGATCTCAACGTCGTTATAATAGAATAGACAATTGAAAGTGGGCTAAATATCCAAAGTAATTTTTTGTCCTTCAAAGTTTGCCATGAAGTTTTTAAAAATGAATTTTTCATGGTTCGTTTGGGCGCAACTGGTTGGATTTTTTATAATGATGCGAGATCTAGTCGAAATTTAGGATATTCATTATTTTCGAAACATCTTTTTCCTCGACCACAACCATTACATCTTTCCAACAGCTCATTTCTTCTCGAATATTAATGTCGTTTTCTGAGAAGATCCTGAAAAGGAATGATAGCACGCCTGGCGTCATTTCGAGGTTGTCACCAAAAAGCATCGTGATTTGTGCAAGACCAGTGCTTGTCTTTAAAACTCCAACGCCAAACGTTTTCTTAATCAGAGGAAGGTAGTCTAAATTTGTAATAAAGGTAATAGCATCTTCACCTTCAATTAAATTGAAATCACCTTTTTCTTTTTTGACCAGTGTTTGAATCTCTAATGCTCTATCAAGGCCTCTTGTTTTGTCGATGGTCGCGACGGCAATTTTATTTCGAACTCTAACTTTAGATTTTTTGATTAAGGAAATTATTCTCTGTTCTCGTGAAATATGGCTTTTCTTTTTTTGGAAATATCTACGACATGCTACTAAGACAGCGTCGAATGAAGTATCCTCGGATCCTTTGCATATTTCTCTAGCTAAAGCTGAATAATTAATTAAACCTCTTTCAAGGCAGTCTTGAACACTTGGATGTTCTCTGATGTATTTATGAGTTAGGCGACTAATGCTCATTTGCAAGCTCCTTGTTTAATCAGTCGCTAACGATAGCATAAAAATGTTCAGTTTTAAACATTGATGATTTATTTTCCGAGGCATTTTTTCAAGAATTGACTTGATGGAAACGGCCGGATTAGAATTCTCTAGTGTTCTTAGGGTGTTAGTGTTGTGCGTGGGCGTTGAGCTAAAATTCCTTTAAAAGCTTCATCCCCTGATTTGTAGTTAAAGGTAATACGCTTAGTCGATTTCCCTTGTTGGTTAGTGCGGAATCTTTCATGTATGCAAGCTCTTTTATTTCAGAGAGCGTTAATACCTTTGCGAATTGTTTTTTAAATTTCAATTTGGGAGAGAACCAACGCGGATTCTCGACTGTAGCTTTTTCGTCGAAGTAGTCACTTTTTTTATCGAATTGTTGTGGGTCCGCGACCGCCTCTTGTGAGACTTCTGCCAGACCAGCTACACCCGTTAGTTTCGAGTTTGAATGATAGATGAATACGAGGTCGCCTTTTTCCATCTCTTTAAGGAAGTTTCGAGCTTGGTAATTTCTAACACAATCCCAAAGAGTTTCTTTGTCTTTCTTTAATTGATCTATCGGATATACATCCTCTTCAGTTTTAACTAACCAATATTTTGGCATGTTCGTTCTATCGCCTATCGAGTGCGGTTATATTCAGTTTATTTTAAAATCTTCTTAAGGATTGAGATACCTAATTCTAATTCGTCTAAACTTGGTCCAAAGGAAAATCTAGCATAGTTTTCGAAGATAGATAAGTTTTTTGGTCTTCGTTTCCCAGGGTTTATATCGAAAAATATTCCAGGGACGATTACTAGATTATTCTCTATCGCCTTATTAAAAAGGTTTGTTCCAGACCTCAAGTTTTTTGGTAGGTTACTTAGATCTCCCCAACAGTAAAAAGAACCTTGAGGAAATTCGGTCTTTATTCCGAGGTTTTCAAGTTCTTTTTGTAGGTATTGTGCCTTATTCTTAAAATGAGATTTAATGGCATTTGCTTCTAAATCGGCGTGTTCTTTCGTGACAATTTGTAAAGCGGCATTTTGAATTGGATGTGAGGCTCCGCCATCTAGAAAGCTTCCAGCGGAGGTGATGCCTTCAATGACGTCGGCTGGCCCAAGCGTCCATGAGATTCTAAAACCTGGATATCTCCAGTTTTTGGTTAAGCCGTCAAATACGATTACGGGGTCCGAATTTACGTCTTCGATGTGTTCAGCCGCGGAAAGGGAGGTTATTTCTGGATCGTAAATATAGTGGCTATAGAACTCATCAAAAAGCATTACGCACTCAAGTTCTCTAGAAAGTTCTACCCATGATTTTAATCTATCTCCACTAATGACTCTGCCGGTGGGGTTTGATGGGTTAGATAGTAGAATAGTCGAGAGGCCTTTACCCAGAATTTCTTTTCTTAAGTCATCAACCGAAAATTCATAAAGTTCGTTGGGAGATAGGGAGATTGGAATTGGAATGAAAGTTCCAAAGCTACCTAATAGCTCTTCGTATGCGGTGTAGTCTGGAAGGAAGTGTCCAATATGGCTCGGACCGAGAGTTGAAACGAGTCGGGTTAGAGCCAGTCGGCCACCACTTCCGATCGCGACATTCTCAGCGGTGTATTGACTCTTTTTACCTTGGCGATAGCGTTCGTTGTAAAGTTTGGCCACTGCTTCTCGTAGTTCTATCGTTCCACCGACAGGAGCGTATTCGTATGAATCAACTTCGAGCGAAATGTTTTTGATTCTTTCTGGACAATTGGGGATTGAGTCGATTTCAGGAGCACCTTGGCCGAAGTTCGCCCATTCGGATCGGTTGCTGATAAAGCCGCGTTTAGTCGCTTCTGTCATTACGTAGATGACACCGGTTTTTGGTACGTCTCTAAATGAGTGGAGGTTCGTGTGAGAAATCAATTATTTGTCCGCCGTAATATCTTGGTTGATAAATTAAAACACCGTTATCTTAATATAATTTAAGGAAATGGGAATGCTTATAGTGTGCATTGTTTAATTTTTAGTCCTTTATTGTTTTGAAACTCCTCAGCATAACTCTGCACTGATTTAGGCAGTTTTTTATTAAAGAACGTTATGTTTAACTTTATTGTGAGCTCTATCTTCCGCTAAGCCTTAGAAATGGCACGCGATGCAATTTAAAATACACTTGTCATAATAGCCGTGAGAACGTTGAGACGCTTTTAAATTAGGCGAGTAAAATTAAGAGTCTTTCTGGCTCCCCGCAGCTTAGGTAACTGTTTGTAATGAAATTCGTTTGTAGTACAAGTACACTTCAATTTTACTAGATTATATGGAAAAAAGACCGTTAACTTTAAGCTTTTTATTTCTCCTGATCTCCTTTCAGGGATGTTTTCTTGTGCCTAAAACCTTAGTTCGAACAATCTATTTTAATAATCCAGAAAGGTCTGACGATATAGCTATCTTGAACGAGCCAGCGTTTGATATTAGACCAAAGAAGTCCGTCTTAGTTGAAGATGAAGATGTTAGTCCCTTAGAGTACGGAAGCAGAGAGTATTTTTCTAAGGGGTACACCCTTTCAAATAGTCGTGCAAACGCAATGGAGAGCTATCTTTATGGCGATGTTATTGTCGGTTATCAAGATGGTTCGATCTATCAGATCATGTCTCGTAAGGAGAGCGTTGGGAGTGATCTGAAAGTGCGACAGATTGCGCAAGGAAAAAGCCCGATTCTCGCACTACGAGTTTCCCCAGATAAACGGTACTTAGCTGTGTCACAATTTTCGGTGGTGACTATAATTGATTTAACCGATAACGAATTAGTAGCCCAACTCCATCGAGTGAAAGGACGAATTTTGAATCTGGCATGGTCACCGGATTCGCAGGTGTTGTTAATGGGGCGTGCTAACGGAGATGTTTATAGTTGGGGACTGGAAGAAGATATTCGCTTCACGTTAGATTCTTTAAATGTAATTCAATTATACGAAACTCAAGCTTCTCCAGTTGTTGGTTTAGAGTTTCATCCTTCCGGCAGAGCTTTTTTTACAGCACTTGAGAATGGATCGCTTTTTTTGGTAAGGCTCGTTCAGACTGAGATAGATCTAGGTATTAGGGAAGAAGGTAAGGAGTATGAGGTTGATAAGGGAACCTACGTTCAAAGGTTTGGAGGGGTTGAAGGAAATATTTCAAAATTGATCCTATTGCCGGAGACTGATGAATTGATTGTCGTTTCGTTAACAGGCTCGGCGTACAAGTGGAGAATTCGAGGTCTTAAGGAATTGGATAAGGTCGATGTCGGAAGTGAGGCCAGTACCTATGCTGAATATATCGGAAGTAATGTTTTTTCGTCGAATAAGGACTTGATTGCTAGTATTGGAAGAGGGTTGAGACTCAAGCTTAGTTGCCTTAATAAGGATTATAGTAAACTTATAAAACCGACATCTGAGGTGATAGTATCTGAGAAGAATGTTCCGCAGGTCGACGGTCAAAGTCGGTACTCAAGTGCGAGCGATTACGATGATAGCGACTTAATTAGGGAACTTAATCAGGAAATCTTAAAAAATGAAAATAGTCAGCCTCGATCAGATGTCGGCGCTGGTCCCGATTTAAATTTGGTGCTTGAAACGGCAAAGTACCTGGAATCTATATCAATTATAAATTTAAACGCAGAGAGCGGCGTGTTGTGGGTTGGGGGGAAATCTGGTACAATTTCAGCTTTTTACGTGAAGGATTATCTAGAATCTTCTAGCAATAGTCGACGTATTGAGAATATTTGCAAGTAAAAGAACGTAGAATTTTTATTTGTGGATGGGCTCACCTACCCGCTCAGAGATTAGTTTTTCTGAACGGAAATTTAATTTCTGAGCGGTGTAGATTCATTATAATGGGATTAACTTCGACGTTAATAGCCTTAGTTTATATTACGCAGTATTTATTTGTCTAAAATTAAAAATAAGTAAAAAACAATGAAATCGGTTTCACACGAAATATCATTTCCTGAATTAGAAAGAGAACTTCTAAGTGCATGGAAAGATGCAAACACCTTCCAACGATCAATGAATCCGAATTTGTCGACTAAGTTGGATGGTCCTGAGACTTCAGGGGATAAACGAAAGTCGTATTTGTTTTACGACGGCCCTCCGTTTGCAACAGGTTTGCCGCATTATGGCCACCTTCTCGCGGGCACGATTAAAGACGTTATAGGCCGATTTCAAACTATGAAAGGTCTTCACGTAGATCGTAGGTTCGGTTGGGACTGTCATGGATTGCCTGTAGAATTTGAAATTCAAAAAAGTTTAGATCTTCATGGATCGAAGGCAATTAAAGAGTATGGAATCGATAATTTTAATGAAGCTTGTAGGTCTATTGTTAATAGATATACAAAAGAATGGGAAAGGTTTGTTGATCGCTCAGGCCGTTGGGTAGATTTTAATCGCCAATTTCGAACCATGGATAAGTCATACATGGAGTCAGTTTGGTGGGTTTTTAATTCTCTTTGGGAAAAAGAGATGGTCTATGAGGGGTTTAAATGTGTTTCCTACTCTCCGGCGATCAGTACGCCAATAAGTAATTTTGAAGCGAACTTAAACTATAAGCAAGTCCAAGACCCTGCGGTCGTCGTCCGCGGTGAAATTTCCGGGACAAGAGAAGGTGCGTTTAAGAATCTTGCAAAAGATTTACCTCTTTCTGTTTATTTTTGGACTACTACTCCTTGGACTCTTCCAAGTAATACGGCATGCGCGGTTAACAAAGAACTTTCATATTCTGTAGTAAAGGCAGAGAATCCAAGCGAGTATGCAATAGTAGCAACTGACAGAATTGGCTTTGTTTTCCCTGAGTTAGAAGATGAATCGAAAAGCTCTAATAGAAACCCTAAGGTTGAGACTGAGATTACGGGCGCTGATTTAGTTGGTCTTTCTTACGTCCCTTTCTTTGATTTCTTCGAAGAAAAACGAGCTGACGGTGCGTTTAAAATTTTCCATGGAGATTTTGTAAGTAACCAAGACGGAACGGGGATTGTGCATCTTGCATCTTTTGGTGAAGATGACCTTAGTTTATTCACAGCTAATAATCTGCCGATCATTGATCCACTAGATCCAGACGGTGTATTTGATGATTCTGTTGGCGAGTTCTCTGGGATGTTCTTTAAGGATGCCGACTCAAAAATCATAGCAAGTCTTAAAGCTTCCAATAAATTAGTTAAGCATGACGTATTAGAGCATTCTTATCCCTTTTGTTGGAGGACGGACAAGCCTCTAATTTATAAGTCTATCTCAACATGGTTTGTCGCTGTTGAAAAAATCAAAAGCAATATCATCGAGTCAAATCAGCAAATTAATTGGGTCCCAGACCATTTGAAAAACGGTCGATTTGGTAATTGGCTTGAAAACGCTAGAGATTGGGCAGTTTCACGTAATCGCTTTTGGGGAACTCCAATCCCAATTTGGCGATCTGAAAAAGGCGAGCTTCATTGTATCGGTTCTGTTGAAGAGCTTGAAAAATTAAGTGGCGAAAAAATCGAAGATCTCCACACTCACTTTTTAGATAAGGTCACGTTTAAGAGTCCGAAGACAGGTGACTTAATGACACGCGTTCCTGAAGTACTTGATTGTTGGTTTGAAAGTGGTTCAATGCCTTATGCACAAGCGCACTACCCATTTGAAAACAAAGAGCAATTCGAATCAAATTTTCCAGCAGATTTTATTGCGGAAGGCTTAGACCAAACTCGTGGATGGTTTTATACATTACTAGTCCTTTCAAGTGCGTTGTTCGATAAGCCAGCGTTTAAGAACGTTATTGTGAACGGAATTATTCTGGCTGAAGATGGTCGGAAGATGTCCAAGTCGTTGAAGAATTATCCACCTGTTGATGATATTATGGAAAAATATGGCGCTGATGCAATGCGTTTATATTTACTATCGTCATCTGCAACCAAAGCAGACGAGCTTCGGTTCTCCGAGCAAGGTGTTAGAGACGTTTTAAGGCAAACTTTGATACCGCTATGGAATGCGCATAACTTTTTTGTGACCTATGCGTTAGTTGATGGTTGGACAAGCGATAAGTTAACCTCAGAACCGTCTGATAATTTATTAGATCGATGGATTCTTTCAAAGCTTGAATCTACCATCAGTCAGGTTGACGATGTTCTTTCAAATTATAAACTATATGCGGCGGCTCAACCGTTGTTGAGTTTTATCGATCAACTTACAAACTGGTATATTAGATTAAATCGACGAAGATTTTGGCAGGGTAATACTAAGGCAGAGGCGGATGATAAGATAAAGGCCTATAATACTTTGTACCAAGTTCTAATTGGATTTTCGAGAGTTCTTGCACCACTTGCTCCATTTGTAAGTGAGGCAATCTTCAAGAACTTAACGGAATCTGATTCTAAAGTTGAAAGGGATAGCGTACATCTATGCCCGTTTCCAGGGATGGAGAAAGGGAGCTTAGATGACGATAAGTCATTGATAGATAGTAGTCTCGAAGAGGGTATGGATCTATTCGAAGAAACTATTATTTTAGGAAGAGCTTTAAGAAGCGAGCATGATATCAAGCTTCGTCAGCCATTGTCTAAAATCACAGTTGTTTTTGCTAATGAGAAAGCTTTAGAGAATCTTAAAAAGCTTGATAGTTATATTAAAGAAGAACTAAATATTAAAAATGTTGTTTATCAGTCAGAGGAAGAAGAGGTTGTGAATTTAACCGCAAGGTTGAACACCGTCAAGCACGGCAAAACTCTAGGTCCGAAGCTAGGTAAGCAAAAAATGAGTGAACTTCATAAGTTGATCTCAGGTCTTTCGACGGATGAAATTCGTCGAGTTGAAAGTGGCGGATCAGTAGAGCTAATAGGGGAAGTCTTTAAGAAAGACGATATTTTAGTCTCACGTAAACCTAAGGCGAATTTAAAGACAGCTGCGTCTAGTCAGAGAATCACAATCGTTTTAGACACTAGCTTGACTCAAGAATTGAGACTTGAAGGATTGGCGCGAGAGTTCATTAATCGAATTCAAAAATTGAGAAAAGACTTTGGTTTCGATGTTACCGACCGCATTGTTGTTAAATATATGACGGCCTCGCCAAAAATTGCCTTAGCAATTAAAGAGAATGAGAATTATATTCTTTCTGAAACATTGTCGGTCTCATTAGAGGAAGTGGGTAGTCGGGATGATTTGAGTGTTTTTGGATTGTCGGATGATACTGTTTCAATTCAAGAAATCGACGATGGCGAAATTGTAGTATCTCTCATGAGAAGGCAGTCGTAAGTATGATGGGTAAAAGCTTTGCTTTGCCGCTTTTGGCGGTTTTTATTTGTGTAGCGGATCAAGTATCCAAAATTTACATGACAAGTATTCTTGAAATCGGGCAAAGTATCGAAGTCATTCCAGGATACTTTAATTTCACATTGGTAATGAATCCAGGCGCTGCCTTTGGTTTGTTTGCAAACTTGCCGTCAACGATACGACGGATTTTGCTCGGGGTTGTAACTGCAGTTGCAATGACACTTGTTATCTTGCTTCTTCGTAAGGAAGCAAAAGAAGATCAATTGGCTAAAATCGCACTTTTTATGGTTATCGGAGGAGCTGTTGGAAATCTAATTGATAGATTTCGGTATGACGCAGTTGTCGATTTTCTAGACGTCTATTGGGGTAGTTACCATTGGCCAGCTTTTAATATAGCTGACTCTGCTATTTCGATTGCTGTCGTAATCCTTTTGTTAAGGTTTGCAATAAAACCCGCGGTAAATAATTCAGAATCGGAATTGTCTTGATTTTTTAGAGACTTACCTCAGGGGTCTCAAAGGTTAGTTGGAAAATTTAAAATTTCCACTCTGTGACTTAGAGCCTCTGTGGTAAAATAATAATCATAATCAAGTACCCATTAGCCGAATATATGTGCATACCATATTAAGGACCACTGCAAACTTCAAAAGTATTATGAAATTAAAGATTCTTTTATCAGCAACAGTTTTTGTAATTGGATGTTCCTCTCCCGGATCAAATACGGGGTATGGTGCGCTAACTGGTGGAGCTATTGGTGCGGGAACTGGAGCGATTGTTGGTGCTGCAACGGGAAAAGTTGGTCCCGGCATCGCTATCGGTGCGGGTCTTGGGGCATTAGGTGGCGCGCTTGTCGGCAATAGCCAAGACGCTCAGGAAGCGGAAAGAAAACGACTTGAAGAAGAGCAGTATCGGCAAGACTTGGAAATCCAACGACAAAATCGAGAGATCGAAGAGATTCGACGACAACAACGTTATGATGACGCGTATCAGAAGTACTAGAGTTTCATATTAGTTTTTCACCTCTCCTTAGTTAAGTCCTGCCATGAAAACTGAAAGGCGCTAAGGATTGAAAAATTGTTTTGATAATTAGGTCTCTACTCAAAAATCCTATAGCACGCATTAAAACTTCCATCTTCGCGCCTTTCTGTTTTAGTGGTTAAACCCAAAATACAAGATGCTACTAGTAGTTAGGTGCTTTATTGTTTCACTCTTGTTCCGTTGCTGCAACAGTCGCCAAATCAGCAATTGCCATGCTTTGGTGCGGAGTTCGGCGTTTAAAAAGATTGATTTTTCACGTGAAGTAAGTAGACCCATTTCAAAATTTACAATATTTTTACTGGCTAAAAACATGAAAAACTGTTTTTATGTGCCACTAGCGTGGCATTTTAGATGCCGATGATTTCAAGTTATTAAATTTTAGGGTTTCTATGAAAACACATTTAGTATTGTTGTTTTGTCTATTTACTTCAGCATGTTTTTCAACAAATGAAGAGGCTGGTGCAGGCGCGCCAAGCCTAGATACAACTGAAACCGCGCTCACTACTGGCGCCGTAATTGGAGCAGGAGTTGGAGCTATTGTCGGTTCTACTGCTGGTGAGGCGGGTGTTGGAATGGTTCTAGGAACTATCGCAGGTGCTACAAGTGGCGGCTTGATCGGAAAATCAATCCAAATTGAAGAAGAGCGAATCGACAAACTTGACGCTCATGCCGGTATTAATACCAAGAAGCAAAAATC
>CAYYIQ010000017.1:0-24561 GCA_964472005.1 uncultured Bdellovibrionales bacterium | reverse complement strand
ATAGCTTAGTACTCCAACTCCTTCTGTAAAAAAAAGCTGATGTGCCCACTATGCAAGCATCAACAGTAAAAGATCTTCGTCACTTTGACAAAGATCGACTTGGTTTGGGTCGACCGTTACAGAAACTAGATAGTTTTCCGCTAAAGTTTTGAGTTCCTTTAGATCTAGATCGAAATCGTCAACGTGTTCAAAAAATCCAGGAAACTGTTTCCAGTATTCTTGTAATTTTCGCAAACTGGTGGCTCCTAACTTTTGGTAGCCGAGTCGTTGTTGAGTTCGGACTTCATCCAGGGTTGTTCCAAAGTGCTCAGGAGTAAAACCCATCGCAAATGCAACAGATACGTCCCAACACATCAAATTGAAAATAGACATCTCGCTACGATCTCGGATAAACGATTTCAGACGGGCAAGTTGCTTCCTTGCAAACGCCTCCACTTCACTTTTACGATTCTCGCGAAATGTTTCAGGATCTTCGCTACCGATATCAAGAAGTGCGGTTGGAGTCGGCTCAGTCCACTTTAACTCCTCTTGTATTGCAGCAAGCTTGAAACTTAAATTATTGCTGCTTTTAATAGATCCATCAGGGGTAACTTTATAATCCTTCGCCTTTTGACGCATGAATTCAACTTTACTTAAACGCCAGGATTCGTAATCACCGACGTTACCAACCAATCGTTGGGGGAACTTAGCAATTCCAATTTCAGTGTTGACGGGAGAGTTGTTCCCAATCAAACTGTATTGACGAATAGCATCGAGTCCTGTTTCCGATAACGAAGTTACTGACGGACAACGTAACAATAATGCCAACTCCATGTGAGCGCATCCAACGTCCTGGCCATCTCGCAGGCTCTTCAAATTTGAAGAGCCTAAAAAATCAAACAAACGCCGATCCATTTCATGGATCTGACCTGGTGCTTCGACAAGCCCTTCATGGAAAACTCCATAAAAAGCAAAACGCTCAACCGCTTTTCGAATTTCCAAGTAATTGGAAACGTCTCGGTGGTTAAGAGAGTCGCGCAGTTGTTTGGCGGCCGGAACTTTTTTGAAAGAGAGAGACATCTTCTTCACCTTTTGGTATGTGTAAAACCTTTTGAAGTACTAATTCAAGGCCTCCTGCCCCGATCAAAAGCCTCTAGAGCTTCCCTCGAAACAAGCGTAAAAGCTTCTCCCCATAAAAGCACACGAATAGCGCGGTTTCTGTAAAAAAACAAGGCAAGAGAGCTAGTTAATACTTAAATAGAATACTAACTACCTGTATTCATTGACAATTACACCATTGAACCAGTAAATAGATTTATTAATTTTTGTAATATTTTAACTTAGAATATCTGTCGCAACAGGTCACAAGATGTTGATAGGAATCTAATTGAAGGAGATATTGCTAGGGGCGACTCATATTGCGAAGGGTGCTAAAAGAATTTTCAAAATTAAATTTTTGCTAAAAACAACAGTAAAGCAAAAAAGCAACGAGGAGAAAACCAAACTTGTCAGAGAGAACTTAGACTAAACGTCTTGAACCACCTGAACACCAGCGTTAATGAGCTGGCATATGTTCAATTTTGGAAAATCGTTCCATGAAGTCATTTCCCCAATGTAAGATTTCATTTGATCTAACACAACTTGCAAGTCTTTCCATGCGAACTTTCTTTTCAAGCTCGTCCATTGATAATGCCGCTGACAAACTTGAAACCATATTTTCAATGTCGTAAGGATTCGTTAACACGGCTCCAAACATTTCAACTGACGCACCGGCAAATTCTGAAAGTACTAATACCCCTAGATCGTTCATCGCGCTTTTTGTTGCTACATATTCTTTAGCTACTAAGTTTAAACCATCTCTTAATGGAGTTATCCAACACACGTCCGACGCAAGATAAAATGAAACCACTTCGTCAAAAGGCAAACTACGATAGAAATATAAAACAGGATTCCAGTTCACTGTTCCAAATCGACCGTTGATCCTTCCTATACATCTGTCTACTTGTTTCCTAACACTATTATAAACTTCCATACCAGGAGCTGGAGGAGTGCAAATATTGATGAGCACAACTTTTTCCCTAATCGACGGGTCTCTTTCTAAAAGTTTTTCGTAAGCTTCTAATTTTTGCAACGGCCCTTTAACATAATCAAGACGTTCCACAGATAAAATTATTTTCAAGTTTTGTGTTTGACTTCGAATTTCAGCGGCTTTAGATCGAACTTGCTCTGACGAAAGAATCGCATCAATACGATCCGCATTAATACCAACCGGATCTGCTCCTAATAAAATTTTTCTTCCAGTTGATTCAATTTTTGTTGGATAGGAATCAACACTCAGCGCACTACCGTAAGACATAAAACGCGGTGCTGAACTTGCTGTTTGCAGTACCGATACTGGCGCATAAGATCGAACAACATCAAGGAAATTATTTATATACCTCGGGATATGAAATCCAACAAAATCACATTGCAGTAGGCTAGAAATAATATCTTCTCGCCATGGTATAATATTGAAGACATCAGGAGCAGGAAAAGAAGTATGATGAAAAAAGGAAATTTTTAAATCTGGGCGAAGTGCACGTAACATACCTGGCACCAGCCACAAATTATAATCATGAACCCAAATGGTTGCACCAAATGCTGCTTCTGCTGCCGCTTTATTTGCAAAAAGTGCATTTATTTCTTGATAGTGCTCCCAGTCAGAATGCTTAAATACTGCTTTCTCTGGGAATGTAAAAATGATCGGCCAAAAAGCTTCTTTAGAAAAGGTATGGTAAAACTTCTTTACATCTGCCTCGGTAAGTCCCACGCGAGCCAGCGTTAATCCAGGATATTTTTCCTCGTCAATTTTTACTCTTTCAATATCGGAGCCATCAGATCGATCAGTGCGTTTAGTCCAAGCCACCCACGATCCTGTTTTTCCACCCGAAAAATATTCTAGCAGCGATGGTATGATACCATTCGGACTTTTATGTGGCTTCCAACTAGTCCGCCCCTGTTCGACCGACTCAACAAAAGGTAAACGATGATAAACGATTACTAAATCCGATCCAGCTTCGGACTGGGGTGAGGGCAAAGCACTTTTGATTGTCGCGGATTGTTTTGCTGTTAATACTTTAAAATGTCTCAGTCCTTCAATAATTCCGACTGATCCAGACTGGGTACTAACAAATAGGTTTACATCTAGAAGTGCGTTCTCTTGCAAATCACCATCGATATCGGCCGTTACGATTGCCTTACAATTAAAAGGCTTAAGTTCGTGAAACAGTTCGAGATGCTTAATATTATCAATAACAAGTATGATAGGTTCCGAACCAAGCTTACGAACGTCTAATAAGGCTAATAAAGTGGAAGCTACTGATACTCCTTTCGGATATACCCCAAGCATTTCTTCACTTTCAAGGAGATACGAACAACCTAACTCTGAGATAGCTGACACCAACTCCTGGGTCAGTTCATTTATTTTAAATTGCGCTGACCTATCTCTAGGCACATGCATAGCTCTCACCCCCTGGAACTTTTCGAGTGCCTGACGTACTTCCCAAGAACCTGGCCATCCTTGTTCAATTTCGGTTTGGATAGGCATAACTCCTGAAAAAGTTTCACCTTCGACCACGGTTGCACCATTTTCGGCAATAACAAAATGTGCGTCTGGTAATACAGGATCGTTAAGTTTTGCGAGACAAAATTCTAATCCATGATGAGTAAATAGAATTTGAGTTAATGCCTTTTGATCTCTTAAAATTTCATATAAATGTTGTCGTTCAGCTAAAGCACCAGCTGTAAAAGAACCGTCTAAATCCGCAATAAAAATCACTATGTTTATCTCCTATTTGAGTTAAGCTAAAATCTCTTTTAAGAAATAGTCAAAAGATTGAAATGGCTAATTGCCTGAAGAATTCCATCCGCACCGGGTGCGCTTGCGTGGAATGTACTTGCGTCTATCGGAAGTCTATTAAATAACTCCTGTTCTGCGTTCGAAACTATCACACTCTTATACTTTTCACTAAGCATTGAATAGTCGTTTAATGTGTCTCCTGCGGACAATACCCTGTCCGGATTTAAATCAAAATGTTCCACCAACAAATTGAGCGCCGTTCCCTTTGACGCATTTTTCGGCAAAATATCAAAATACATACCTGCAGAAAATAGTGAATTACAGCCAAGACCTTCCACTACATCATACAGGTCTTTGGTAATTTCATTTTCAGCTACAAGATATGATAAACGATTTGACTGCGGTACTGTCTGTTCACTAAGATATGGAAATTGGCTCATCGCCTTACGAACGACATCCTCACCAGGCCATTGATCAGAAACAATATTTTGGATCTCGGCAATTGGTTGAAAACTCTGGCCATCAACGACAGTAGCACCAACATCTGAAATAATAATATCTGGTTTTGGTACGAGAGGATCTAAATATGCTTCCTTAACAGTTTCGACTCCCCTACCGGTTACAAAAACCAACAACACCGAACTTTTGTTATTTTCGATTAAATTTTTTAACGCAAGTCTTCCTTCGTGTGATCCGTGTAAGAATGTACCATCTAAATCAGTAGCAAGAACTAAGCTACAAGCTGATGCTGTGAATCGCTGCCTTATTCCATCCAATTGGCTAGGCGGAATATTTGATATTGATTCATTAATAGAAGAAATCGAAGTAAAAGTAGGTTTGATACTGATATTCATTGTGCGAATACTATCGAAATAAGCTCTTCAAGGCAAATTGACTGTGCGAGCCTTGAAAATTAAAGACTTTTTCAGGAATAATCTTAAATGAAAAGAATTAAAGGAGTCTGTGAATTTAGACAAGTCGGCAATGAAAGCCTAATCACAGCAAAATACTTTTCAACAAATATATTTGAATTCAAATAAGCAAAAACAGACTGAAAGTTGATGATCAATCTCGCTCTCTATAACCAAAAACACTTAGTAAGAATCCCACAGAAAAAATCAGCAAAAACTGCATCAGCGGAATATTTAGAATCATAAAATAGTAAATCGCAAAGAATATTGTGACTATTCCAAATAGAAGAAAAAAATACTTCAATGGCAAAGAATGTAATATTCTAATAGAACACTTCTCAGCTTTACGTTCTCGACCTAAAGCGAGTGGCCAAATACCCACAGGAGAAACAGTTTTGTAAAACTCTTGCAGGTCTCCAATTTTTGGTGCTCGACCAAATAGTAAACTTAAACCTAATGCGACGATGCTTCCCAAAAAGCTAAAAATTAATTGTAATTGATACGAGTCATCAAATGATAGATAAACATACACTGAAGCAAGCAACCCTCCGATAATTGAAACAAATTCATCAAACGCACGAACTCTCCACCAAAACCATCGCAACAGTGTGGGAAAACCAAGTGCTGCACCTAAAGACGCTAACCACCTCCATGCAAGTTCAATTGAGGGTACATACATACTTAAGATCAATGCCAAACATGCAAAACCAACTACCGATATCCGACTAATTAATATTTTTGTTTTTACACTCGTTTCACGTTTTAGGATTGTTAAAAAATCATTTACAATATACGAAGCCCCCCAATTAATATGAGTATCGACCGTACTCATAAATGCAGCTAAAAGACTAACCACCATTAAGCCTAGTAGCCCACTAGGTAAAAATTCGTATAATAATATTGCGTACGCAAGTTCACGATCCGTCCCAACTGCACTAGCTCGACCTGAAAAAACCTCACTTTCACTACCTATCGGAATAAGGACAAGAGCACCGAATGCTACAATAAACCACGGCCATGTCCGAACAAGATACTGAATAACAACAAATAGCATTGCGGCCTTCTTTGCATCTTTAGGACTCTGTGCTGCACTTAAACGTTGCATTACATAGCCACCACCATCTGCAGGCAGGTTAGCAAACGACTGTACAAATAAATATAATGGAAAAGCGATCATACCAAAAAGAGTAAACGCTGATGTATCTTCGAGCTTTGGCATGACATCAAAATATGTGTGATCACTTGAATATATGCGATTCATCGAAGTCGTAAGTCCAGAGATACCGCCGACTGCTTCCCAGATTGTATAGGCAAACCAATAGCTACCTAAAATTGACAGAAATAACTGGATTAGATCGGTAAAGATAACTCCTCGAATACCGCCTGAACTAGAATAAATAGCAACAATTGTAAGTAAAAGAACAGTACTTAAAAAATCACCTGCACCGTATCCTGCGGGGAGGATCGTAACAGTTGTTTGAATCCAGTCGAATAGAGATGGGGTCCATATCTCCCACTGAAATATTGGAGATATTATCTTTACCATTGCTCTCAAAACCCAAGCAAGAATGATACAGTTGAAAACTATTCCATATAGAAAAGCACGAAAAAGCCTTAGTCCGTAGTCTTTGTTACCATACCGTAATCTAATAAACTCAGCATCGGTAATACAAGACGCCCTATTCCAACGTTGCGCAAAAAAGACGACAATCCCAACGTGTACCGCAATCCAAGAAAGCCAAATCAGATTGCCTGAAAATCCAGAATTCGCAATCAAACCTGTCACTGCGAGGGGCGTATCTGCAGCAAAAGTCGTTGCCGCAATAGACGCACCTGCCCACCACCAGGGCAATTCCCCGTTTGCTATAAAATAACTACGGACACTTGAACCAGCTTGCTTTCGAACATAAAAGCCGACTAAAAAAGCGAATAGTAAATATGAAACTACGATTATCCAATCAAACGTTGACATATTTCTTCTTCAACGTGAATCCTAGTAAATATATTCCCATATCAGATAAGATCGCAGAGACAAATTGAAAATGCAAGTATTTTATAATTGCGAATATTCAAGTGAATACAAGAGGCTCCACTAAACATTACACATATTCACTTAGGTAGTACCTAGGCGATCCTTTCATCTTATAATATTTTATTTTCTTTGTGCACGAAATCCTAGCGATGGAACAATGCTCTTCATTGGGATAGCATCGGAAGAGGCTCCGATGTCGTCAATAAAATAGAAAGAGCTTGGGTCAAGTTTTTTAATAGTATCAGTAATTTTACTCACCCCTTTTCTAGGCAACTTTAGCATCAAAAGATCAACTGCCCCACTTTGACCTTCTCCAGCAAACTTTGTAACTCTTAGTCCATTACCACGAAGCACTGGAAGTATCTCAGCAGAACTTCTAGTAAAGACTCGCAATACTTGATTACCGATTGCTAATCTATTCTCGATTTTTAGACCAACAAATGTGCCTAAGGAGAATCCCAAAGCATACGCTACAATATACGCTGGTACATCAAGATTAGTTGTGACTTTGGCCGCAGCCAATGTCCAAAATAACGCTTCGAAAAAACCGATCATAGCCGCAGCACCCTTTAAATTTCTAAAAATGCATACCGTCCTGAGCACCCCCAAAGAAACATCTAATACTCGAGAGACAACTATTGCGATGCAATAGAGAAAAATTGTAAAACTCATAAACGAACAATCACTACTGATTACCTGTGGTAAAAGATTAAATAATTTGAATATCTATAGGAGAACATATATCTGCGCCTAATTGCAAACTGTTTGTAAACATTACAACATGAAAGTTCGCGGCAAAACATGCGTCAATATTGATAAAGCTCTAAAATTTCAGAACCAATGACGCTCCAACAAGCCCCCCTAAGGAGCCAATTAATATCGCCAAAGTTAGCACAACGTTGGGATGATACATTTGAGGAATCTCATCTTCAGATATAGACCTAATAAAACCATGATGTTGATACGCTGAAAAGAAAATACAGATAGAGCCTAATACAATCATACTCAAACCTAAAAATGTTGAGCTATTGTTAATTGTAGAATCAAAAGAAAAATTGTTTTGTTTTCTTATGAAAGATAAAAATATACCAAACCTCGATACAACAAAACCGAAAGCCATTATTGTCAATCCAGTTCTTATCCAAGCTAACAAAGTTCTTTCAGCGGCGAAAAAAACACGGGGGTCTGCAGATTTTGACATTCTATGTCCAATATAAAAATGAGAGTGAAAAAACTTTACGTCAAATGAAGAATCAATCTTCATCCATTTTTAAAGCTATTTTCTCCCCTTACGACTTAACGTCTGGTTGATATTATATGCAGCACTAATCAATCCCAAATGGGTGAATGCTTGCGGAAAGTTCCCGAGATGTTCGCCAGTAGGCCCGAGTTCTTCCGCATACAACCCTAAATGATTGGAATAGCCTAACATTTTTTCAAATAGAAATCTTGCCTCGTCAACGTCACCAGAGCGAGAAATACATTCGGTGTACCAGAACGAACACATACAAAATGTTCCTTCTTCTCCTTGTAGACCATCGTGAGACTTATCATAATTTCGATATCGAAAAACGTGTGAATCCTCAACTAGTTCTTCTTTGATAGCGCTTAATGTAGAGAGCCACCTCGGATCTTTCGGACTTATAAATCTCACGAGCGGCATTAGTAGATTAGATGCGTCTACAGTATTTGCACCTTTATATTGAACAAATGCCTGCTTCTTATCATCCCAAAAATTATTAAAGATATCATAGTAAATTTCATCACGTACTTTAGACCACTTATCATACGGTCCAGGGAATGATCTTTTTTGCCCAAGTCGAATACCACGATCCAAAGCGACCCAACACATCACTCTTGAAAAAAGAAATTCTCGTTGACCTCCGCGAACCTCCCAAATCCCCTCGTCTTTCCTCTTCCAGTTTTGACAAACCCAATCAACTAGACGCACTAAACTATGCCAAAAATCAAATGAAATTGGCTCACCAAATTTATCAGCCAGATATACAGAATCTAACAACTCACCGTAAATATCTAATTGCAACTGATCATACGCTCCATTTCCAATTCTCACAGGAGATGACTTCTTATAACCCTCAAGATTACCTAGTATAGACTCAGTTAAATCATGCCTACCATCGATTCCGTACATTATTTGGAGAGAACCACAATCCCTGTCGGCAAGTTCACGACATCGATCTTCGATCCACTTCATAAAAGTTACAGCTTCTTCGGTGTACCCCAAGCGAATTAGACCATAAACAGTGAAAGAAGCATCACGTATCCAAGTATAACGGTAATCCCAGTTACGCTCCCCACCTAATTCTTCAGGAAGACCAAATGTTGCAGCAGCTACCAGCGATCCAAATTGCTTCGAAGTTAGAAGCTTCAACACTAGCGCAGACCTATTAATCATCTCTAACCAACGTCCTTCATACGTCGATTTCGAAATCCAATTTCTCCAGTAATTTACAGTGGTCTTAAAAGCGTCGGCAACATAATTGTCTTGAGCTGATGGTGACTGTTTGCCCTCGTCAAACTCTTCGAGAACGAACGAGACTGTCTCCCCTGCTTTTAAAACAAGATCCGCAAAAACTTCGCCTGTCTTTTTATTTATATGCAAATCCTCAAATGAGCAGCGCAACAACAGTTTAAGTTTCAAACTGCCTTTCGATTCAAATAAAATTCCTTCATTATTCTTGCTTACTAAGTGTTTTGCCCTCCCATAATCGAATGCAGGCGCAATGCGGATATGAAAACGCATGTCTCCTTTAATTGTCTTTAGGCGCCTTACTAACCTCGGTGAGAAACCATCTTCCATAGGCATAAAATCAGAGATTTCAGCGATACCTTCTTTCGATAAAAATCGAGTCAACAATACGTTTGTATCTGATAAATACATTTGCTTAGGATGCGAATTTTCAAGTATTGGAGAGATTTCAAAAACTCCACCCTTCTCTGAATCCAATAAAGATGCAAAAATCGTTGGCGAATCAAATCTAGGGAAACACATGAAGTCAATTGCTCCATTCATCCCAACTAATGCCACAGTATTCGTGTCACCAATCACACCATGGTCTTCAATTGGCAAATATGGTGTTGAGCTATTTGATTGATTCGATCTTCTTGAGGCAGATTTCATATTCTTCACTTTTATTGCATTTTTATTATATGTAAACGTTCAAGAGAATTCTGTAAAACATTTACTTTTTTTATTGTAAACTTCGACACATTTGCTAAGCTTTCAATCATCTGCACAGTTAAAATAACTTTAAACAGGTGATCATAGAACCTCTACTCTATTCAACAATATGAGACTTTAAAGCTCACGATCAATAAATTCCAAGAAATAGCTAACTTCACTCTGAAATTATCAGTCGCGGCTACCCATTCTTAGTATGCAAACAGAGCTAGACTCTATATATTCAGCGAAAAGGCCTATTGACAAATCAGTCGAGACCCGAAAGAAGAAATATTCTGGATCACATAATTGACATTATCTAATTGCCTCGATTTTAGTTCAAAGGTAACTTCTCCCATGTATATTACAACCAAATGAACAACAAAAAATGCTTTTCAGTTCCTATATCTTTCTATTTCTATTTCTACCGATAGTACTTGGTTGCTATTACCTAACGCCCAAGAAACTAAAAAACTGCTTTCTTCTCATTGCGAGCTTACTTTTTTACTCATGGGGAGTCCCCAAATTAGTTGGAGTATTAGTTCTCTCTTCAATATCTGACTACATCCTAGCTAAATATTTTGCGAAAAACTCGGGAGTAAAAAAATGCAGAATTGCTTTTTGTCTGAGTATTTCGATTAACGTAGGACTTTTAATCTATTTCAAGTACGCGAACTTTTTCGTTTCTGAAATCAACACTATTCTTACCTATCTTGGAAACAGTAATATTGTTTGGACCAATATTATGCTCCCTATTGGAATTTCATTCTTCACTTTTCAAAAAATAAGCTACCTTATTGATGTATATCAAAATAGAGTGAAACCTGCGGATAGCTTAATTGACTACCTTCTCTTTGTTTCACTATTCCCTCAACTAATAGCAGGGCCAATCGTAAAGTATCATGACATCAGCGATCAACTTAAATCTAGAAATCATTCGACAGCTCTATTTTTCTCTGGATTTGTTAGATTCAGCATCGGTCTTGCCAAAAAAGTATTGATTGCAGACACGATGGGTTCGGTTGCGGACAATGTTTTCAACTTAGAATACAGTCAAATGACGATATTCTATTCTTGGATTGGTTTAATATGTTACTCGATGCAAATTTACTTCGATTTTTCTGGATATTCAGATATGGCAATTGGCCTAGGGAGACTATTCGGTTTCAAATTTCAAGAAAATTTTAACTTCCCATACATCTCTAAAAGCGTTACAGAATTTTGGCAACGCTGGCATATTTCACTATCTACATGGATGAAAGAATATCTTTATATCCCACTAGGCGGCAATAGAGTAAACGCAACAAGAACCTATCTCAATCTTTGGATAGTTTTTTTAATTTCTGGTCTTTGGCATGGGGCTAGTTGGAACTTCATTATATGGGGAGCGTTTCATGGACTTTTTCTTTCGTTAGACAGGCTATTTTTACTAGCTATTTTAAAAAACACTCACTGGCTTTTCAAAACAATTTCTACCTACTTCATCGTGCTCAATAGCTGGGTTTTATTTAGAGCTGAAACATTAGACATCGCAATTAAATATTATTGCAAAATGTACGGTTTGCTACCAAATTCGCATAGTCTCAAAAATATTTATTTCGATCAGATTATAACGAACAGAGGGCTTTTTATTCTAACTGTTCTCATGCTCGTAACATTCTTCTTTGGCACGAGTTCATTCAAAAAATTGAGAAGCTATTTCATATTAGACAATTCTACTTTTTTAAAAATCTGCCTCCAAGGCAGTTTTGCAATCTTAATTTACATTCTTTCAGTACTAACTTTATCGGCGACTGACTATAATCCATTTATTTATTTCAAATTTTAAAATGAAAAAGCAAAGTTTAGTAAAATTTTTCGTAATTCTATTTGCAATATTAATTTCGACTCCGCTCGCAAATTACTACTTTGAAATTGTTCCAAGGCGTAGCTTAACTGGATTCAAAAACCCTATTCTACCTCCTTTGCAAGTTCCTAGCTACGTTGACGGCACCTTTCAGGCTGACTTCGACACATGGTTTCATCGCAAACATGGCTTATGGGGCTATCTAGTAAGACTAAACAATCAATTCAACTTTTCGATCTTTCATCAAATTTCATCCGGACCTAACTCAACAGTGTTGTTAGGTCGTCACGGATTCCTTTTTGAAAAAGCCTATCTCACCGACTTTAATCACCTCTCATTTAATGAAAGTCGTATAGAATCAATTGCATCCAAACTAAAGAAGCTCACAGAACTCTTAAATAACGAAGGAAAACATGTCATCCTTGTTATCAGCCCTAGTAAAATCGAATTAAACCCAGAATTCGTACAGGATAAATTTATAATTGAAGGTAGAGAGAATCGGATTACGGACTACGATAAACTTCTGCTAAAACTAAAAGACTCTAATGTGCAAATTATCGACTCATACCAGTTCTTCAAAAAAGAGTACGTCCCATTTGAACTTAAATATATGACAAAATCAGGTGCACATTGGAATGAACGTGGAGCTTGTATTATCTCGTCACAAATTGTTACTAAAATGTCATCACTCGAAGGAAGATCTTTACAGAATTTTACTTGCGATCATTTAATTGAGAGAAATATTCCAACTGAACATGACATGGACCTGGTTAAGATTGCTAATCTATGGGATGAAACTCCATATTTAAAGCCGCTCCTTGCACCACGTTCCAAAAGTATCGAAACCGATAATGTTCATAAACCGAAAGTGATGATTGTTGGTACAAGTTTCGTGTGGGCCCTTCTCAAAGATCTTAGAAAACACCATGTATTTGACGACTCGAATTTCTATTACTATTTTAATAGACTAGTAAATGTCCGAAACGGAAAACAAACTAGACTGAAACCTAATCACGAAGGGTGGAAAGAAGACTTAGATACAAGCAAAGCTGTGATATTTGAAATAAACCAATCCGCTGTAATCAACTTGGGTTTTGATTTTCTTGATAAGGCAATTGCCTACCTAGAAACTAAATGATTAATCTTTAAAGCAGATTCTCACGACTCAAGCTAGATGATCTACATACGATCTAGCTATCGTTTGTTTTCTTATTCGAGTCCGGTAATATATTTTCGCGATAAACTTCTTCGTCGCAACGAATAATACTAACTTTTCCCGATGGCTCCAAATAAACATTTTTAACTTGACCCAAGTCTGAAATTCCTTCTGGTCGGAGCATCTCGAAAAGATCTTCCTTTGATAGTCGTTCTAACTTCAAATTGCTGTAATTAATGTGACCGTTTTCAATTAAGATTCGACTTTCGCCTTGCAAAAATTTTTCGAGTTTTACGTTAACTAATGTCATACCTGTGATCAATCTATGAAGTAAAATTACAACTAAAATTACGACCATCGTGTGCACTAGTGGGACTTCGGGATAAAACATCGGATCACCTACCGCAGAACCAAGCGCAACTATAATTGCAAATTCAAAAGGCGTTAGTTGGCCCATTCCTCTTTTACCCATAAACCGTAAAAGAAGAAGAGTATACAAAAAAATCACCGTTGTACGAAATACTATCTCAAGTATAAAATACGGTGACTGGTCGCCGATAAAAATTCTGTGAAGCTCTGAATATAAGTTGTCCATTAATTATAGCTGAAAAGAAAAAATTAATCCCTAAATCGTACAGGATATTCCTTCCGTTTGCTACTAGATAATGTACGTCATCGACGCAATTCAAATTCGGAACTAGAGACACCTTAATTGAAGTCCGTTTAATAAATCAAAAGAAATCAATTCCAACCGCCGCCCAAAGCTCTGTACACATCAACGGATGCGTGCAACTGCTCTAATCGAGTATCGATTAAGTCGAAACGAGACTCTAGGGCATCACGCTGAGTTAAAAGTACTTCCATATAGTCAGCTCTTGCCGAATTGAACAACGTTCCAGAGATAGACACTGAATCGTTCAATGCACGCACTTGTTGAGATTGATACGAGTACGTTGACTCCAAATTCCTTATGTTTGAAAGTTGATTAGAAACTTCCATGAACGCATTTAGTAAGACTTTTTCATAATTTTTTACTGCCTTTGTTTGCTCTAAATCTGAATTCAAATACATCGCAGCAATATCAAGTCGGTTGATAAGCGGCCCGACCAAATTCCCTCCCAAAGAGTATATCAATGATTCGGGAGAATTGATTAACTTATCAGTAGCGTATGCTTGATAACCAACATCGCCAGATAGACTAAGACGTGGATAAAATCTGGCCTTCGCCACCTCAACGTCTAACTCCGCAGCCTTCAGTTGGAATTCAGCTTGTTTTATATCAGGCCGATTTTCCAATAAATCTGCTGGCAACCCTGATCTAATCTGGTTGGGTAATAGATAGTCAAAATCTTTACCATTTCGAACAACTTGCTGGGGGTAACGACCAACTATAAAGTTAATTTTATTCTCCGTTACTATAATTTGTTGTTTGATCTCAAAGATTAGACTTTTTGTTTTATATAGCTGCCCTTCAAATCTTTTTAAAGGCAGTTCGGTTAATCTTCCGGCCTCTTTTTTCGCTTTAACTACTTCAAGGGCGTTTTGCTGTATCTCAATATTTTGCATCAAGATTTCAAGCTGTTTATCGAGGGAAATTAGGGTAAAATAATTCGCTGCAACCTCGGAAATTAAATTAGTTACCAAAAAATTTTTTCCTTCGATCGTTGCTAAATATTTCATCATTGCTGACTTTTGGGCATTTCTTAACTTATTCCAAATATCAATTTCCCATGAAGCGTGAGCACCGAAAGAATAATCTGGGAATGGTTCTGGAAAAGATTTTCCATCTTCGATATTTAGATTTTCTTCTGTTGCCCCATTCCGCGTATATTTACCAACTTTATCCAATCCTGCCCCACCTCCAAGCTCAATAGAAGGAAGGTAAGCGCCTTTTCGAGCACTTATTTCGTTTTCCGCAATCTCGATTTCCTGAAGAAATATATTTAATTCTTGATTATTTTTTAGAGCGAGCTCAACTAAGGCAGTTAAATCCTGATCATTAAAATACTCTCTCCAATTAATTCTACTTACATTTTGCAGTTCCTCACCCGGATCAGACGTTCTAAACTCTTCGGGAATCTCCTTATTTGCCTTTAATGAAACAATTTGCGGCAAACATCCGCAAAAACAAAGTAATAAAGGTCCAATCAAAATCTTTTTAAAACACATTTAGAATTCCTCTTTCAAATGACGCCCGTCTTCGGTCAATGGCCAATCATCTTCATCGCTAATTAATTTACGTCCCTCCGCGAGTGTTCCAAAGATGTAATAAAGTCCTGGAATTACGAGAACTCCCATCACCGTTCCAAGCAACATTCCACCAAGTGCAGATGCACCAATAGTTCGATTCGCTATCGCACCAGGTCCAGTAGCTATTACCAATGGTAGAAGGCCCGCTATAAAAGCAAATGAAGTCATAAGAATTGGTCGAAACCGTACTTGTGCACCTAGAATCGCAGCCTCCAATACCGTGGCGCCTTTTTGGCGGCTCTGCATCGCAAATTCTACGATCAACACAGCATTCTTTCCCAATAAACCGACTAACATCACTAAACCAATTTGAGCATAGATATCATTTGAAAGACCCATTATTTTCAATAGTAAAAATGAACCAAACAAACCAACTGGCAAAGATGTTATTACAGCTAATGGGATGATAAAACTTTCATACTGAGCCGCTAATACCAAATATACAAATGTAAGTACCACAACAAATATATAGATTGCCTCATTACCTCGTTTTACTTCGTCAAAGGATAGCCCTTCCCATGCAATATCATAGCCTCTAGGCAACACATTTTCCGCGACTTCTTTTATCGCTTGGATTGCCTCACCACTACTATACCCATTCGCAGGATCACCACGAATGGCTGAAGATGTATACATATTATATCGTGTTATCTCATTCAGACTTTGCTTCTTTTCAATCGTCATAAATGATGAATAGGGAACCATTTCATCTCGATCATTCTTAACATAGAGATTCATTAAGTCTTTGGGTAACCTTCTAAACTCTGGTGACGCCTGGACAAAAACTTTAAAAAAACGACCAAAACGAGTAAATCCCAATTCATAGGTACTACCAATCAAGATCGACAAATTATCCATTGCGCGTCCAATTGAAACTCCCTTTTGCATCGCAACATTACTATCGATAACCAATTCATATTGCGGATAGCTTGCAGTGAAAAAAGTAAACAATCCTCTCAACTCTTTTTTCTTCTTAAGTTCATTCATGAACTCTTTATTTACCTTATCCAACTCAAGGTAATCACTGCTATTAGTTTTATCCAGTACTCTTAATGAGAAACCTCCAGCGGCACCATAACCAGGTACGGCAGGTGGTTGAAAGTATTCGACGATTGCACCTATCTCTTTAGAGTTTTCCTCCAATTCTTCAATAATTTCTTCGGCTGAAGATTCACGTTCCGACCAAGGTTTCAAATTGATTAAACAAGTTCCTGCATTAGACCCTCTTCCCTGGGTTAAAACCTCATAACCAGCAAGAGCAGAGACCGATTTGACCCCCTCAATTTCTTCCGCAATTCGTTGCATCCTACGAACGACCTCATTTGTTTGTTCCAAGGTTGAACCAGGTGGTGTTTGGATTATTGCATAGAGCATTCCTTGATCTTCAGCTGGTATAAATCCCGCTGGCATTGTACTTGAGATCAAGACTATCCCAGCCAAAAATGTTACAACTATTCCAGTAGTAAGAACCCTACGGTGAGATATTTTATTTAAAAGTTTTACATATCTTTCAGTTAAACGCTCAAAGTACCAGTTAAATTTATCGAGAGCCCTTTGCAAACTTGTCTTTTTTTTGATCACTCCATGGTTATTCTTTAAAATCATCGCACAGAGAACCGGTGTAAGTGTAAGAGCAACAACACCAGATATTATTATGGCACTTGCCATTGTAATAGAAAATTGACGATAAAACACACCGACAGGTCCCGGCATGAATGAAATCGGAACAAATACAGCAGCCATCAAAAGCGTAATCGCAATAACCGCACCACTAATTTCACCAAGAACCGCATGAACAGCTTTGTAGACAGTTATATGTTCTTCTTCAACCTTCGCATGAACGGCCTCTACGACCACAATTGCGTCATCCACAACTATTCCAATCGCGAGCACTAAGGCAAACAATGTTATAAGATTGATCGTCAGACCAAATTGCTGCATCGCATAGAAAGCACCTATGAGTGAAACTGGTACCGCAATAGTAGGTATAAGAGTCGACCTCCAGTCACCTAAAAAAACGAAGACTACGATCGCTACTAAAATAAAAGCCTCTAATAGAGTATGTAAAACCTTATCAATAGAGGCATCTAAAAAGCTCGAAACATCGTAACTTATTTCATAATCCATTCCTGCCGGAAAAGAACTTTCTTTAATTTCTTCAAGTTTTGCTTTAACTTCTTCAATCACAGTACCAGCATTACTGCCATAAGTCTGATTGAGCATAATTGCCGCTGAAGGATACTTATCTAGGTTGGAGTAGATATCATAGTATTCACTTCCTAATTCAACATCGGCAACATCTTTAAGTCGTAACAATTCTCCATTTGCCTCAGCGCGTAGAATTATATTCTTATACTCTTCTGGTTCGCTATATCTTCCTTTGTAGGATAGTACGTACTCAACAGCTTGTGACTGTTTACCTGAAGCGCTCCCCAATCTGCCAGGTGAGCCAATTACACTTTGCTCTCCCATCGCCTCAAGTATTTCGTTACTACTAATATTATATGCCCGCATACGATCAGGCTTTAACCAGACTCTCATCGCATACTGACGACTTCCTAATATTTCCCCTCTTCCAATTCCATTGATTCTTAGAAGTTCTGGCAAGATATTCACATTTGCATAGTTAAACAAAAACTTCATATCAGCGTTTGAGTCTTTACTGTACAAATTGACATACATTAACATTTGAGGCTGAACCCTCATGACCTTAATGCCTTCACGTTGAACCAATATCGGAAGATTGTTGAGAACCTGACTCAATCTATTTTGAACGTTTACTGCTGCAATATTAGGATCGACTCCTAAGTTGAAAAAAACTTGGATGTTTGCTTCTCCGGCACTAGTAGCGTCGGAAGACATATAACGCATTCCCGGTACTCCATTGATAGCTTGTTCCAAAGGTATGAGAACCGACTGAACTAGAACTTGAGCGCTAGCACCCGGATAAGATGCTCTTACAACTACCTGCGGAGGGGCAATATCCGGAAATTGAGAAACCGGAAGGGTATTCATTCCAAGAAAACCCATAAAAACAATAATTAAAGAAAAAACAATTGCTAGAACAGGTCGATGTAAAAATTTCTTAAACATTTAAAATCACTTTGTTACTCAGAGTATACTGTCAATTCAGAAAGGATCTTCTCGGCATCTTGAAAGTTAGGAATGACGAGATCTCCATCTTTGACTTTTGACAATCCTTCAAGGAGGATTGTATCTCTCTCCGATAGACCACTTGACACTATAAATTTATCTGGAATCTCTGAAGAAATTGTAATTGCTCTAGTGCGAACTCTATTTTCTTCATCTAGAACGTAGACAAACATTTTATCTAAAATTTCGAATGTCGCCTTCTGAGGAATAACTAAAGCGTCATCGATAGGTAAATCCATTAACACATTCCCAGTTTGACCATGCCTGAGAAGACCACTGTCATTTGGAAATGTTGCCCTGAAAGCAATGTTACCTGTTTCGTTATTAAAATCGGCCTCAATTGCTGTGATCTTTCCGTTTAATTCATAAATCTGTCCATTGGCCATTTGTAAACGAACTTCAGACGGCCGATGTTTTTCATCTCGATTCTCATAATCAAGATATTCCGCTTCTGGGACATTGAAATACACCCACATTTTATGATTATCAGATAATGTAGTTAAAATTTCACCTTCTTCTATTAGACTTCCCTGTCGAACCATTAGCCGACCAACAATGCCATCAAAAGGTGCTTTGATTTGGGTAAAATCAAGTTGTACTTGCGCTACGGACTGCTCTGCCTTAGCTTTATCGTACTTGGCTTTTGCCAAATTTAATTCGCTGGTTGCAACGATATTACTATTCTTCAAAGTTTTGGTATTATAATACTCGACGGCAGCAAATTCAGCTTCAGCCTCAGCCTTCTGTAATTCGGCTTCATACATTTTTGGCATAACTTGAAACAGCATATCTCCATGAACAACTTTCTGTCCCTCGTCGATAAAAGTTTGTGTGAGGTAGCCTTTTTCAAGAGCCTTAATTTCGATATGTTGAATTGATCTAACCTGACAAACATACTCGCGGGTAATTTTTATATTTTTCTTTAATGGATTTGTTGTATGAAAATTGTATCTATCATGTTCTTTTTCATGTGCCCCCCGACAAGCTGTAAATAAAAACATACCACCGAAAAATAAAACTGAAAGAAACTTCCTCATATCACTACTTCAACCTGATCCTATTATGTTTGTTAACTGCACAGATACTTCGGACTTAATTTGCTGCCTTATACTCCCTTTCACTTCATGGTCAATCAATTTTTCTCAAAAAAAATAATTAAAGTTTTTTGCAATAACTCGCTTTGCTGCAACACTTCTACTAACGCAAATAGTTTTCGTTTAAACTTCTTTTTTGTAAATATTTTTCATTAGAGAATGAGTCGAGAAGATAGAAAACCAAGAAAGCCTACGCTTTTTTTGAAATAGATACGCGATTAATTTCTGCTATCGGAAAACGATCCTCCAACATTACAAACTTTTAGCGTTTTATTTGAATTAATTTGAATTAAGTTGGGAACACTTTTTGTACCAGGCGGCACACGTTTAAATCTTGTATAAGATCTACATATATAGAACTAGCAGAAATGGATTGCTGTTTACATTCCACTATAGTCGATAGCCAAAACAACTTAATATTGCTACCTACTGTAGCTTACATCATCAAAATTGATCGCTGGCAGATAAGAACAATGCCTTATATTCTACTACAACGTTTCCGCAGATTCATCTTTTACAAGTTCAGCGTCGGTAGTCACTTCAACATCTTTGTTTGATTCCGCAGTAATCTTAGTTTCAAACATGGATAATTTTTTATCGATGAGCAACTCTGTTTCTTTTATCGAATTTTCAACGCCTTCGAATTCGAAAGCACCTAAATCTTTCAAGATGCCTTTAGCTTGAGAAAGACCTTTAGCAATCCCCTCTCTTGCGAGTTTAAAAAACTCGGATATTTTCGCAGATGTTCCTAAGTCAGAACTTTCCGATTCAAAAGCAGAAAAAATTGCAGTGAGACTTTGTACGATTCTTTGAGCTGTCGCTTCAGGTGTTAGCTCCTCAGCTTTTAAAGACTCTATCCCCTCAGGAAGTTTTTCTTTTAATATTTCGTTTAATTTGGCTACGACTTCAGTACTCAGAACAGTTAAAGACTTATACACATCATCTAAATTTACACTTACAGTATCAAGAGGATCTAATAGTAAAGCACTATCAACATTTCCAGTCTTCGTAGCTTTCTCTTCACTTCCTTTCTGACTTATCAAATTATTTAACGAGAGATTATAATTTGATTCGATGCGACCTTCATTCATAAACTTACCTCAGAAACATTAAGACAGATAACGCCTTTACACTAGAATAACGACGCAAACTCTCTAAACCTTAACAAACCAATGCTCTTTCAATCCGACAAACACCTGATATTCAAAATACCCAGAATACAGTCCTCAGAACTGTCCTAACATTGCATAAAAACTTACTAGGTGTCATTAACGACCTATTGATGAGGGTAGAACTGAGCAATTCATCAAATAATTAAAAGGAACCATAAAGCCTTTAAACTTTCTATAATCGGGCGTATTGAATAGTGATAGACAGATAGACATTAAAAGTTAGAATAAGTTCTATCTATATACGAATGTAAATTAGAAATAGACTAGAAAATAGTTATGAAAAAAATTGGAATAGTTCTCGCCCTTATTGGTCTCTATTTTACTATTTTCGGCGTTACGTTTTTAATAGATGGATTCGCTGTCGGTCGATGGCCGAACGTAGAAGGTAAAATAGTAAATGTTAAAGTTAGAACATACAATGTCTCTAAAAGTAGAGGAGTATCTTCTGGCGATAACAAAACATACTATCCGAACATAAGTTACTCATACGAAGTAAACGGTATGCAATTTAATTCAGAACGATATAAACTTGGTGAAACATTTGATTCTTTCAAAACAAAACCAGAAGCTAGGGCAGCGGCAAAGAAATTTATAGTGGACGAACCAATTACGGTCTTCTATGATCCAGACGATCCAAGCTCTTCCGTCTTAAACAATACATATTCGTGGCCAGTCTTTATGCCGATAGTTCTCGGACTATTATTCATAGGCACTGGATTTATTGTATCTAAAATAAAAACTACGCATACCATTACGAACGAAGCCGATAGAGCATGAACGAGCAAGATCCAATTGAACTACTAGCTCAAAATGGCTTTCGTCAATTGGGTGTCTCTAGAAGATTCAAGCGAGACACTCAACTGGGCGAACTTACCTTACTTTTTCAACCTTTAAGAAAAACAAAATATGTTGGGGAGATTCGCTACCGTAAGTCAGCAGGATGTAGGGTAACACTATCCCTAATGTTATATATCCCGTCACGTTTTACTATTACGGATATAGAAATAGGCAATTATAGGTTCATTTCCTATCTTCATAAGAAACGTAAAAACAAAAAAATCGGGTTGTCTCATTCAAAACTTATAGCTTGGGCCCCAGCGAAAGAATGGACAGAAAATATATTGAATTCGGACAGCGTTACAAGTTCTCTCCCATATCTATTTAGTGAAGAGATTAATAAGCGCAAGCAACAAAGCCTAATACTTGACCCAATCAATCTATCTTATGCATATAGAATGCAGGAAATTGACCTTAATGAGATACTTGACCTAGTTCCTTATTTTCTAAGAATCGGCTCTGCAATTAAACAAGGTGGAGTCCCCCCACAACTACTTACACTTTCCAAACTTGAAAAATTCATGTCGAATCATCCATACCTACTTGCGGTACTAATAATGTTTGGTTTGATGATACTTTTACTTCTACCGGTACTATCAATACTTTTTTTCGCTGTGTCATTCAGTAGGTAATTAATAGAAGGTAATGCTTAACTCGACTTGCTTAAAAGTCTCCACGAGAATACCTAACCTATGAGAGTTCTTTTATTCTATCCTTTGGACACTCGCAGTGCTGAATCTTTAAAAGATTTTATTTCATTTACTGTATAAGAGGGAGTATGTAAATTTACCTTTTCAATTAACATCTTCTCCAGTAAATTCGCGTTTGTTTTAGACAATCCGTCAATATGTGCTAACTTACCTGATTGTATTGTCGGCGTTGAAAAGTGTAAATCTCTAAGTCCAAATACGACATCCAGTAAATCACCTTCCAAATAAACATCTGTAATTCGCGAAAAAGGTAAGACAATTTCCCGCTTAGCTATTACGCCTTTTCTAATATATAAGTTTTGTTCATCACAGTCGTAAAAATAAGTTCTATAGTAAAAGTATTGATAAACTGGAAATGACGCGATCCAGATAAGCAAGGCTGTTACGACAAAAAACAGTGGTTTTTTTTGCTGAACCATAAATGCGAAGAGCAGATCAAATTCGACTGCATTAAAATAAGCAAGTGTCGCGAGCAATGTCGCAAACATAGTCACTATTCCAATAATGGGGCCGCCTAATCGTGTGATACTTTTTTTAACTAACTTCCATCGGCTCACAGGAAATTGAACTCTTAGAGATTTTTTTAATTTACTACCCGTCTTATTAGTCTTCATTCTCTCGTCGCTCCCAAAGATCTAGAATCTAGTATGACCAGGATAACTAATTAAAATACTTAATGGTGCTATGACCGATCATAATAAGCATACTCCATTCCAAACCTATATGTAAGGAAGAAATTTAATTACAAACCAGATGTAGTCAACCTACTCATATAATTTATATTTTTCCGTAACTTTCTTCTCTACGCTCTCCTGATGGCGTAAAAAGCAGCTTCCGAATGTACGCGATTTCAATAATTGAATTAATTCGTAGTCCCTCACAATTTGTACTAGAGTCATCTCATTCAGACTCGCAGTAGAACTAAATTATAACGATCAAACTTTTATCATGGATCATTATATCGACATTGTTAAACCGCACCGATTTTTCACGCAAAGTATCTTTTTAAGGAAGGTGCCAGAAACTAACCTATCTCACGGGAACTGGGACTGAGAAATCAGGATTCCCATTTGCCTTATATCTCAACCTCAATACTTCGGAAAAAAGTCGAACGCTCGAATCTTTAGGATAGACTGAAATCAAACCATAAGAATCCGGAGTAGTTTTTAAAGATGGATTATCGTGTATTTGAATTAAAGTTGTTCCCTTAGGGGTTAACACAATGCTTTTCTCAGCAACCGAATTAGGTCCAGAAAACAGAACCGTGGCCTCTACTGACACATTCGTAGTATTAGCAACTAACAACCAGTTTTCCATCCCAAGAAATAAGTTATAAGAACCGGACTGTGCGCATGGTAAAGCTCTTCGCGCCTGCGAACCATATACTGATGTAATGCTACCTGTGTTAGGTTCTTTCATATAACCCATACTTTGAGCTACGATCGAATAGGGCTCGAAAGGAACGACAACTGCAAAACCACTTGATGCAACAGGCAATGCAGTTGATGCATTAAAATGCAATTGCGAATTTGGTTTTATGACGGCATCAATTGATTCGAGAATTTCACCACTTTGTGAATAGTAGTTGATACTCGCACCTACTTCTTTATCCAGGATATTTACAACCTCAATCCAATTTGCCTGATCAAACTTATTTGAAATTGGCATAAAAATCGGATCGCTTTGCCCCAGCTTTGATGAAAGGGGGACTGCAAATTTAAATCCTGAAGATGCAAAACCAGCGGGTGCATCACCTCCAAATCTTGTAATCTGTGCAATATATTCCGAAGTAAGTGTCAAAGGCACAATTTTATGAAATCCCACGACGTTTGGACCAGCTATTCCGTGTCCACCATCTATGTCAGCTCTACCAAATGATGGCACCTCAACCTCACGTCGCATTAAAAGTTTACCCTGAGTGTCATAAGAAAATACTGAAAAAACTCTAGGCAAATTATCGAGGTTAACAATCGATAGCCAATTTGCAACTATATTATTTATTTCTTCGAGTTTCGTACTTGGTTGAAAAGTATTAAATCCTACTGCTGTTGTTCCAAATGTAGCATCTGTCAAAGGGATAGAGTATGCAAAATCAAAATCAGCACCCGTAATTGATGGGCGGTAGAATGACATCCTCCCGTCGATGTTGCCAGTGAACTCTAGCTTAATAATTCCATATGAATCTTTGCTAAAATTCCTTAAGTCGTTGATTATCAGATCAAATTGATTATGCGCAGCAACATTTATCATTCTTTGGTCTAATAAAACTCCGTTGATTGAGTAAAAAGAAACCGTAACTGGAATTGCGACATTATTACCATTAGTCAGCTCTAATATATTAGCCATTCCTAAGAAACTATTCCAAAGAGTATAATTTGGACTTGAAAAAACTTGTTTTTCTT
>CAYYIQ010000016.1:0-25118 GCA_964472005.1 uncultured Bdellovibrionales bacterium | reverse complement strand
GCACGCCCAGAGCAACTCTCCAACACCAGAAATGACTTCTTCTTTTTCCTCTATGTTACAAAATGGAGATTGCTTGGTGTCATCTTTTTCAATCCAAAATATATCATATGAAAGAATTGAACTTCTATTCAAAGAAATTTTCCAAACGTCTTACGATATAACCAAGCTCTAAGAGACCTCGGAGCAGATGGTTTTACAGACATTTGGAATGTTCACTATTATGCAACGTCATACGAATCAGTTGTGACAAACAACGGGATTGGCGATTTCCTAAATGGAATTTCCAAACCGATTTGGGTCACTGAATCAGGAGAACAAGGACCAAATAAACAACTTTCATACGTTGAGACTGCGTGGCCGTTTCTTCAAAGTAAAATAAACGGCATTCAAAGATTTTACTACTATCAATTCGGGGAGACTGGCCCTATCGACAATAACTTCGGTCTACGAACAACCGACCCAAGCTTTCCTGTTTCTGACCTATACTTATTTTTCAGAGATGGTACTCGTTAAGAACCCAGTTCGACATGTAATTATATTAAACGCTGGCCAAACTTGGGCGGCGTTTTTTTTTATTTCTTCCACCACAAATTTGCTAGGTCACTAAGACCCGAAGGTTCCATTAATCGCGAGAATGAAAACCTCCTCACGTTGTTCAATAGTTAATTGAAAGTAGTCGATAGCTGGCTTCATAGCATCGTACCTACCCTTAATCCCTCGACACAAACCATTTCCCCCTTAGTGCCTTTCCGTCTTAGTGGTTGAACCTAAACCTGAATCACAATTATGAAGTTTTTCTTTTCTTTGGGGTTTAACCACTAAGACGGAAAGGCACTAAGGGGGAAGTGGTTTCTTAACATACTACGGGGGATCTTAGTTATCGCTTACACAGAAGGGTTATTACTGTGTCATCTCGTCGTCACAACTAAGACATTGACTAACGATAAGATACTTTTCCATCTTTATCGACAAGAAGAATTTTTAGGTTGGGGGTATTAGGAAAGAATCCGTGTTCGACTACGCCGGTGAGGAGTTTTACTTCTCTCATTAAGGATTCTGTGATTTCGGGAAATTTTACGTCGAAAAGTAGATTTCCACTTTCGGTGAATAATGGTCCGTAAAAGTTGGACCCAGTTCTCACAACTATTTCCTTACAACCCAACTTCAGTAGCTCATTTTCAACTATCGCAGTTGCGGTTGGAACAACCTCCACCGGCATTAGGAATTTTTCACCTAACTTACTTACCAGTTTATCTTCAGTAACTCCGACGATCCACTCGGGAATCATATTCGCAATTATTTTTTCTTTTAGAAGTGCTCCGCCTCTACCTTTAATGAGACAATTATCTGGCGACACCTCGTCGGCTCCATCAAAACCCCAGTTAACTTTCAGAGCTTTACTCAATGGTAAAACCTTAATACCCATGTCACTCGCAACGGAGGTTGTCACTAAAGATGTTGAAACACCGGTAATTGAGAGTTTCTCGTTCTTAATTCTCTCGCCAATCGCTCTAATGATTTCCTCAGCCGTACTTCCGGTACCTAAGCCAATACAATCTCCATCAGTAACTTTTTTTGCTAATTCTTTTGCTAAAACTTTCTTACCATTCATAAATTCTTAACTTTTTTACAAAAATAATTCTCTTGCGATAGATCTTTCCATAATATGGGTAGTACCGCCTCCGATAGTATTTAAACGCAGATCACGCATCCAACGCTCTGGTGGGAATTCCGTAGTATACCCATATCCACCATGCAACTGCAAACACTGGTGAGCGATTTGAAATGCTTCTTCACAAATAAAAGATTTCAATGCGCACACTTCAGTTCTACAAGGTTCACTCGAATTTAACTTAAGCAACGACTTATATGCAAGCGATTGTGCAGCTTCTAGCTTAACAAACATTTGTCGAAACATCTCTTTGTTTATCTCATAATCTGCAATTGCTTTTCCGAAAACTTTTCTATCTTGGCAATATTGAATCGTTTCTTCGACACATTTTTTGGCACCAGCGATAGAGAGCAAGGACAACATCAGCCTCTCCCATTCCAAAGATGTCATCGCTTGATACCAACCTTGACCCACCTCACCTAGAACGCAATGCGCAGGCACACGAACATCCTCAAAGACCAACTCTGCGGTGTCAGAAGAATGCCAACCTAATTTATCTAAAGTTCTAGGAACAGAAAATCCAATCAAACTGGTGTCGATTAAGAATGTGGTGAAACTTTTGTACCCTGGAGAGTTGTCAGTTCGAGCTAGAACTAAAACAAAGTCAGCTCTCTTACCATTTGTAATGAAAATTTTCGAACCATTTATAATGTAGTCATCGCCATCTTTCTTTGCAAAAGTTGTGATGCCACTTAAATCGCTGCCCGCATTTGGTTCCGTAAAAGCATAGGCACCAATCGCACTGCCTTCGACGCATAACTTTAGCCATTGCTGCTTACATTCGGAAGTTGCGTAACGCTGCACAGTGGGTGCAATTACAAGGGAATGCATATTAACACCGGTTGTAAATCCGAGTGCTCTGACTCGACCAAACTCCTCACACCATTTAGCCGCATATAAATAGTCAAGACCAACCCCACCCCATTCTTCTTCCATCAAGATCCCTAGGAATCCCGATCCACCAAGAGTTTTGAATACCTCGGAAGGAAAAAAACCTTCCTTCTCCCACTCGTCCACAAATGGGTTAATATACTTATCGCAAAACGATCTTACACTTTCAGCGAAAATATTATGTTCAGCATCGAATATTGCGAGCATTTTATGACCCTATCTATACGTAGTAATTACGATTAATCTTACTCTTTTTAGATGCAATGAAACAAGAATTAAATCAGATTTTTGCTAGTTTAAGGCAAGAACCTTATTAGGTTAGTAACATGATAGAGTTGAAATAAAGCTAGTAAGAGAATAAGTATTTTGACCTAGAACAGCCAAAAGATTAGCGAAGATAAAGACAGCTAAAACAATATCGTTAAGCGTAGTTTCCCTCATGCTGCAGCAATTAAGGCTAAAAAGTTAATTTTTGCACCTGACACTATAAAAAGCCATTAAAATGTTGTACTTTACCTAGGATTAAATTTCCAACTCAAAGTAGACTGAACGCTAATAAATTAACGAAGGAAAACTACCAACATGGAAGAAGACCAAACGATCTCAAGAGAACAAGTAATCGAACTAATTAAGACCATCTATGATCCCGAACTTTTTATTGATATTTGGACATTAGGATTAATTTACCACATCGAGATTGAAGACAATAAGATCTCAATTAAGATGACTTTTACATCTGTAGCCTGTCCTGCTGGACCAGAACTCGTAGGAGAGGTCCAAGATAAATTGAAGACATTGCCTGGGATCGATACCGTTGATGTTGAAGTTACATTCGAACCACCATGGGAACCATCTGAAGATTTACAAGCGATGATGGGAATATTGTAAGATATTTATCTTATTCCTCTCACGACAAACAAACCAATGCTGTCTTTAAGCACAGCGGACAAAGAAAGATATTTGCATCGCTCGATAGGCTCACCACAAGTACTGGTTCACCTCTGGTGAACATACCCATCTTAGTATAAATTCTTTAAACTGAATTTCACACTAAGATGGGTGCACAAATGGAAAGTAGAATATTAGTAGTTGACGACGAACCTGAAGTTGCAAGATCGCTAATTAAATCGATCGAAAGAAGAGATCCTAAAATTCTTTGCAGCTTTGCCGAATCATTCAATGAAGCTATTAATATTTTCAACTCGGAAAAGCCACAGGTCGTCCTGCTCGATCTTACAATCGAAGTTAACACAGGACCTGAAAGCGGATTAAAATTGCTTGACCAGCTATTTAGACTTGATCAAACTACACGAGTCATTGTGCTTACCGGACATGCCAAATCCGAAAACGGAATCGAAGCTCTCCATCGCGGTGCATTTACTTATCTCGAAAAGCCAGCTAATCCTGATACCATACTAGTCTTTATTAAAGACGGGATTGAGATTTGCAATCTAAAACGAGATTTTGCTAAGTCGACCGAGAGCAGTCATGAGATAAGTACAGAACTTGGAATTACGACAGTCTCCGAGAAAATGAATGAAGTTCTCGAACAAATACAATTTGCGATCAAAACTCCGCAACCTGTACTGATTACGGGTGAAACCGGAACCGGCAAAGGGGTCCTCGCTAGACTTATTCACAAACTCGGTTCTCGCAAATCTCAAAAATTCATTCGCTATCAACCAAGTTTTACAAACACAGACTTAGTTGCAAGTGAAATATTTGGCCACACTAAAGGAGCATTCACCGGCGCAAGTGACGAAAGACGTGGATTGCTAGAAGACGCGGATAAAGGCACCTTATTTATTGACGAAATTGACGCGCTCCCCAAAGAAACTCAAGTTTCACTTTTAGAAACGCTGCAAGAAAAAACGTTTAGGAAAGTTGGTGGAAATCGAGAATTTTCTAGTGATTTTAGATTAATCTCAGCTTTAAACCGAGATCCAAAAGTTGTATTAGAAGAAGGCACATTGCGAGTAGATTTTTTTCACCGAATTGCCCATTGCACAATTGAGCTACCCGCCCTAAGAAATCGAAGAGACGATATTGAAATTCTTGCTCAAAACTGTCTGGATCGTATCTGCGACAAAGAAAAGCTAGATGTCGCAATTATAGAAGATTCCGCAATTCATCAATTAAAGAAGCACAACTGGCCTGGTAATATTAGAGAACTTCAAGCTGTTGTCGAAGGGGCAGCTTTTCGCGCATCAATAAATCAAAGAAAATTTATTTCGTTGAGCGATATCGTAATTCACGATCAACCCATCTCCAACGTATCCTTAGAATACAAAAGTTTCAGAGAACGTATAAAAAGCTTTGAAGAAAAAATAGTTTCTGAAGCGCTAAAAAACGCGAAAGGAAATCAAGCACAAGCTGCAAAAGATTTACTAATGGACAGAACCGTTTTTCGAAGAATTCTCACTAGGATCAATCACTCTGAGTCAAACTAATCCGATTGACCAGTTAGTACTTCGACTTCAAAAAACTTATCTATTGAGAACACAGCTTAGTAATTACAGGATGTTACAATGAATCTCGCTAAAATTATAGGGTCGTTCTTGCACAAAGCAGAGTGTTAATTCATACTGTATCTATCTTCATTTAACAGCTCTTTTTAAATCGTAATAAGTGCAATTTTGATTTCTCGGGCATTTGAACTCCAATCTCAAATGTCTGAATTGGCGTTGTTTTTACGAAGGTTAAAAAAATGAACGTAGTATTACTAAGCGACATCCATGGAAATCTAGTCGCCCTTGAAGCCGCATTGCAACATTGCAGAAACCTTTACGGTTCGGATGTTAAAATTATTTGTTTGGGAGATGTGGTTGGTTATGGACCAAATCCTGTCGAGTGTCTTCGACTTTTAAAAGAACAAGACATCGAATTCGTTTTAGGTAACCATGAGGCTGCAGTTCTCAACACAGATTTTTTAGAGGTATTCAAACCAATAGCCGCTGTTTCAATTCTCTGGACAAAAGAGCAACTAGAAAGTGATCAAAAGGGAAGATGGCTCGACTTCCTTCGATCTAAAAACGAATTAATACGAATAAACTTTGATGGTCTGAATATCCTACTAACTCATGCCTCACCTCAAGATCCAACTTGGACCTACTTAAATATCAAAAGTCCGTTTGCCGATATTGAAGAAGCGTTTGAAAGTATGCGAGACATAAATATCGCATTCATAGGGCATACTCACGAACCATTAATTTTTTCACGTAAGATTGAAAATCTTTCTGAAGCAGAAATTTCGAGACAAGAAGATATAGAAGAAGGCCTCGTGGCCAGTGAAGATATTTCTGGCGTTCCAGACACGGTGGTGATTGATATAGAGCAAATTATCCCTACCCATCTACGGGAGGCTTTGTGCTTAGATAAAAAGCAATACATAGTAAATTGCGGATCCGTCGGACTGCCAAGGGATTCTGACATACGAGCCTGCTATGTTGCACTCGATACTGAAAAAAAAGAAATTTTCTATCATCGAGTAGAATTCGACAACAACATAAATGTGAATCTTTTAAGAGAGATACCACTCTATGGTAGTTTACTCGCAAGACACTTTTCAAACTAAACTAGTCTCAGAAAAGATGCATTGTAAAAAATCTTCGCTACCCAGCTCTATTCACTCGCATAGACTATTAAATCTATTTTCGGTTTTACCTTAAGTTTTTCGCCAACTCTGACATGATCTTCTTTTTACTCACTCAATCTTAAATAAATTGCCTACGTAGCAATTTCGATCTTGACCCTAATTTTTTTTATTTTTGGTTCTTTTATTTTAGTGAGCAGATTTTTAACTTTTTCCCTAGCAACTGCGACGTAACTTGATTTATCTAAAATCGAAATAACACCTATATCATCGCCACTTAATCCACCTACTTTAACAAGAAATCCTAAGATATCACCTTTACTTATCTTATCTTTCTTCCCGCCGCTGATGTACAGACATTGATATCTTGGCGTTGGATAGTCTTTTTTGTCAATTGCAAATTCAAATTCCGGAAGAGTCGTCGCTATATACTCTGGCAAATGCTCCTCTTCCTCTAATACTAAATAAGCAGTTCCATCAGCATGCATTCTGGCAGTCCGACCATTACGATGCAAGAATTCGTTTTCATGATCTGGCAACTGGAAATGGACCACATGTTTAATTAAAGGAACATCGAGTCCTCGTGATGCAAGATCCGTTGCTAATAACACATCAAACGCACCAGAACGAAATTTAATCAAATTCTTTTCGCGGTCAATTTGTTCCATCCCACCATGAAAAATTCCGTGTTCACATTTTTCACGTTTGAGTAATAAACTTACTCTTTCAACAGCTTCTCGATGATTAAAAAACACTAAGGTTGGCTCTTGCCCGAAGTTGGAGATTAATCGAATTAGAGTATCAGATTTTTCTGTTCCATCTATCCGCACAACCTGTAATTTCAATCGACTCTCTTCCTCAACTCGGTAGTCGAGAACTTTCAATTCACTGCTATTGACGAACTCTGGAATATCTTCAATTTCAGAAGCCGATGTTAAAATTAGTTGCGGCTTACCGCTAAACCCAACAAAAATCTCTTCCATCTCACGCTGAAAACCGAATTGTAACAACTTATCAAATTCATCCAACACAACTAAATCAACGGTAGAAAGCTTAATTGAACCTCTTGAAAGGTGATCAAGAATTCGACCGGGGGTGCCAATTAACACCGCGGGAGGTTCGGTTAAACTTTGTTGTTCAGTTTTAAACGGGTGTCCTCCGTAACAACAAGTAATTTTAAAAGAAGATTGCAATGAACGAAACACACTTTCAATTTGTAAGGCTAACTCACGCGATGGCACCAAGATTAAAACGGTTACTCCATTTACGGAACGAGTGAGTCTTTTCAAAGCAACGGCTAGAAAAGCTATAGTTTTACCAGATCCTGTTGGCGATAGAAGCATTAAGCTCAAACCTTTACCACCTTCCAAAATTGCAGCTTCCTGCATTATATTAAATTTTTCAAATCCCAGCTTCTTCGAGATTTCCGCTGCTTGTTCCATAACGTTCACTTTTTTTATTGAGAAATAAGATAATTTTTTGTTAGGCAATCCAGAGCCAATGTGTACATACCCTGGTCATTTAATCGGGCCACTAATGGTTAATATCATTCCTACATGGAGCAAAAATGATGGGCGTTACTTAAATAGTCTCTTTTACAGGGATGGCGATCTACGACGATTTCACTTTTACCGAACTTATCGCCCACGTATATCTGCCCTGCTGCGTTAGGCACATAACATGATCATTGAGTTAACAATAGCCTTGGCCAATAAATATTCACTATTTAATTAGGGGATGAATATCTCCTATAGGTAAAAGCTGTCATAATACATAAAGTACCATGACAGCCGAACAACCGAATAAACGACCTTATTAACAAATTTTTGGCCAAGGTTCGTTCATCCCAACAAAGCTATCAATTCCTCCACCTACTAGTGAAAACACTAGTGGTCGAAGATTTGCAGGGATTCTCAAACTCGCGCCCTCGACAAGACCTGTCGCCAGAAGATTCTGTCTCTCAGGGAAAATCAAAGTCAGCTCGAAGTAACCTGAGATATCCATGTCATCTTCACAAGTACTAAGACATGCTAACGCATCAATGGTATTTTGTTGCCGATTTTTCCAAAGTTGCAAAATAACTTTTACAGAGAAAAGGAATTTATCAATCGAACAAGATGACCCATCACGCAAGACGACAATGTTTTTCTTTGGTAGTAACGACCTCCATCCTTTTGATCTTTGTTCAAAGTTAGATACCACATTTTCCCAGGCATTAATCCCATTCATTTTGGTATTCCTAAACAGCGAGCTCACGTAATTGCAGACCGAACTTGATTGAAGTGTCCCAGTTAAAGAAACCACCGCGACGGCTTCCACCAATTATCTCACGTCCACCGGATCCTCCGGGAACTAACTTATCGTAGATAGCTTTGAATCCACCTTTACCGTAACGACGCTTAACTGTTTTATAGTCTCGTCCCACAAAAGAGCAATTCCCAAGCCCAGTCGGACCTCCAATAAATGCGACCAAAACATCGTAGTCAGTTACTTCAAACCACTTTCGATAATAGGCCGAATTCGGTCCGAATTCGGAAAAATCAACGACCACGGTTTTCCCCCCGCATTCTTCACGAGATGCTCCAAGAACTTTTTGAAATCTCTGAGCCTGGACATCCTTACTCGCTTCGATGTAACCATCACCTTGAATGGTAAGTAGGTTTCGCCAATTGTTTACCCCACCATACCACGCGACGATGTCTCTTGCAGTAGGGTGAGCTTCAAGTCTCCAATTTAGTACTAGTCGACCGAAAAACGTATCAAGTAGTGATAGTGCGCTATCTGGATCAACGTCTGCCTCTGCGATCAATTCCGCAATGTGCAAAACGTTTTGTCGTGCCGTTTGCAACATTCCCAGTGGCGCGTTCGGGTAACGATCTGCCATTGAAGGATGAGGAATACATCCGGTTAAGGCGCAAATCGCAAAAGTTGCATCTTCATCCGGAAACCCAGTTACGACAAACTTTGTATTATCACGGCAACATCCGAAAAAATCACGATACGCCCGAATGGCGACACTATCCAAATGACTATATGGACCGTGATGATCCATCACGTAACGCTCATCGACTACGCTTTCGTTTCCAAAAGAGCACTCAATTGGAATGTAACCCAATCTTTGAAAATAACGCGCTTGCTTTATGGTATCCGCATATACAATTTTGAACTTCTTACCGACATCAAAAGGAGTCACAGGTAAATTTGTTGCACTAACCATCCTAAAACCTTTCATCTACACGAAATTCGACCAAGCGAAAGTTGATCGATGAAATGTGAATTTTCACAAGATAACCTTTCTCTGAGAAAGATCAACCGTTTGTATTTTTGGGTTTTCGACCACAGAGGCACAGAGAAAGACATCTGGTTCTTAAGTATGCTCGCTCGCACCTCAGAGTCCCGTCGATTTTCTAACGCACCTCCGACTCTTTGCCTCTGTGGTCGAAAACCCCAAAAATACAAACAGCAAGTTTTAGCGCCGAATAGTTACAGGCACTTATCGTGCTTGTAGTATGGATAAATGCAGAGGGTTGAATTTCGATGATTTAATCTTGAGCACTTATCGACATCATTCTAGTAAGAAATGTATAACTTACTTACTTAAAAGGTTTTCACGTCACTTACGAGGTTTAGTAATGGAAAATGATTTAGCGAAAGCTGTTTTGGTGTGCGGTGCTCCTGGCTCTGGGAAGAGTTCGGTTTTGAAGCTTATTCTGGTAGGTGACCTACGAGTTTACGGTCATCGAGTGGTCGGAGTTGACAACGAAGATGCATTCACAAAAGAAATGCGAAAAATCGTTGGAGACAATGTCGGATTGCCAAATGACGATCCCAGACTAATGTCGAAGATGTCACTTGCTGGACAGATATTTCTCCAGCAGATGGTGATGGCCTCCGCCTACCGTTATGTCGACGATCAAGTGGTACCTCAGATTGTACTTTTCACATCTCCTTCGGAAAACATGACTTCAATTATCAAGCTACCGGGAAAAGAAATCCGATTGTTTGAAAAAATGAAAGAAGATTTTTTCAACAGGCAGGTGGAACTATCGGTGAGGTCATTGATCATGTTACCAGATTCGATAACTTTGGAAGACACTCTGAACTGGGATCTAGAATCAGCGGAACTGCCTGACCCAAGACTTAGCGAAATCGAAATTGCTATTCAAAAACGATTGAAAAAACGTTCGGACGAATACGATGTTCAAAGATGGCTCGATGCTCCCAAAACATCAATGCCAAACTACTATTGGTCAAGATTGAGAATGCTCCTTAAAACGTTGAGAGAGATTCCAGAGATCGAACCGATCGTTTTTGACCAATTCACAGATAGCAAGACAATCGCAGAAAAGGTTATCAGCTCTATCAAATAGAGTTCGGTTGTTACAAATGTCCCGGGGCTTTCTCGAAATCCCCGGACTTTCTATTTTTTTAGTAGATCTGTTAACAGTTCGTTTACGATATTTGGATTAGCCTTACCTTCGGTCTCTTTCATAATCTTACCGATAAAAACACCACACATTTTTTCCTTACCCCCGCGAAACTCTTCAACTTGCTTTGGATTCGCTTCAACAACCTGGGTAACAATTTGTGTAAGGTAATTTCGATCTGAAATTTGCTTCCATCCCTTATCTTCAACGATGGCCTCTGGAGAACCGCCAGTTAAAAACATTTCGTCAAAAACTGACTTCGCAATCTTTCCGGAAACAACTTCATCATCGATTAACTTAACAAGACTCGCAAGATTTTCTGGACTTACCGGTGAATCTATTACCGATAAACCTTCTTTATTTAAACGGCCAAACAACTCGGTACTTATCCAATTCGCAATTGATTGCGTATTATTATGAATAGATAGAGCCTTATCTAAGAAATGTACCACGTATCTTTCTTCAGAGAGAACTTCTGCCTGATATTGATCGAATTTGTACACTTCGATAAATCTCTTTAAAACTTGCGCGGGTAACTCTGGCAAATTTTGTTTTACATTATCGACCCAAGCTGAATCGACGATAACAGGTGGCAGATCAGGATCTGGGAAATATCGATAATCTGGAGCAAATTCTTTACTTCTCATTGATCGAGTCGCCCCCTTTTGCTCATCATACAAACGGGTTTCTTGTTGAATTTCTTCACCAGATTCAATCAGTGCAATCTGTCTTTCAATCTCATGATCGATTGCTCTTTCAACAAAACGAAACGAATTAAGGTTTTTAATTTCAACCTTGGTTCCGAATTCAGGAGCACCTCGCAACCGAACTGAAACGTTTGCGTCACAGCGTAAGCTGCCTTCTTCCATATTTCCATCGCAAACTTCCGTGAATCTTAAAATTTGTCTAAGTTGTCTTAGGTAAGACCCAGCTTCGTGAGATGTTCTAATATCAGGCTCAGATACGATTTCGACGAGAGGAACTCCAGCTCTGTTCAAATCCACATAAGATGTTCCATCCGACGCTCCATGAATATTTTTCCCAGCATCTTCTTCCAGATGAATTCTTGTAATCCCAATCTTCTTTATCCCCTCTTCAACCCGCACATCTAAATAACCATCAGTGCACAAAGGCTGATCATACTGAGATATTTGATACCCCTTTGGTAAATCTGGATAAAAATAATGCTTTCTCGCAAAAACGCTTTCTTTTTGAATGGTACAATTCGTCGCTAAGCCCAACTTAATCGCAAACTCAACAACTCTACGATTCAATACCGGCAAACTCCCTGGAAGTCCCAACGTAACACTATCTGTTAACGAATTAGGTGTCTTTCCACTAATGGTTGAAGATGTCGCAAAAATCTTACTGTCTGTTAACAATTGCGCATGAACCTCTAAACCAATTACGGCTTCATACTTTGACATAATATGACTTCCCTTATTTCTTAATTCTTTTTTAACTTTTCAGTTGTTCTTTGGTGAATCGGAAACTCAAACTCTTTCTCGAGAACTGAGGCGATACCTAGTAATAAATCTTCTCTAAATGCTGGAGCTATACATTGAACCCCTATTGGCAACCCAGCCTTACTTAAACAATGTGGGACTGTAATTGCCGGAAGTCCTGCCAAATTAACTGGAACTGTAAAAATATCTGCCAAATACATCGTTAAAGGTGAAGAGGTTTTTTCTCCGAGCTTAAACGCCTCTGTGGGTGAAACAGGTGTAAAGATAAAATCACAGCTATTTGAAAATGCCAGCTTAAAGTCGTTAATGATTAAGGTTCTTACCTTTTGTGCCTTCTGGTAGTACTCATCATAGTATCCACTAGATAATACAAAAGACCCCATCATAATACGACGCTTTACTTCTTCTCCAAAGCCTTCCGCTCGACTCTTGCTATAGAGATTTTGCAAATCGCTGTACTCACTAGTCCGATACCCATAACGGATACCATCAAAGCGAGCTAAATTTGAAGAAGCTTCTGCTGGTGCTGTAATATAATACGCCGCCAATGCAAAACTACTATGAGGCAATGAAATTTCTTTAATCTCCGCGCCGAGCTTTTTGAGAGTTTCAACAGCTTCCTGAAATGAAGAACCTATCACAGCATCGATTCCGTCAACCAAAAATTCATTTGGAATCCCAACTCTCAAACCTGTCAGGGAGTTTTTTGAAAACTTCTCTATTTCCCCATGATAGTCTGGAACCGGAAGGTCCATCGAAGTCGAGTCATCAACGTCCTTGCCAGAAATGACTTTCATTATTGATGCAAGGTCACTAACAGATCTTGCAAAAGGACCAACTTGATCGAGAGAAGAAGCGTATGCCACAGCTCCATAGCGACTGACTCGGCCGTAGGTTGGTTTTAAACCAAATGTTCCACAAAGTGCAGCAGGTTGACGAATTGATCCCCCAGTATCTGTACCAAGTGAAAGAGTTGCTTGCCCTGCCGCAACCGTTGCAGCTGATCCACCGCTGGAACCACCTGGAACACGAGACAAATCCCAAGGATTTCTGACTGGCCCATAAGCTGAATGTTCATTTGAAGAACCCATCGCAAATTCATCCTGGTTTGTTTTACCAAGAATAATTGCTCCTGCATCTTTCAAGTTTTTAACGACAAAACTATCATAGGGAGGAATAAAATTTTCTAAAATTTTCGACCCGCACGTTGTGCGAAGACCTTTGGTTATTATTTGATCCTTAATTGCGACTGGAATACCGGTGAATACTGGACTTTTTTCTCCGTCCTTATCAATTACCGATTGCGCTTTCTTAGCTTGGGTTTTTAAATCCCCGCTCTCTGCAACTGTAATATAGGCGTTTAGGTCTTTCGTATCCTCTAGCCTTTTGATTACAGAATCGACGTACTCTTCTACTCCCAACTTTTTTGCAAGGAAGGACTCTCTTACTGCGGTAGCAGTCATGCTGGATAAATCTGTCATACTATCTTTAAAATTGTATTGTTATTTAGTCTTAATGATCTGAGGAACTTTGAAAAACCCTTGAGAAAACTCAGGAGCATTTAATTCAAGATCTTTTTCCTCTAAAGATGGGCGGATAACATCGTCACGAAAAACGTTCGTCACGTTATTAATATTGAATGTTGGAACGACACCCCTAGTTGGAATTTTTGATAAGCCATCCACGTATTCAATTATCGAGTTTAGCTGTTCCCGAACTCTTGGAACGTCATCTTCAACTATTTCCAATGCCGCAAGTTTTGCGACTCGTTTTACATCATCATCTGATAGGCTCACAATAATTTTGCCTCAATATATATTTAGTTATAAGATTCTTTACTATTAATTATTCTGATCGTTCTTTGATTACCTATTGATCGCTTTTCATAAATGACATTCGAGTACACTAAGTACCCTAAAAGTATCATCAATGTTTACCATCAACCTCAGGTCTTCAAATAACGGCAACAAGTATTAATCGCGTCAAGTTTTAACAAACTTAGGGCTCTATGTCTAAAACACATGAATTTAAAATTATAGTAGCTGGAATCGACGAGGCTGGTAGAGGCCCGCTTGCCGGACCCGTTGTAGCAGCCGCTGTTGCCTTGAGCCCAAAATCGCTACATTTACCAATTCAAGATTCAAAAAAACTTAACGCAAAACGAAGACTTAATCTCTTCGAAGAAATTAAGGAATTGGCTTTAGGTTACAGTATCTCTTCAATTGAGCACGACAAAATTGATGAAATCAACATCTTACAGGCAACCAAACTTGCAATGAAAACCGCTGCCAGTGATTTAATAGAAAACCTATGCGCAAAAGACTCTCATTTTTTAGTCGACGGCAATACTCCATTTTGCAAAAATTTTTCGATTGAAACGATAATAAAAGGAGACGATAAAATTAGGTGTATTGGTGCTGCATCAATTCTTGCCAAGGTTCATCGAGATTTACACATGGAAAAGATGGCTCTTGAATATCCCCAATATGGATTTGAAAAACACATGGGTTATCCCACTAAATTTCATAAAGAACAGATTAAGGAATTTGGTCCTTGCCCCATCCATCGTCGAACCTTCAAAGGAGTCAAAGAATTTACCTAACCAAGGCCGAGAAATTGGAAATCTTGGCGAATCATTCGCACTAACCTACCTCAAAGATAAAAAATACATTTTTATAGAAAAAAACTGGACGTGTAAGATCGGAGAACTAGATCTAATTTTCAGAGATAAAAACACCTTAGTTTTCGTTGAGGTCAAAACTCGAGTCGACTCCCCATTCGCAGCCAAACACATTTTCGACAACATCACTTGGAAAAAACAAAAAAAACTTAGGCAACTCGCACAAATTTATCTATTTAAAAACTTCAGAGATAATGCTCGCCCATATTATCGTATTGACGTTGTCGGAGTGATTTTGTCTCGAGAGAATTGGGACTTAGTTAAGGTTAATCATATCACAAGCGCGATTTCCGATGTTTCTTTTTAGCGACCACAGAGGCACAGAGAAACAGAGAAAGACATCCGTTTTTATAGTAGTGAATCTGGCACTTCAGAGTCCATACACTAGAAGCCGCGACCTCCCTTCTGTGTCTCTGCGCCTTTGTGGTCGCTAAAAAGAAACATGTACATTTGATACCTTACTATGCGACCTGATTTTCTTGCTTGATCGAAGCTCTAACAATTTCGGCTAGCTCGATGTTTCCCGCTTCCAATGCATTCTTCGCGACTTTTTCTAAATATTCGCTTGAATAATTCTTAGATTGCAAATTCCTAATTGCCAAGGCATCTAATTCGGCTTTGTCCATTCCGGAATTTCGCGCTTGGAAACTTGCGAATGATTTTTCAAATATTTGAAGAGGTGACTGAGATTGAGATACGAAAGTCTCATCTCTCACGATGTCAGTTAAATTTTTTAGATCACTTGCTTTCAAGACCATCGAAAGTTTAGGATCACTAGCACCGAGACTCATTAATTCTTGCAAAGCGGCTTCATTTCCTTCACTTTTTAATTTTTTAGCCAAAATAATGAACCCCCCTCTTGCTCTTTCTTGTCCATCACTTCGACCTTGACCCGCTCGTGATATTTGTCTGGTTTCACTTAAAGGAGATCGATTAAATTCCGCCACCAAGTATGATGAGATATCAGCAACTCCCAGAAAGTTTCCTTTCGCTACATTTTTCTCGTGATACTTATGTTCTTCTGGACTCATAATGTAAGTTGATGTTTCAGCTACTATTTTTTTAGCTGGATCGTACTTCGCCGTAGCATCTGCTAGGATAGAACTTTCATTTCCATCTGCTTGCAATGTTCTTGCGGATTCGATAACTCGCTGACGATAAGCTCCACTAACTTCCGGATTTGCCAGACTGACTGATATCGTCAAAGCAGCTAATTCATCATGATATTCGTTCCGATGTTGTTTATCTAAAGCGGATAGTCTTGAATGTTGAGCATCGATGAAATTTTCGGTTGCCGCTGCTACTTTTTCATAATCCGGTCCGTATTCTTTCATCGCCGATAAAATTGTTTGTCCGCGTCCTGTTGGCAAACTAACTAAGGTTTCCTGGTAACTTCCCTCTACATGACTACTCTTCAAATGACGATAAAGCGAAGACTGTGCTGAACGAACAGCAGATTCATTGTGAGCAATTGAACGTTCCTTACCAGCTTTTTGTGTAAACAACCTTTCAAGATTCTTTGAATCTCTGGGGGACGGACAGTGTCCATCTTGAATCTTCAATATACCTTCTTCTATTCTCGCGAGCGCTTCAGTCTCTCGCTCAATAAAAGAAATTCTCACGGAACCATGTACGAAATTTTTATTCGAATCTGCTTCACGTGGGTCGATCATTGCCTTAGCCAGACTCATCCTTTCACTTGGATCTTTTGACGCAATCAAATCCAGCAAACGAGTATCAACAACACCAAGCTTTCTTGCCTCCATATCTCTAGTACCAGATGTACTTAAGGCAACATCAATCAACTCCGCGGCTCTCTTCTCTAAATTGACCTCGAGCTTCGGAGGTAAATCTAACTGAGATATTTCCGCAGCAATTCTCGTTTTAACTTCCGCACTCACTTCTTTGCGCTGACTTGCTTGTCTAGCTCGCTGGTCGTCAAATAAGGTCGTTGATATAGACATAGATCGTTCTCGTCTCGATAGTTTCCGCTTAACAAATAACAGCGAAAATAAATTAATAGATTTGATTAGTTATGGAGAATTTGGAGTAAAAAGTGACGTTTCTCCCGTGGCACACTTACGTAGATTCGAAGAGAATAGAATTACCAACAACTTCGGGAGCTTATGCATTCACTGGCGCCATAATTAAGACTGTCCAAGCAATACAAAAAACAGCACGCCGCCGACATTCCTGAGAATGTGAGCATGCCGAAGGACTATTCAATCACCATGACCACTTCCTCAAATTTGTACGAGTAGGCGATAACAACTTGGCTCAAACTGTCGTTTAACGGCAGAAGCGAAACGATATAATGAGAAACGTGAGATAACCTCTTTGAAAGAAAACTAAAACAAATTTTTTAAGCGCATGGGAATCAAGAACCTAAAGAAATACGCAATCGTCCTTCCAATCCGACTAGGTTTGAAACTAGGATTTAATGCGAGAAATAGTTCTTTTAATTTATCCAAATAGCCTATTTCTTCGATCGTCTTCTTGCTTGATAATAAATGAGGCGTTTCCAGTTCTTTGTTAATGTCATTTTTTAACTTACCTGCGAAACCTTGATCACAGACGAGCATCCCTATTTCCGAATTGTAAAACTGAGATCTGGGATCGAAGTTTGAAGAGCCCACATAAGAGTATTTAGAATCAATGATCATCGTTTTTGAATGAACACAAAGATTGGCTGTTATGGGATGATTAGCCCTCAGGTTATTAGGATCCTCAAGAAATTCAAAAATCTCGATACTGCCATTTTCATAAAGAAAACTTCTTTCTTTCAATCCCAGCAAATGCGCGATGATATTGTCAGTTGTTCCGTAACTATTCGTAACAAATCTAAAATTCATCGTCCCCTCTTTCTCCTTAAAAAACCTAAGCGCAGAGAGCATTTTGTCACTAAACACAAGGTAAGGGGTTTGCATAATAATCTCTGATTCTGCCGCCAAAACTTTCTCTAAAATCAAATTCGCTGACCCGGATATTTTATCCGATGTGACCTTGGGAGGATCGTATAAAATCGAAACATTCTCTACAGTGGTTTTTTCTCTAAGAAGAAAGGATGAGATAGAAAACTTCTTAAACCAGTCCTGAAATAATTTAAGTAATTCCGTTTCTTCTGGTTCGACCAATTTTTCCGGAACATTTATACGATAAAAGCGTTTAAACTTTTTCCCCTCTGGAATATCCTTGGAATATGTAAAAGTTAATTCTGCCGTATCTTTACTTAATCCACTATCCCAAAAGTTATTGAAAGCTTTTACGACATCAGTACTTGCCTCTCCGTATAGTAAGACTTCTCGATCTTGAAAGAATTTCTTTGGGTCTATCCCAAAGTACCTTGATTCATAATTACGACCACCGAGTATCGACCACTTATCATCGACAATAAACGATTTAGCATGCATCCGGTGATTCATTTGCCTAGCATTAACTGAAGCTGCACGGATTAACCTAACAAACGATGGACACACCACCTTACTTGGTGGGTTAAAATGTTTACTTTCAACTACGTCATTTATATCTTTTAGAATTCTAATTAAACTTGGATTATCTACCCCGACCCACCCATCTATTAGCAACTGAACCTTTACCCCTCGTTTGGCAGCACCGACTAGTTCGTTGATTAAATAAAAGCTTAAATCATCTTCTCCCCAGATGAAGGTCTGAACTCGAATAGTCTTTTTGGCATTGCGAATTAAAGCGATCCTTAAGGCCAACGCCTTAAAGGAATCGGTTAAGAGCCACACATTTTGTTTTGGATTTTTATTTTCTTTCATTTTAACTTTATGATCACTGTCATTTCATCTTGTTAAAGAAAATTATAATATGATCCTGAACATACTAAAGGTAATCCTCACTAAATGCGTATTCGAATTTGTACTTATAACATTCACAAAGGTTTAAGCCCATTTAACCTCAGACCTATTCTAGGGTCACTTAAAGACCTCATCAGTCAAACTAATTCAGACATTGTTTGCCTGCAAGAAGTTATCGGCGAACATAAAAAATTTAGAAGCAAATTTGGCTCTCAGTTTATCGAAAAGCAATTTGAGTATCTTTCTGATTCAGTCTGGACAGGACATTCATATGGTCAAAATGCTATCTATTCGAATGGAGATCATGGAAATGCGCTACTTTCAAACTTTGAAATAATCTCTTCTAAAAACGAGAATATTTCGGTTGGAAAACGAGAAAGTCGCGGTTTACTACATGCAAAATTGAAAATTAATGACACCCTTATCTTGAATTCTTTTACGACTCACCTAAATTTGAAGTCCATAGATAGGAAGAAACAAATTGGCTTAATTGAACCGCTTATCGAAGAAATGGTCGCATCAGAGCCAGATAAGCCCTTAATACTGTGTGGTGATTTCAACGATTGGAGGAACGAATTACCAACAACTATTGAAAAGCGCATGAATCTAAAAGATTGCAAGAACAAATTCCCCACAAAAAATCTAAAAACGTTTCCGTCAACGCTACCTCTATTCGCACTCGACCGAATTTTCTATAGAGGACTTGAACTTATAGATTGTGACGTAGTTAAACCTAAGAACAAATTCCTGAGTTCTGACCATCTACCTTTAATCGCAGACTTTCAAATTTGACCTGCCTCACCCGGGGTACACATAGCTTTCAATATATTGACCAAAATAAAATCACCAAGGCCCCCTGTAACAACATCATGCCATCAAGAATTCCATAAAAATACCATCGTGTTTTCTTCCACCTTTTCGACATTAAAAAATAAAATGTCATTAAAGTCGAAACCCCGAGGGCGTATATAACAAATTGATTACTCTGCATGTAGTAGTGCAGGTACGAGACAACAGCAAACATCGTTAAACAAGCATAACTAATTAACCAAGAGCGTCTTTCCCCAATCCGTATTGGGATTGTTTTCAATCCAACGCTTTTGTCGACGTTCAAGTCTCTGATATCAAACGGAATAGTGATTGCTAAAACAAAAAGAAATCGTTCAAACAGCATTAAAATAACATCTACGTTGTTTAAATCTCGTTCGGTATGAATTACGGGTAATAGAATAGTTGTTGTCGACCAAACGAAAGCAATTACAAATAACTTTAAATAAGGAATTTCTCTCAATTTAAAAAGTTTTTTACTCCGACTTCCAACAGGCATCGAATAGAAGACTGTTAAAAGCGCAATCGCTGCAAAAACTTCAAGAACTCGAACTTCCGCAAGAATTGTCGAAGCAACAAAGCCCACGAGCGAAAACAAAACGATCCCAATAAACTTTTTTTTATTCTCGATAGCCCATGAGTGTTTTTCAGAATGCTGAGCATCATCCTCCACTAAAACGGTTATCAAACGATGAAGATTATACTCAAACAGCGTGGCAAAAAAAACAATAAATAAGTATGGATGCCACCCATTTCCGATACCTAATTGGATTTGAGTTGCGACTGTAAGCGCAAGTGCTGCAAGCGAGATAAAAAGATTTGAATTAATAAAAGCGCTTACGATGTTCAAACAATTTACATTGCTCCACCTTTCATCCATTTTACTAAGAACTCTGCGCTTTCAAGCGACTGATCTAGCAATGGTATTTGAGCTCCGTATCGACCAGTTGGCACCGCATTTTTAAATACGTTTAAAATTAAACGAGGTAGTTGCATTTCATTCGCTATCGCCGCTAGCACACTTTGAGATGCTATCACTCCTTTTGCATTCTTAAGAATCTGAGCGCTACTTAAGAGGTCTAAGCTAGTTAACGTTTCAAATCCAAGCGATCGATACCTTTGAGTTTCTCGTGGCCCCGTTAAAACAACAATTTTTTCACCGCTCGACTTTATTACCGCAGCCCAATGAATCATAGCTTCCGTCACCTTCTTAGGACCAAAGATTACGTCCAAAGTTTCACCCAGACCCTGAAACACAAAATATGATTCAGAAGAAGCTTCTTGGTCAAATGGAACTGTAATACTTATCGACGATTTATCTGAAAGTGTTAGGCCATAAAATTTTTCAAGAACATAAAATGCGTATCCTTTCAAATGTTGATTGTGTAAATCATAATCATCTTTTTCTCGGTACCCGAGTTCGAAAACGTCATAATCACCTTCTAAAAGTGATAATGAATGTGGTTGATAACCACGATGTTCGTGAATAGGCTTATAGTTAAAGTCAATTTTAACGGCTTCAATATATTCTTGTGCTAATAAAAGTTGATATGCGCTTTGACAATACGTAGATGTAAGGACAGTAATTTTTTTATTTTTGGTTTCTGACAGTGCCTTGATCGCGCCAAGAGAATAAATCAAATCTCCAAGTTTCCCTGGATGAGTGATCAATATCTTTGTCATATTTTTTTCACTTGCATAATTCTAAAACCACGAGAAAGTGGGTTCTCAATTCCACCTTTACAATAAAGCTTTTCAATTTTATCCATCGCCTCACAATATGGCGATTGTGGTTCGGCTGGATTTTTCAGACTTTCTTCTCGCGTTCTTGACGTATCATGAAATGCGACAATATTTTGAACCAATCCCAGAGCATATAACAACTCAAACTCTTTTGGTCTGATTGGAGTCAATGAATCTAAAAAGACAAGACCAAACCCCGGAATTTTATCTTTAAACTGAGGAATAACATCCAAGCTCGCGCCGTGTATTAATTCGACATAATCCTGCAACTCGACAGATTTTATTAGTAGTTTCGACTTATTTATTTTTTCAATGTCTGTCTCAATTGAAAACACTTTACCAAATCCATTTTCCTTACACCCGGCAGCAAGTGCAATTGCACTAAACCCAAGATGCGTTCCGGTTTCAAGAATAAATTCTGGTTTAAAAAGTCTTACGCATGAGTAGAGAAAATCCATGGCCTCAAGTTCGACACTACCCCCTTCAAAGGATTGGAATTTTCCAGCCTCTTCGACCTGACTATGTGGGTGTATCTCTGCTTCAGAATAAGCTTTAACTTTTAGAAAGGCTTGCCAGTTCACTTAGATCCTTCAAAATCCTGGAGCACTGCGATTAACTTATCAACTTCGCTCTCCTCGATTGCGTTATAAAGACTCGCTCTAAATCCCCCGACCGAACGATGTCCCGCTAATCCCAAGATACCTTCATTCTTAAGTCTAGTTAAGAGGTCTTCCTCGAAATTTTTATCTTCTATCGAAAATACAACATTCATTTTCGAACGACTACTCCCCTCCACAGCTGAAACAAACGGATGGAATAATTGACTCTGGTCTATAAAGTCGTATAATTTTTTTGCCTTAACTTCGTTTCGCTTCTCAATCGCCGACAAGCCTCCGATTGATTTAATCCACCTTAAGCTCTCTAAAGTTGCGTATATTGGCAATACAGGTGGTGTGTTATAAAGCGATCCGCTTGCGATATAAGTCTGATAATCTATCATTTTTGGAATAGAATCACTTTTTTCTAAGTTGATGCTTGGATCCAAAATTACTATCGTAACCCCCGGTGTTCCAAGATTCTTTTGTGCGCCAGCGTAAATCAATGAATACTTTGAGATGTCTATCTTTCGCGAAAGAATGTCTGAGGACGCATCGCAGACAAGTGGGATGTTTCCGGTTTCTGGCTCACTGGGAAATTGCGTACCGAAAATCGTATTATTACTGGTGTAGTGAACGTACTTCAAATTTTTCAGTTCACTATTTACTGCTGGTATCTTACAAAAACCACTTTCTTCGCTTGTACCGACCTCTACAACGTTCGAAAATTTTCTCGCTTCAGTATAAGCAGCTTTAGCCCAATGACCACTTATTAGATATCCAGCCTGTTCGCTAGCTTGAGAGCGACCGAGAATATTTAGGGGCACTGCCGAAAACTGCTGACTTGCTCCTCCAGTCATAAAAAGAATTTCATAATGAGCTGGCAATTCAATTAGTTCTCGAATCAAAGCCTTAGTTTCATCGACAATTTCTTGAAAATATTTGGTGCGATGACCAAGTTCACAAATACCAACCCCCGAGTCTTTATAGGTTAGCAAAGACTCGTTAATCGACTGTAAAACGGGTAACGGCAATTTGGATGGGCCAGCAGAAAAATTTATCTTTCTTTGTTTCATTTGAGATAAGACCGATCTTAGTATGAATTTTCGTTTAAAGAATTTATACTAAGATACGTATGTTGACCAGAGGCCAAGCAAATATAGCATATTAAATGACAGACATACTTGATATAGGTTTACTCCAACGCTACATGCTTACCGAAACGAAGATCTTCGGTAAAACTCTAATCGTGAGCATACATCAATATTGTTTAGTTTTAGTTAATACGATGTTAGAGTATAGAAGAATAGGTCGTAACCCTTAGGATAGAAGATATGAGTTCAAAAAAAGATGACAATGAGCCAACTCAAACCGAACCTCAAGACGTTCAAAAGGCGACTGATGATTGGCGACCAGATTACTTCCCCACTTCAGCAAAACCCGTTTTCAGAAAAATAGGCTTGCTTTTCCTCGGGATTCTCACCCTTTGTCTTTTCCTAGCTTATTGCTCACAAAACGACTCTCCGACAAAAGACTCAAAGGACGAAAATGCGTCACCAACTTCACAAGAGGAGTTTGACGAAACAGAGAGAGAAAACGAAATATTTTAGCAATTTGACTACTTTGCTTTTCTTGATTATCTGAGTGCAGCAATTCTAAATAAAAATCTAAAGTTATATATTTAAAAACGTGTCATTAACTTCTCCTAAATCCACTGTTGGTTCGATTCAAATAGAGAACGTTAGCAAGTCTTTCCGAAGGACTGGTAATCAAAATAAAACTTACGGCACTATTAAGTCCAAAATTTTAGAAGTAGTCACTGGTAAAAAATCTCCACTCCTTGACACAACGGAAGACGACATCTCAGAGGACCCAACCTTTTATGCATTAAAAGACATTAGCTTTAATGTCGAGCCAGGAGCGTCCGTTGCCTTAGTTGGAAGAAACGGATCTGGCAAATCTACAATTTTGAAATTACTCGCTGGTATATATACGCCGGATAGTGGAAAGGTAACCACCAACGGCTCAGTTTCCGCCCTAATTGAGTTAGGAGCTGGCTTTCACCCTGATTTTACAGGTCGAGAGAACATCTATCTCGGCGGAATAATGTTCGGCCTCTCTAAAGCAGAGATTAAGGATAGATTTGACACAATAGTAAAGTATGCAGAGCTAGGAGCTGTAATAGACCAGCCAGTAAGAACATACTCTTCTGGTATGTACATGCGACTTGGTTTTAGTTTGGCTATCCATACTAACCCAGACATCCTTTTAGTGGACGAAGTTCTCGCTGTCGGCGACGCGCATTTCATTCACAAATGCCAAGATTCGATTAGTGAGTTTAAACGAAGTGGAAAGACTCTCGTATTTGTTACCCATGACTTAAGCTCTGTTAGTAGATGGTGTGATGAAGCAATGTGGTTAGAAGGTGGGAGAATAAAACAACGTGGGCACCCACGTGAAATCACCGATTATTATCTGCTAAGTGTTCGAGATCAAGAAAATAAAGAACTTGAATCAGAAGACAAGTTACAAAAAGCAGAAGACGACGAAACTCAGTACGATGACACGCCGGGTAGCCCTGGGGACTTACGCTCACGAAAATGGGGCAATCGACTTGTCACATTGAGCGACCTGAAGCTTTCGAATGGAAAAGAGTCCACGTGGACTTTTTCTAAAGACGACTCGTTTACTGTGTCGATGAACTATACAATCAATAAACCGACTGACGATATTATCTTCGGAATAGGGATAATTAAGATTGACGGTCTTGAGGTCTTTGGTACCAACACTGGCTTCAATGAGACCTCCAAATCCCTAGTTAAAAGCCATGTAATAGACAAGGCTGTAAATCACGGAACTTGCTCCATTACACTTCCGAGACTAGGACTGACTGAAGGCACCTATTATATAGACATCGCTTGTCATGCAGAAGACGGTACGCCATACGACTACCATCACCGGATTCATAAATTTCACGTTCGAACAAACGAACCAACTCATGGAATAATAGAACCCATTTTTTCATGGAGCTTCAGTGATTAGAATTATAAAAGAAATCTTTAAGTTTAGGGCTTTGATTTGGGCGTTAGTTTCAAGACACCTTGCCGCAAGGTATCGTGGATCGATGTTGGGAGTTCTTTGGTCATTCCTGAATCCACTTTTTTTAATCGCCGTCTACTCATTAGTATTCAAATATTACATTAGATTTCAAGAACAAGATAACTACACTGTATTCATGTTTACAGGCTTACTTCCTTGGATATGGTTTTCTTCCGGTCTAATCGAGGCCACAAGTTCAATTAGTGGTGGCGGTAGCTTAATTACAAAAGCAATCTTCCCATCCCATGTTCTCCCAATAGTTTCGGTTATTACAAATTTAATTCATTTTATTTTTGCGATCCC
>CAYYIQ010000015.1:0-25184 GCA_964472005.1 uncultured Bdellovibrionales bacterium | reverse complement strand
CAAAAAAAGTATTGATGGCTTATTGCAGTTAAATAAACTTGGTTATGGACAAGAAGGTAGTGGTTTATTGCTTGATCTAGTTTACAATCCGCTTGGTGCGTCGCTGCCTTCGGCGCAGGATAAACTGCAAGCTGATTATAAACGTGAGTTACGTGAGCTTTTCGGGATTGAATTTAACAGTCTGTTTGCGATTACGAATGTTCCGATAAAGCGCTTTCTTCATCAACTTCACAATGAAGGTCGATTCGAGGAATACATGAATTTGCTTGTTTCTAACTTCAATCCTGACGCGGCAAAGGGGATTATGTGTCGGGATCTTATTTCGGTTGGCTGGCAGGGTGAATTATCAGACTGTGACTTTAACCAGATGTTAGATATTCCGGCGGCGAGAAATCCTCGAACTATTTGGGATATTGAATCGTTTAATGAATTGGCTAATGACAAGATCGCTTTTGCTAGCCATTGTTTTGCTTGTACTGCGGGCGCTGGTAGTTCTTGTCAGGGGATCGTGGTTAAGTAGGGCGGACTCAAGTGAGGGAGCAAACAGAGGATAGAATTATAAGTTTAAATCGAGATTTTGACTTGGCGTTGTTTTGCTTGATTTCCGACCGATTAGACTCATCGGGTTACGATGTAATCAGGATAGGATCCTAAGACCAACTTTATTGATTTTATGGATTTTTATTTAAACACAGAGCAAGCAGAGCAAACGGAGAAAGTGATGGTTAGTGAAAGTGGTATTGGGATTAAGCAGGAAGATGTTCGGGATTATTATGGGGAGACTCTTTCTTCGTCGAGTGATCTTAAAACTAATGCTTGTTGTACGACGGAGAGTATTCCGAGTGAGATTAAGGAAATTATTTCTCAGTTGAACTCCGAGGTTGTGGAGAAGTTTTATGGGTGTGGTTCCCCTATTCCTCCGTTGCTTTCTGGTTTGACTGTGCTTGATTTGGGTTGTGGTAGTGGAAGAGATTGTTTTGTTCTTTCAAAACTTGTTGGTGCGGAAGGCCGAGTTATCGGTGTTGATATGACGGAACAACAGTTATCTGTAGGCAAACGTCATTTAGAAGAACATGCAAAACTCTTTGGTTATGCGAAATCGAATGTTGAATTTAAGGCTGGCTATATTGAGGATCTCAAATCTTTGGGGATAGCTGATAATTCGGTTGATCTTGTAATTTCAAACTGCGTAGTTAACTTGTCACCCGCTAAAAACCAGGTGTTTTCTGAGATATTTCGGGTTTTAAAGCCTGGGGGTGAACTGTATTTCTCTGATGTGTTCTCAACAAGACGAATCCCGGAGGAATTGGTGAAAGATCCAGTACTTGTCGGAGAGTGTTTAGCAGGGGCGCTTTATATTGAAGATTTTAGAAGGATTCTTGCCAAAGTTGGCTGTTTAGATTTTCGGATAGTCTCGGACAGAGAGTTAGTTATTGGTGATGATGAGATTGAAAAGAAGATTGGAATGATTCCTTTTCGATCGATGACTGTTCGTGCTTTTAAGGTTTCACTTGAAGATAGATGTGAAGATTTTGGACAGGTGGCTTATTATAAAGGGACGATACCGGATTGCCCACACTCCTTCATACTTGATAATCATCACGAATTTATAACCGGCAAACCTCATTTAGTTTGTGGCAATACTGCAGCCATGCTTTCAGAGTCTCGGCTCGCTGCACACTTTAGGGTTGAAGGGTCAAAAGATGTTCATTTTGGGCTTTTTAACTGCGCACCAGAGGCGAACCCAGCAAACGAGGAAAATGCGCCAGGCGGCTGTTGCTAGGCGCGTAATTTAAAGTGTTTACCTCCAGGGGCTTTGCAAATATGAACTATAGTTTTCAAGCTCAGTATTTCATGATAAAACACGTCGGCTTTCAGTTCACTATCTGCTCCCTTGTTATTCAATTACTCTAACCTAAGAGAGAGATCGGCTTTAAGCAGTTCCGCAAAAGACAATAACACTCGTTTTACGGACAGACTTTACCATTTTTGGTCTTTTTCAAAATTCAAACTCCAAGAGTAGATTTAATCATACCGACCACGCTCTCGAGATTCGTTAGATTTTTCATGAAATGTCAGCTTACTTCAGGAGCGTTGTCGTAGAAACTGGTTTTATAAGTGGAGCAGAAAAATGGTTGCTTTCAGTCGAGATCTACAGTCCGAAGTTGCGGAGAAAGTCGAAAAGCTTCGGTCGATTCAATCAATTGCGTTGGAGAAGTTTGATCCAAAGTTTTCTTTGATTTGTGATGTCGACGCGTCACAAATTTTGATCACAACAGACTTGGACATTGAATTTGTGTTTCGCAGTGAAAATTTTTCGATTTCGACGCATACCTTAATTCTTGGAAAACACTATTTATTGGGTCCAACAATCAATTTCGTTACGGTAAATAAGGAAACAGACTTCGGATTGTTATCTGAACTATTAAGTCGGATCGATTCTATCCGTGCTTTGGATTGGAGTAATTGGCTGTGCACTTGCCTTGGCATCTCTCGCTTGATTGAGTCTGATTTTGCGAACGCCGGCCTCTCTTTGGAAAGCAAAACTAAAAATATGGTGGAAATCATGGCCGTTCTATCTCGGTCAATTGGAATTTTAAGAAATGCACCTGGACTTGCGCCAATTTACGCGGAAACGCTTGCAAGTGACTTTGAGCGTTACGTTGAAGAACATCGCAGTGCGGAGGAACCGAAATTTATGGGATACAATCCTTTCTATGACCTTCGCACCCTTGGTAAAAAGCAATTTCAACTGCGAGTAGACCGTTGTCACCTCGGATGCCAAGTTGATCAAATTGCCTGGGAAGATTTGATTGGTTCTTAATTGAACAATCAAAATTCATCGAACTATCAGAACTGCTTAAGCTAACAACTTAAGCAGTTCTCCAACGCAATACACGATGAGAAATATAACAAGGTTCTTAAAATAAGGATATTCTCTACGACTTCATCCAAATCAAAAAACACAAATTTACTTTGCTTCCCTTAAATGACTTGTCCTAAATAGGCCGCAAGCTGTGAGAACAAATAGAGAGTTTCAATAATCGACATTTAAGCAATAAACGCTGAAATACTCAGGTTTTTAGTAACATCAGAACAATTTCCGGCTGAAGATTGGCCTGTCCAAGAACGGCGGCTGCAGCTTGCTGCAATATCTGATTTGTGACTAACCGGGTGGATTCCTCTGCAACATCGACATCGGTTATTTGCGAACTAGCAATTGCGTAGTTTTCAGATTGAACCTGAAGAGTATTAACAAATGTTGTCGCACGACTAATTGATGCGCCAAGACCAGCTTTATACGCGGACAATTCTTCCTGATAGAGTGCGGCTAATCCAACTGTTACACGTGCAGAAGCTTGATTAGAAACGACTAATCCCGCCAATTCTTGCAATCCTGCTGTTGACATATCTCTAACAAAAATATCACTCTGGCCATTCGTATCGCCGTCGACTAAATAGGTTGCCGTTGAGGAAAATGCGATTTTTCTACCATCTGCTGACAAAGTTATTCCAGAAAAGGAGGCGGCCCCCTGTGTCCCGTCGTTAGCCGTGCTTACTAAAGTTACCTCACCTGTAAGGAAATCTTTTTTATAGATATCGAGATCTCCATTAGTGTCGTTTCCCGATAAGTTGGTAGAGTACGTTCTAAATGCAACGAAGCGTCCATCTGCAGAGATATTCCCACCTAAAGATAAATCATTACCATAGGTCCCATCACTTGCCGCGTTTACCATCAGAGTTTCGCCCGTAAGAAGGTCTTTTCTAAATACATCTCGCTGGCCATTACTATCTCCGGAGACTAAATTTGAAGAAGTTGTTTCGAATGTTATGTAACGCCCATCGCCCGAGATAGCTGATGTGAATGACGAATTAGTGCCTTCGGATCCATCGCTTGAGGTACTTACTCGAATTGTTTCCCCTGTTTTTAAATCTTTACGAAAGATGTCTGTAGCACCATTAGTGTCACCTGTTACCAAATCAGCGGAGGTTGATTGAAACGAGATATAACGCCCATCATTTGATATTTTAGAAACGGAAGAACTTCCCGTAGATTCTGTTCCACTACTACTCGTACTTACTCGAATTATTTCTCCCGTAAGAGTATCTTTTCGAAAAATATCCCTCGTTCCATTTGTGTCTCCTGCAACTAAATTGCTTGCATTTGATTCAAAAGAAACATACCTACCATCGGACGAGATCGTAGCATTATAAGAATGCGCATTACCTTGCGTACCATTACTTGCAGTACTTATAAGAATGGTTTCACCGGTTTCTAAATCCTTTCTAAAAATATCTGCGGCGACATTCCCATCGCCTGCTACCAGGTTTGAAGAAGTAGATTGGAAAGTAACATAGCGTCCATCATCGGAAATACTTGGATTATACGAAGAAATCGATCCTTGAGTTCCATCGGTGGCCGTACTAACAAGAACCACTTCCCCCGTTTCTAGATCCTTTCTAAAAACGTCAATCAAACCGTTTGTATCACCCGGCACTAAATTATCTGCATTAGAATAGAACGCAATATACCTTCCATCCGCAGTTATATCTGGAAGATTGGAGGAACCTCCGGTCCCCTGAGCACCACTACTTGATGTACTGATACGCGTGGTTTCACCTGCCCTAGTTAGATCATTTGGATCTAAGCCTAATGCGGCATCGCCAATTTGAGTGGTCAATTGTCCATTTACACCGTAACCGCCTTGAAGAACTGTTTTTGTAGTTAAACCAGTGAGTAATTGATTTCCATTAAAACTCGTTGAATCTACAATTCTGTTATATTCACTCTGTAGACTTGTTACTTCTTGCTGAATTGCGTCTCGCTCGCTACCTCCTAAGGTACCGTTTGCGGCTTGTTCTGCAAGTTCTTGAACGCGAATAATAATGCCGGTAAGTTCGTCAATTGCACCTTCGGCAACATTTAAATACGAGATCCCATCGTTAATATTCCGAATCCCTTGATTAGAGACTCTTCGATCAATATCCAAGAGTGACGACACTGCTAAACCCGCGACATCATCAGACGCTTTGTTTATCCTTAAGCCTGATGAAAGTCGCTCAAAACTTGTTTGAAGTGCAGACGTATGTTGTCCCAAACGTCTTTGCGCGTAGAGAGATGCTATATTTGTATTAATAGTTAAGGGACTCATGATGGCCACCACCATAAGTTAATAACGTACCGACTTAAATTATCTTTCACCAAACAACCTTACAAAAGAACGCTAAACGAGATATTCCGAAAATCAAAGAATACCCGTGAGAGAAAATATTCTAGGGATAGAAACTCTAATGAGTTATTAACTAAATCTTATAGCGACCCTGATAAAACCTCGTTATATAAGGCGAGTCGACCATGAAAAACATGATCTTAATGATTGGTCTCGTTAAATACTTTTCTATTTTTTTTAATTTTCGATCAATTAAAATCAACAGAAAAATAGATGTTGTACTATTTACTTGGAAAAACGTTGAATTTACGGGTCGTTCAATGAAGCGTTTTTACCTTCGATTAAATTTAGTTAGGAGTCTTAAGAAAAACTCTCATTATATAACTACGAGTTTTTCTGAGTTAAAAATTTGCTCAAGATTTAAAATTAAAATTTTCAACTTAGAATATGTAAAAAATTTGAGTCCTAGTTACTCTAAAAAATAACACGAGAACACTTCTTCGAAATTAATCGCAACAACTGTCAATTTCCAATATTTATTAGAGTAAATTGTAGTTAGTCAAAATTCACTTGTTTACCATTTACAACTTTCATCATTTTAAATCCTTTAACAAAACCACCTTTTCCGTCGGCGGTTAATTTGCCGGAAACCCCTTGATATTCCTCAACTTTTGCAAGTTCGGCCGCGACTATTGTTGTGTCGGTTGAGCCTGTTTTTTCAATCGCATCTGCAAGCATCATCATCGCGTCATAAGCAGAATCTGCCCCAATCTCAATTTCGGTTTTGAACTTTTCTTCATACTTATTTTTGAATTCTTCAGTCGGAGTTAACGCGCTTGGAAATTCCATATTTTCAAAGCCACCTTGCGCAACGTCAATTGCGGCTTGATCAAGTGTGACTGAAAAAGTTGGAACGTTAAAAGAAATTTGCTTAAGGGATTTCGCAACTAATGAGCCGATTGTTACACCATCGGTTGTTGAAACAAAGGCGTCAACATTTGGTGTTTTAGATAATTTTAATGCTTCAGTTTTAAGGTCGACCGTTCCTGGTTGTGGTTCTGTCAGAAACGCGATTTTCCCGCCTAGCACCTCAAATCGTTTGGTGAAAAATCGAGTTTGCTCCTTTACCCATGGGTCTTCGGCGCCGACCAAGGCCACATTCCGATGGCCCTTGTTATATACATAATCGGCAAGTTTCTCTGATGTTATATAGTCATGCGGCCAGGTGTTAAAAATATATTTGCTTGCTTCATTGAACTCCCCCATTCCGATGCTTGGTGAGATCATTATAATTTTTTTGTCATCAGCCATTTTTGTTAACGGTATTCCACAACGAGAAAAACTTGGGCCAATTATAAATTTAACTTTTGCGGCGTCTGTTAAATGTCTAAACGCACTTAATGCGCCCTTGGCTTCGCCGCGATCATCTTGATAATCGACTTCGATTTTTTTACCGAGCAGACCGGAGTTATTCTGATTAAGTTCTTCAACCGCCATTTGCAGCCCATTTTTAGCTGCATTTCCCCAAGAAGATCCTTCGCCAGAAAGTATTGAAATACTACCTATTTTAATCACCTCATCATTGGCGTAAATTTTCGTAGAAAGTAAAATTATGCTTAGAACAAATAATGTTAGCGTATTTTTAAAATCTATTTTCTTAATCATAAGTCTAATCTTCAGTTTTTTGTTAATTTAAAAATTGCAAAATCTCTAATCAAGCGATCTGCGTTATTAATTTTATATGATTCTGTCGTTTCGAGGCCAATTTGTTGACTCAGATTAAAATTTAAAAAGTATCAGTGATCATTCTTATCTTCCATCGTCATTCTCGCGAAGGAGTCTGTCCGAGTAATACAGGTTAGATTTTTTCCCGTCATCCTCGCGAACGCGGGGATCCAGGTGATTGAAAACGTTAGTCCTCCTAGATCCCCGCGTTCGCGAGGATGACGGTTTTGTCCCAATTCCTATTACTCGAACAACCTCGAAAGCAGGTATGCCGGCGGGGCACGAGAGACAAAGGGAATTATTTTTACTTATGTCATCTACACTTACTTAGATCCAAATTTTTTTAGTTGGTTTTAATCCACTCTTCAAATTGCGGTAATCTAAACCGTCTGCGTAGTTCATCTCTAACACAACCTTCAACGGCTTCTTGAAACCGACTGTCACCTAGAATTCGTTTTAACGACTTCATTTTGCTCTCTGTTTCAGCAAACAACTCTCCTAACTCAACCGGTGCCATTCTTGTCATAACGCAATTAAGCTCGTTTTGAATAAATTGGTTGTATTTAGTGCGTTTTTCAGAAGCGTCTGCTTTTTCAATATTTTCAGGTTCTCTTTTTACTGTTCCAGGCGCGGTTTTCTTGGTTTCGGGTCGACCGGTCCTGTTAGCTTTAATTATTTTATGTTCAGGTCGAAGGACTCGAGCAACATTTTTCTTGAAAAACTCTTTTGGTAAATTAATCTTCAATGGATTTTCTACGGCTCGATAAAGAAAGCCGACAGAATTTTTAGAAATTTTTTGATCGTTCGTTGCTACCAAATGATCGAAATAATCAATAATTGATCCGACTTTTGCATAAAACCCTTTATCCAAACCAAGTATTAAATTTTTAGCTTGTTTTAAATTAAGTCCCCTTTCCGCAAGTTGGGTTACCAATTGTTCTTGAAGCGGTTCAAGATGGGACAAACTTTCAAGACGTTTACCTGTTTTTTCAGGATCCACCGAATTTTCAACGGCTTTTGGTTCTTTGCTTGAATACGAAGATGGTTTTTCAGTATTTTGGATATTTGAAAAACATCGGAGGACTGTAGCTTCAGCATCTCCGGTAAACTCATAGTTCGAGAGAAAGCCAACCGCAACAAGCTCTTGCAATGCTGGTTTAAGTTGTTGCTTAATGCTTGAGATATATCGATACGATCGAGAAAGTCCGATTTTCTCAAACGCCAATGTCATTAAGTGACAATCGATGACGCCTTTAAAATAAAAATGCTTATCTAGGTATCGATAGAGTCTTCTCGCCACCGCACTTTTTAAAGAGAAGTAAAGATCAAGATCCAGCTTTTTGATATATCCGGACTTAAAGGAGTTAAACAACATGTCACTCCAAATAAAGAAACTCGTTTTTTCTGCGGACGCACTGGACCTTTCATCGTTGATCTCATAAGCATCAATGATTCCAAAGTTCGACGTTTGATAGCTTTTTGTTGAGTTGTCATAGAAAGAGTTTGAAGATCGAATTCGAACACCACTCAGGCGATCTAAAGATTTAATTAATCTTTGATAGCTACGCCCTTCCGTGCTCCATCTTAGGGCCTTAAGAAGCTCGTATCGTGTGAAATGAACCTTTGGTTCGTCGAACCCGTGTTCCATCGTCAAACGAATTAAACCAAGAACGACGTCATCATCTGTTGATGTCGGTAAACCAAATTTATCAGCGCCTGTTATAATCCAGCGCCTTTCAACCATTTCTTGTTTAGGTCCCTTGGTGTAATCCGTGAACTCTAAAGTTTTAACTCTGCTATCGACGCGGGTTGAAAGAACGGCAAGTGGAAACTCTGCAAGATTCATTTCATCACGGGACGTGACACTCTTAGTTTTTTTTATTGCTTGAACTTTTTGTGGGAGTTTGTAATCTGTAAATGAATTTGCGGACTCCAGTTCGCTTGGTTTTGCAAAAAGCGAAGCCTGATCATTTTTTGATTCTCCGTCTTTTTCACCAATGTATTTTTCACTAAGGCGCATTTTTTAATCATCCACTTTTAAAGACTTTTCACTCTCAAAGAAATTCCAAACAACAATAATTAAATCTCAGCATACTTTAACGAACTTAAAACACAAATGGATGTTAAAATAAGATGTTGGGAAATTTAATTCAATAACTTTAACTAAGTTCGTTAATGACAGAGTGAAGAAGTTTTTTCAAATAGTTTTTTTTATACATAGTATATGTAGTAGGGCGGAAATTTGGCAAGTTAAAGCAAACACTTAGCCCCGAAAATTTAGTTACAAACACGATAATTATTATTTAGAATCACGATAGCTATTCTTTCGAGACACGAGCCACTGGTTTTGAAATCACGATAAAAGCTAGTTTGATTCACGATAGACTTGGGTTCAATACACGAAATAGTTAATTCAATTCACGTGTTAACTTGGAATATTAGCTTCCCTGCTGTGTATAACTTTAAATTGGGTCAGATCCTCGTGTTTCGAAATAAGGATGCTTTGTTTCAATACACGATACTTTGGCTTTTTTCAGAATGACTTTGAGATAAGTCACCTTAAATAAAAGATTTTATAAAGTGGTTTTTTCTTTTGCGTTAATAAATTTGCATTTTTTGGCTTAAAAAAACACTTTAAACGCGATGTTTTTGGCCTATTTTCTCTGTCATACTATTCGAAAACTAAAGCTTTCGTTGCTCTAATGCCATTTAAATTGAGTAGGGGGTATTTAAGTTTTCTAAACATTCCTAACAGCACTTAGATAGGCATTTCAAGCCTTTAGATCTTGCCTCTCTATATAGTATAGACTCGATCCTCCTTTAGAAGATGTTTTGGTTCAGTACACGATACTATATAGAGAGAGTTATATCGTGTACTGGAATTAGAAGCTTGGTTGAATTGGTTTATCGTGTACGGGAATTAGTAATTGCAGAATACTATTATCGTGTACGGAGTTTAGTTTTATCGTGTACTGGACTTAGAGCTCGCAAGTCCCTCGCAGCTTCTTGCCACCTCTCTATTTATTACAGATCTTCGCTACCTTTAAGACTAGTCTAAATGGAGAAACCCATTTTCAGAACCTATAGGGGCGTTTAAATTTCTCTGAGCTATCTGTATTGTGGTTTGAGAGACGGAAAAGCGTCAAAGTCCGGTCTAGAAGGACATATAATTCAAAAGACAAATATTTGTTTAAGTCCAGTAGATCCCGCTTTAAATGGCGTTTAGAAATTTAATGTTTCAGATAGATCAATCAGTGTAAACTAAGTTCTGACTCTTATTTACTTATTTCAAAACACGTGTACATTGGATAAACTATACCGCTTAAAATCAAGGAGGCACAAGGTGCATTTAAATACCTACTCAATTGTGAACCAAAAAGGGGGGGTTGGTAAAACTACTACCTCTGTTAATCTTTCAGCTTGTTTAGCTGAACTCGGATACAAAGTTTTAGCGATCGATCTCGATGCTCAGGCTAATCTTTCCGCCCACCTAGGATATTCAACAGAAGAGTATCCAACGGACGAAGGAGAACCCGATAGAAAAACAATGTATGAAGTTCTGCGATACGACGTACCCTTAGAGGAAATCATCGTCGAAGTTGATACTAATCTTTTTCTTGCTCCATCCAGTCTACTTTTAAGTGCCGCTGACCTAGAGCTAGGTGGTGTTATTGGTAGAGAGCAGATCTTAAGGAAAGCACTTATTCCCGTACACGAGAACTTTGACTATATTATTATAGACTGTCCACCATCTTTAGGTCTTCTATCTTTAAATGGCTTGGTCGCGTCTAGTAAAGTGATTGTTCCAGTTCAAAGTGAGTTCTTAGCACTGCATGGAGTAAGACAGCTTTTAGATACAATTGATCAGGTTAGAACTGCATACAATCCATCTTTAACAGTTGGTGGAGTTCTTTTATGTCTACACGATTCTCGTCGTAGGTTAGATAAGACCGTTGCAGATACAGTTAGAGACTATTTTGGTGATTTGGTTTTCGACACTATCATTAGAACTAACGTAGCATTAGCAGAAGCACCATCTAAGGGATGTTCAATCATTCGTTACGATAGTAAGTGCGCCGGAACAGATGATTATAGAAATTTAGCAAAAGAGGTAAGAAATGCGCAAGAATCTTAAGTTTGAAATTAACCCTTTATTAAGTGGGCCGACGCTTGAAGCTAGAAATAGATCCGGCAGTCCATATAGAGTAGTGCAAATCGCCGATATCGATGTTGATCCAGATCAACCTCGACGCTCTTTTGATTCAGAGTCAATTGCTGAGTTAGCATCTTCTATTGAGGCTTATGGTTTGTTGTGCCCTATCTTAGTTAAGCTAAACGCAGGAGGCACGTTTAAGTTAGTAAGTGGAGAACGACGGTTAAGAGCTTGCAAAGCATTAGGACTCGATACTATTCCTGTAATCATCGACGCAGAAGATGCAGACGTTTCTCTTACTCTAGCTAAGCAGTTAGTGGAGAATATCCAAAGAAGTGATCTTAATCCAATGGAAAAAGCTATCGCCATGGGGCAAATGAGAGAACGCTTTTCTCTAAGTATAAGAGATATCGCTTCACAGCTTGGAATATCTAAGTCATCTGTTCAAAGGAGTTTGGAATTGCTTGAGCTTCCTGATGATCTTCAATCAGCGTTAATCTCTGGTATTGCTGAATTCAAAGTAATGGCATTATCTAAGATTAAGGATAAGTCTAAGCGTAAGAAGCTATTAGATAACATTGAAGAGTTAACCAAGGCTGAGATTGATCTGTTTTCTGAAGACATGGAAGATGGTGAAGTGTCCCAAGTTGGGACACCTATTGAAAGGTCTGCAAAGCAAGGTTCTTCAAATATCGAAGACTCTCGGATTGAAGAGGAAATTCAAAAGAGCTTGGGCCTTAGAGTTAAGATTAAAAGAAGTAAACTTAAATCAACTAAGGGTAAGATAGTTATCGATTTCTACTCACCTTCAGATGTTAAGGAAGTTTATCAAAGATTGCTTGCCGATAATTAGTAATCTTCACTTAAAAAGGGGTGTCCCAACTCGGGACACCCCTTTTTTTTGTCTTTTTTTTAAGGTTTTATTGTTTTTTGTGTTCTTTTAGTTTCTTTTCTAGGCGTAGGGGCGATTTCATAGTCGCGGTGCGTGGCTATCCTTGATAGACGGCTCCCGTAGGTATCAAGGATTTTGTGTGGGCTTGCTTGGATGAAAAGTCATGCCAGTCTCGTTATCTACTCTGATGATCTGGAGCTAGAGATTCGATTGTTGTCATTACGGCTTATTTACCTTGCTGACGAGAATACCCCGAGGTCTTTCCCGTTATATGGAATCTAGTTTAGCTGAAGCGGTTGTCTCTGCTAAGAAAGATAAAACTACAGGCCAGGTTTGGATTTCATCCTAAGCTGGATTTTAACGGGTAGAGATATTTAATTTATCGTCATTCTTCTCTTTTAGAGTGTTTTTAATGATGTTTAATGATGAAATTATCTTCGTGAAGGTTACGAAGATAGGCGGGCACTATCTTTTGTACAGTTTGTCGAACGTTCGAAGCAAAGATTCAGATATTCTACTTTTCTGAATCTAGTTAGAATAGTCGTTTCTACTGACGGCCTTGAACTTAATTGTTAAGACTTATTTCATTTCTCGTGTCGTTTCGTGGTCTGGGCTCAGGGATACTAAGCTAGGATTTTTTATGTCGATTGCATTGTGGTTTGAACTTCCTATCGTAGTGTTCGTGAAGTTGAAATATGTTTAATCTCCCATAGATATCTAACTTAAGTAGTGATTTCTGTAATAAGCAATCGCTTGTATCTGTATTTTGACTACTCTGTAGCGATAAAGAGGACTTATCTGAGAACGTGCTTCTCTCTTCAGCATTTTTTCACCTTCAACACCTCTTACGACTATAAGTTCTCTGCGAGATGAAATTATGCTTAGGTATCGTTAAAGGGGAATTGCTCCTTCTTGGTTTTAAGGATAACTTATCTGACCTTAAGTGAAAGTAGAACAAGGTGCAAAAGCCTGCTCTGTTCTCAATAGGATTTAAAAAGAACTCTACCTTATTTACATGAGTTCGCATTTGTCTGAGTTTGATATCTTATTCTTCGCCTGAATGCTTTGTTCAGCGTTTAAAGTCTTACTTAAACTGTTAGATCTACTAGATGGTCTGTTAATAGATGTTCATACTTGCTATAATGTCAGTCGCAGTTCTCTTCTGTTTAAACTATCTCCGAAGAGATTTTTGCTCTGTTTGGCTTTGATGTCATGATATTTTTTGATTGATCCAAACTTTAGTCTTAGAGATTTAATCGATTGTGTTGTCCTTCTTATTCTTAGTGGATTTCAAAGTCAGTTAAAAGACAATTTAGTTTTAGAAATAACGAATAGTCCTATGAGTAATTTACAACACGTTAGTCTTGAGTTCGAGACTTTTTTAACAAAGAGTAAGGAAGCCTTAATCCGTTCATTGAAAGAGTATACTGACTCGTTGGATATTTCTGCAGAGAACCGAGAATTATTTAGCTATTCATTGGAGCCGAGCGGTAAGCTTTTAAGACCTCTCATTGTCAGTGCCTTTGAAGAAGGTTTTTCTATAGATTCTAGACGCTTAGAAAACTTTAAGCTGGCATTAGAAATGGTTCATGTTTCTTCATTGATCCATGATGATCTCCCTGCTTTGGATAATGACGATGTGCGCAGAGGGCGGCCTTCTACTCACAAAAAGTTTGGTGAAGGCAATGCGTTGCTAGGTGGTGATTTGATGTTTGCAAAGGCGATAGAAATTTTGCTTTTTGATAGACTTAGTTTAAATCACGATAATCGCCTTAGTTCGGAGCCCGATAACTATTCTGGTGAGAAATTTAGTTCTGTACCCGATGTTAGTTCAATGCTCGATATTAGTTTGGTACACGATAGTTATCGGTTGATTTCAATCCTGGTCGATGCGCAAATTAAACTCTGTGAAGGTCAAACATTAGAGTTAAATGTTAAAGATGCTCTTCCTACAGATCTGGCGGGAAAGGTTTGTTTAACAGATAAAGATAAAGTTATTAGTATCTTAGAAGATATTAGCTTAAAGAAAACAGGAGCTTTGTTTTTGGCTGCTGCAAGGGGACCTTACGAGTTATCAGATAAGTCTGTTGCGGATTTTGAATCGATTGAAGCGTTGATGAGGTCCTTTTCTTTAACCTTCCAATTGAAGGATGACTTACTTGATTCAATTCACGATAGTTCTAATTCTCCAGATATAGTTGAAGAGATCAACTACGTAACACTATTAGGAGTAGAGGCTTCAAAGAACTACTACGACCACTTATTTCAAGACACGATAAATCGAGTTGAAAAGCTTGGTTCAAACTTTAACAACTTGAAATCTTTATTCATTCAGGTTTTAGAAATCCCGAAGTTTATTTAAAAGATCCTGTTTGGTTAAGATTGGACCAAACACAATCTTTTTAATGTTCTCACCGTCTTTTTGTTTTGTTAGGACGTAAAGTGGAACACCATCGCCTCCAAAAGTCTTTAACCCTTGAGATACTTTTTCATCAGCTGCTGTCCAGTCAGCCTTAAGTGTTAGGAAGTTCTTTTCTTTTAGGATCGCAACGATCTCGTAGTCTGAAAGGATAAAGTTCTCATTGAATTTACAAGTGATACACCAATCAGCTGTAAAATCTATAAATACTGGTCTATCGACGGTGTCTAAATTTACGCTGTTATAATCTTGCCAGTTGATGGAGTTTTCGTCGTTTTTTGATTCTGAATGATCGCTAAACATCGATTGAAAATGGGAATAAGCGTGTATCGAAATAGCGATTGAAACCACTGCTAAGAAAATTGCCGCTAGCCCTCTTTTCCTTAATGTTAATAGGATCTTAAGTAGCCATGTGATTACTCCGATGTCGAATATTATTATGCTAACTTCTAACCAACTCTCGGGTATCAGCTTACTTATTACGAACGTTAGCCAGATGATAGTTGCAATAAGTGCAAAGCCCATCAAATGCTTCAGATCTTGCATCCAATTTCCAGGTTCTGGAAAGTATTTTAGTAGTCTTGGATTTGATGAAATGATGAAATACGGAAATGCTAAACCTATGCCTATCGTAATAAAGATTGAAAAAAGAGTTAGGTAATCTTGCGAGAACGCGAATGCTAAAGCTGCGCCAAGGAATGGTGCAGTGCAAGGAGTGCTTAATGCGGAGATTAAAAATCCATCAGCTAGATTTTTGACTACGTGTGAAGCGTCTTCTTTCTTACCAAGACTATTAAGTTTTCCTGAAAACGGTAACGTAATATTTAAAAAATCGAAGAAAGTTAACGTTATAAAAAACAAGAAGATTATCATTCCAAAAACAAACTCTGGACTTTGAAATTGGAAACCCCAGCCGACTCCTCTACCCCCTGCTTTCAACAATACGGCAATCGCTGCAAAGACGATAAAACTCAATAAAATCCCGAGTGAGAAGTAAAATGCATCAACGATATTTTGCTTTCTGGTTCTGCTTTTCGCGTTGATAAGTCCAAACAGTTTTATGGACAGAACTGGTAAAACGCATGGCATAAAATTTAAAACGATACCTCCAATAAATGCACTAAAAAGTGCAAATAAAAGACCTCCGCCAAATGATGTTTGTGCGGCTGAAGATGCGTCATTAGAGTGGTCTGTCTCTTCAGAGTCTAACTCCGAATGAGTTAGGAATTTGTTAGTTTTAAATTCTAAATCTTGTAACAATTCCTTATCAATTTCTTCTAACTCTGCGACGGGGAAATCGTAAACTTCATACCCATGGAGAACGTTTTTATTGTTCTTCCAAACAAGCAGGCCGGATAATGTTTGTTCATTAGTGTTCAGAGTTTGAAGTCTTAGTTTAAGAAATTTAGAATCAGATCCTTCCGCAATTTCGGAGAGGATTGTTAGGTGGTCTGTATCTAAATCGAAAAAGTTAATGTTCGTAAATGTGTTTGGAATTTTAAAGACTAATTCGAATTCGTTTTCGTTTAATTTTTCAAGAAAAGCGCTGATTTCATAGGTTTCTTTTAGCTTTTCTAGGGTAGATTTTATAGGAATGTTTTTAGAAGTTGCTTCGAATTTTTTGTAGAATTTTGATGGAATTTCTGGTTGTGTCAGACTTAGCAGTATATCCTTCGCAATAGAGATCTTTCCAGGCACACAACGATCCGAGCAAACGAGGAAGCTGATGTCCGCCGCAAATCTAACATTTTCGTCCTGTTCTGGGACAATCGGTGGAATAATTAGGTCTGTAGAAATAAGAACTTCGTCGCTGTAAGAATACGTTTTGATATCCCCTTTTTCGATGAACCGTTCCGGGAAGGGCCACTGTAGTTCTGTTGTTCTCCAGCCTTCTGGTAAATTCCAGTTGATTTCAGTACCTTTGCCGGCTTCTCCAGGATTCCTCCAATAGATGTGCCAACCTTTTTCCATCTTTAAGTTAACCCCCATCCGCGCAATCTTTCCGGTAGGCGAGTCTAGCACTTGCAGAGTTTCAAAATCTAAAACAAGCTCGGCGCTAACGTATTTGCTGCCCATTCCAGATGTTGAAATGTATTCGGAATCGCTGGCATTGCTTACTGAAATAGATGTCGAGATAAAGAGTGTTATCGCGAAGAAGATTTTACAGAGTTGATTTGTTGTAAGTTTCAAGGAGTCTCCTGGAAGTTTTCTGTTTTGCTGATACGAGCTATTAGCGGATTAAGCAGCTCTTAAATGAATTTTCAGTGTTTGGGTAATTAAATTTGGAAATCGAGATTGTATTTCAACAATTTATTCCTCTCTCCAAGTGCGGACATTTTATTCATTTATCGCGACCTTAACAATGTTATCTATGGTTCAATAAGGTAGATCTAAGCCGTTAACCGTATCTAAGACGTTCCAAAGCCTATTAAATTAAGAAAAATGTCTAGTTTCAAAATAAGATTACGCTAATTCTAAATCGTAAAAGTTTGGAAATATCTTAAGGCGTTGTGCGTTTGTTTCAAAATTGAGTGTCGTAGGTGTCTTAATTGCATTTGCAGACTCTAAAGCTTCAAAAAGCGCGAAATTTAATAAAACGTATTCAAATTCCTTACGATATATCTAGAGAGAGTTGATTATTAAAACTAAGCAAAATAAGGCGATTTAATGCTACCCAGAGAGAAGCTAGAACTAAACGGCGCGGCTTGTTTAACCGATGATGAATTGTTGGCAATCCTTCTTGGTTCAGGTGGAAAAAATAGAAGCGTATTTCAAATAGCAAAAAACCTGGTGTCCCAAATTGACGCGAACTATGCGGATTTATCGATAGGTAATCTTTTAGAGGTTTCTGGAATTGGCAAAGCAAAAGCTTCGATCATTCTTTCAGCTTTGGAATTTTCAAGAAGGAGAATTAGACCCGAAGGTGTAAAAATTCGCTCTGCAAATGATATCGCACCACTTTTAAATCACCTTCAAGACAGGAAACAAGAGCATTTTGTATGTATTTCACTTAATGGCGCGCATGAAGTTATTGAAACTCGAACTATTACAATCGGACTTCTAAATAATTGTCAGGTGCATCCACGAGAAGTTTTTGCAGAAGCAATTGTTCAACGAGCAGCAGCACTAATTCTCGCTCACAACCATCCAAGCGGCTCACTAGAGCCCAGTATTCAGGATAAAGAAGTCACTCAAAGGCTTTTTGAATGCGGGACCTTGTTGGGTATTCGAGTTTTAGACCATGTTATCGTTGGGAAACGCGGGGCGTTTTTCAGCTTTGCTGAACAGGGTTTGAGGCCGTTTTAGGGGAGTGCGGCTGAGGGTGGGCGGCGCTTTTGTTGTGATTTGGAACCATAGAGGCACAGAGTGGAAAATGATCGTTTCTATTGTATGCGCTCTGAAGTTCCAGAGTATTTACAATAAAAACGGATGTCTTTCTCTGTGTCTCTGTGCCTCTATGGTTCCAAGTCACAAATAAACGCGCCGCCCACGCTCAGCGTTTGGATTGAGGTAAAGTAGGGTATTTTCAACTATTTATCAGGTTAGCTTTTCATTTCAATTTTCGAAATCCCCTTTTTAAACTTCGCGTTAGAAATCCGAGCTACATTGTCATAATATCTTACAATAACCATCGGGTATGGTTTTGCCTAACAATTAGGCGGCTCATGGACTGGTGTTCATGGGTATGTTCATTGGTATCCTTTAGGGACGCTAAGTCCTAGGAGTAGAGAGATGAGTAAGTTCAACGCGTTGGCAGCAGCTTTGGTCGCAAAGAACACACACCCAAAGGCCGCTGATGGGCTGGTGGGTCGTGATCAGAAAGAGATCGCAAAATGCTTGGAAGTAGCGTCGTCGAAGTCGAAAGCGACTTTGATGATGGTCCTGTTTAGTTTCTTGGCAATGCGCCATGGCTCCATGCGGTTCAAAAACTTCAAAGCAGCGCAGTGGCGCGAACTTTTGCCCAACGGCTGCATGTCCGACTATCTCGCCGACGCACTCTTGATGCGCGAGGCGTTTGAGATGGTGGGTGTTACTACGGCGTCCGAATTGGAGGCTGAGCTTAATGCCGGTGGGCTTGTAGAAACACTGAAGGGTTATACCTTCAATACCACAGCGATTTTCGTTGGTCTTCGTGAGCTTCGCGATTTCCAAAAAGAAGGGTTGATCGATTTTTCGCTTCCAAAACGAGAGGAGGTCGACCAAGCGAAGTTCAATTCGGCGATCGTTTCCTATCTTTGGGACACTTGTTCCAAAAAAGGGCGAGAATTGTACAAATACGGAGTAAACAATCAGTTCATCCGAGGTTTGACAACCCCCGGGCAGATTGAGCTCGCCGGCTCAACTATGTTCGGAATCATCGCGGAGGGTGACTTAATCATCCACGATGCGAAACTCAACATGAACTTTGTGGCGTTCGTCGGTACGCCCGTGTCGTTCGAGGAAACGATTCCAAAAGACATTCTGTTTGCGATCAAATCGCAAATGAAGGATGCCGATCCAGAGATTTTTGGATTGGATTTTCGGCATGTCGAAAAACATTTCATGGCACCTGGGAAACCAGAGGCCGCGAAACCTTCGACTCAACAAAAGGAGTTTAAAATCAAGTTCCTCGAGGTTCCCGAAGTTGACGTGTATTCAATGAACATTCCAGTCGTTCAACAAAGTGTGGAACGGCTGAGTAAGATGAATCAAAGTTTGCACGATTTGAATTCGAGATTGTCGACAGCCAGTGAGGCTGCCGCCAAACGAGAAGTGCTTCAACGTCAAATAGTGGACGTACGGGGCTTGATCAAACGGCTGGAACAAGAGTGTGAAATCGCCGAACAGCGTGAGAAAGAACTGCTCGCGGAAATCAATACTTTGCCTCAGGAAACGGCGCAAAGCGAAATCCAACAGCAAGTACAGCAGATCAACGCTGAAGGGAAACCATTGGTCGAGCTGCTGAGTGGATACAAAGACTTGGTTGCAAAGATGGAACTCCAATCGGCCTAATCGGCTCTGAATTCACGGAAAACCTAACCTTATTCATCTCGAACCAGCGGTTTTGAACAAGGTCAAACATCGATAAGCAAATGACTTCGGTCATTTGCTTATTTTCATTTTTCACCTGAATTACCTAGGAAATTTCCTTTGCGGCATCTTCAGTCGCCGCAAATGAAGTCGACATCCCAAATCCTCCAAACGCACATAGATTATAAACATTAGAATGACTTTGACTAAATCCGATAACCGGCAACTGATCTTTCGTATATGTCCGAAAACAAAACCAGCTTTGACCTAGAGTTAAATGTTTTCCAAGGTCTGGATAATTAGAGAGAATTTTATCAGCCATTATAAAATTCATTTCTGTATTTGGGGTGTAATCATCTGGGTTTGCTGGATTTGTGTCGCAGGCGGAAACTAATTGGCTGTTCGTTGTCCAGTTTCTGCGGTACCAGCCTGCTTCTTCATCCCAGTAAAAGCCGTGATTTGGGAGATCGGAGTGTAGTTCTTCCCTGCCCCAACCTTCTGAAACAAATAAGTGTCGTACAAATGGTTTCGCCGCAATTTGGAGTTCTGGATGATTACCGATAAACGAGTTTAACCAAGCCCCAGCCGCGTTAATTAACATCCCACATTCAAATTTTTGATTGCCAGCTGTTTCCAATTCCCAATTTCCGGAAGCTAACTTTGTTAATTGAGTAACCTTAGAATTTTTAAAGATAGTGAGATTTTTGGATTGTAATGCGAGATTATTTAAGCCGTGCACATAGTCCTCGGATTGCAAGAGTCCGTCGGTCGCACAATAAACATATGGAAGTTCATTTTGATTGCTTTGGAAACAGCGATCTTCGAATAGTGATTTTGAATGTTCGGGTGATTTACGCCCTACTACGATTGAACCTGTCTCTTTGAAGTATTTTTCTTTCAGCTCTGTCGGCCAATTCGCGATACTTCTAGTTGTCCATTCGCTTAACTGCTCATTTCGATAAAGTTGCCTTATCATTCCAGCATTTTTTGCTGAGGCATGTGAAGCTAAAAGCGGCTCTTTCTCTACAATCGTTACTTTTAGGCCTTTTAGCGTTAGATGATAAGCAAGACTGATCCCTAAAACCCCTCCTCCGATTATAAGGTAATCTGATTTCAATTTGGGACAGCTATTAACCATGAGGATTTTTCGAACTTTGGGAAGTTAATTAAAAACCACGGTCCATGGGATAGGGATTTTTAATTTAACCACAGAGCAACCGGAGCAACCAGAGAAATTAAATACAATGTAATTCTTCCTCTGGTTGCTCTGGTTGCTCTGTGGTTAATAATTCCCAACCTAAAGGCAAGTGGTTATTCAACATATAGCGTAATATAAACTCAAAATATAGAATTTACGAGTAAGTTGTGATATTATCTATCAGAAAATCATCACATAAAAATCTTAGACAAGAATTAAATGAAAAAACCAATTTTAGTAGGCGGCCCCGGTAGCGTTGAAGATAGTATCGTAGCGCTTTCACGAGCCTTATTTCGTGGCAATTTAACTGAAGATCAAGTCCGCGCATTACCAGCGCAAAGTTTATACTTTGCCGTAAAAGAAATTGGACTTGAAAGTGCTCATGAAGTGCTAGAAGTTGTTTCAAGGAAGCAATATTCTTCCCTACTCGACTTCGAGTTTTGGACTCGCGATTCGTTCCGTGAAGATAGATTTTGGACTTGGGTAGAAACAATCGATGATCATCAGGATTTACAACCAGTTCAGAAGTTTCTCGCCTGTGTCGATTCGACCGTCTTAGCATTTCTAATTAATAAATATGTCGAGGTTGCTTATAATGAAGAGCCTACCGACCTACCCCCGGGCCCTAATTTTTATACCCCGGATGCAGGTTCAACTTGGATCTGTATAAAGGCGCATGATCCAGAGCGTCATAGACTCTTTGGTAAGCTTTTAGCCTTTATTTATCAGACTAATATCGATTTTTTCTATCGTCTGATTTTGCAAGCTAGAGAAGGCACCACAATTGAATTTGAAGAAATTGGCTATAAAGAAAAGGGCAATCGATTATTAAATGATGATGTCCCATTGTTTGAAGATGCAGAGCCATTTAACCGTTCACTTAACCCCTACCAATTTTTAAAAGAATTAAAAGAAAAAACTTCAGAAGTTGTTGAGGAAAATTCATATCAACTAGTTAAGCGTAATCATGGATTTTATCAGGGAGTTAAATATCAACCGTTTTTATCTGCGCTTGAGGAAGTTACGGATGAGCGACTTTATGAAATTCAAAATGAAATTGCGCGTATCCTAAATTGTGCTGTGATATTTTTTGTAAATGACTTTGGTGAAGAAGTTCGAATCAAGTTTTTGTCGGAGCAAGTTTTTGGTGCAATAAATGTTGGTCTTCAAGCCTTAGTAGAAAAGCAGCCTGAAATAATTTCGCGGAACGGATTAGAAAATCTAAAGTTTTCAGATGTTTATCGAGTTGGTTTGTATCATTTGTATGACTTAAGATCGCTAGCGCAGAAGATTCCAGATGATGTTCTTGAAACTTTAAGTCACATGAATCAACCGTTAGCTTTGATGGTTGAAAACCTGAGGAAGGCATTCCCAAGCTTACCTGCGTTTATACGAGAGGACGGCAGTTTCGAGGTGGATCAAGATAAAATGGAAGCAAGCCCAACTGTTATTTACTCAATGCAACAAATCACATCTGCGAAGGAACTTTTAACGAAACAGATCATCGAAAAGGCTAAAGAAATAAGATCCTATGAATCTTCTGGTAAGAAGCATTCGATCTCTGATATTAACGTTACTAACGAAACACAATAATCTTACTATGCAGAATTCAGCCCCAATATTTCACTTAGCTCTACCAATAACTGATATCGAAGCTGCTCGAGAATTTTACGGCAAAGTTCTTGGACTAAAAGAAAAGCGTTCAGCATTCAATTGGATTGATTTTGATTTTTGGGGGCATCAGTTAAGCCTTCATTTGGTGAAAGAGAAATATCAGAAAAATGAGTCTACGATGATTGATGGCGATCAAGTACCAGCACTTCATTATGGATTGATTTTAGATAAAGATGTTTGGACAAAATTAAAAGATGATTTGTCATCAAAGAAAGTAAAATTCATCATCGGGCCAAAAACTCGATTTGAAGGTAAAGAAGAAGAGCAGGGGACTTTCTTCATAGTCGATCCTTTTGGGAATTTCATTGAGATAAAATGTTTTAAGAATCAATCAAATAATGGTTGGGTTTAGAAATTTCTTGCCTCAATGAGTATTGGGGATCGTACTTTCGGTCAAAAAATGAATTAAGAAAGGGCTATCGTGATGATAGCCCTAAAGAATCAAACTATTAATGTTTGCTGTTTGAATTAGAGTTCGTACTACTTCTGCTCGTCGGATTGCTAGTCTTTCTCTGAGAAGACGTATTGTTTTTGACTATCCGCAACGTATTTTGCACATCTTCAACCCCTAGCACTTCTTCACATAGGTCTTCGGCGAGGCGTTTCACACTTTTACTTTCTACCGATCCTTTTAACGTTACAACCCCGTCCTTAACAGAGACCTCTATATCACTAGCGTCAATCTGCGGACTTCTCATCAGTTCTTGACATACTTCGTCTTCGATCTTTTCGTTTGATCTTTTATAACCTTTCGGACCTTTTCCCCGATATCCTTGATCAAAAGACTCGCTGCTATTAGAACGATATTCGGAGTGGTTTTCGCGATTCCCATATCGAGTTCTTAAATTATCAGAGTTTCTATTACGATAACTTTCGTCTGATCTATTTCGATAATCGTCGTAAGATCCTCTATCATTTCCAAATCCATAATCGATCCCATTTAGTTCAGAACGAGTTTGCGAAGAGCGATTACTTTCCTGTCTGTCTTGGTAGCCATCGGGATGGGTCTCACCGTATCGTCGTAGATTTGTTTCGTTAGAATTGTCATATCGATCTCGCTCGTCGGAATAATTATAATCGCGACTTAACTTGTGACGATTGTTTGTTCTGAAGTCTCTAGAACTATCTTCCCTATTAGATGTCTCATCAAAATGCCGACGTTCATCGTACTGTGATTGTTGAGATCTATTACTATTATCTCTGTCGTAAATATTTGAATTATTCATATAACTCCTTGTTAAGTTGATATGTGACAATAGTAGGGGATCTTTGATCGATTTATTATGACGGTCGACATGTGGTAAGCAGTTGTTTTCTTTAAGTAATTTCGTCGTGACCGAATTTAGGATTCGGTCCTTTAATCTCATCGTAGAGAGTGAGTGTTTGTTAATTTGTAGAATAGACGGGGAGTTTTATCCTTTTAGGTAATGATAATTAATTTCACCGTGACTTTGAAGTGTTCTATGACATTTCTGATTCGCAACAACCGAAATCTCGAAATGCTTAATACAAATTTTAAATTATAATTTTAGATTGATTTTTGCGGATGGAATTGTCTGATTAGATTTAGTGTAAGGAAAATTAAAAAGCAGACAAAGTTTTTACGCTTTGTCTGCATGTTGAAAAACCTACAGCAGAAACTTTCTACTTTCTGCTAGATTGTTCGACCAGCTCTTAATGATTCGCTGTTTGGAATCTCAAGGGCAATGGTGATAAGGAATGTCGAACTGGCGTGAAGGTTGAGTTGAACCGAACAATTCCGAGACCCAGCATGGAATCTTCGTTGTGTCGGACTGACGTTTTCAAGCTCACTTCTTTTACGTTTTTGGGTTTCGTCGATCGTAAAAGAGAAAACGTCGGTCGAGTGTTTCCGATCGAGTAACATCCGACTACATGGTACATTTTACCAGTGCCAACCAACTTGAATGGCTTTCCGGTATCTGCCTCTGATACTCGATTGAATTCGAGATAGAGACTAACTCGGTGTAGTCCTTTGTCGCCCATGTCGAAAAAGTTTTCGCACTCGGCCTTTCCACGCCGAACTTCGTACAGTTCCGCACCTTCTTCGATCAGAATCTTTTCGGTCGAACCGGGTTTGACCAAACCTCCGTCAAATTTTTCGACGAAACAATTTTCGTCTCCGTTGCGAAGGATTAGTTTAGTTTCTTCAGCTCGAGCATTTGCAACGAGGCAAACCGACGCCACAACTACCATCAACTTAAATCCTGACATGACCATCTCCTAAAAAAGGTATAGAGGTCTTCAATCTCGTTACAGAAAGTAACAAAAACATAGAAAGAAGAACCTCAAGGAAAAGAGTCCCTTGAAATTCTTTGAATGAATTTACCCGCAGATGTTAAGAATTTTACTTAGAAGTTATTCGATTTATGAATGGAGTGTTACATTAAAATCTAAAATTGAACGTACGCTCATTGTGGAGTGCGATAAGTTTTTGTTTATATTAGCTTTTTAAGGTTTCGCTATGTTTGAGCGAGACAATCCTAGCTTCCCATCTTCGAGACGGACAAAGTAATAAGAGAAAAAACAGATATTTTTCTTTGGTTCGACCCAAGACATGAAGAGGAATTAGTTTAGTTTGGCCCGACCTTTTGACAGGCTAGTTTAGGTGTCGCCAAGAATCTAGCTGAGAAAGTCATGCCTTGAAATAGAAAGCGGTTTATTAATTGAAACTCTTTTTATCAAAAATTAACCCTCCCCCTTTGAGTCTTTCCGACTTCGTGGTTAGCCACCTCTAAAACATGTTGGACTCCCAAAATGCTTGCATACCGGCGATTGTTCGTAATAGGAATTTAATTATTTTTCTCCGTCATTCATCCAAGCGCCCCATCGTCATTCCTGCGCCCCGCCGCTACTTCTGCGCTCCGCCGTTACTCTCCTGCGCCCCGCCGTTACTCCTGCGCTCCGCCGTTACTCCTGCGCCC
>CAYYIQ010000014.1:13696-25613 GCA_964472005.1 uncultured Bdellovibrionales bacterium | reverse complement strand
CTTCTTCTGTAATATAAACATCGTGAACGTGTGATTCACCTAGTCCAGAAGAGGTAATTCTCACGAACTGTGCTTTATCTTTCAACTCTTGAATACTTGGAACTCCACAGTATCCCATGCCGGCTCGCAATCCTCCAACTAACTGGTAGATTGAAGAACTCAAGGAACCTTTATAAGGTACTCTACCTTCGATTCCTTCTGGCACAAGTTTTGAAGCATCGTTAATGCTACCTTGTCCATATCTATCTTTCGATCCAAGTTTCATTGCACCGACTGAACCCATTCCACGATAGACTTTATATGTTCGACCTTGATACAATATTGTATTTCCAGGTGCTTCTTCAGTTCCAGCGAATAGTGAACCAATCATTACCGTATCTGCCCCAGCAGCCAAAGCTTTAACAACATCTCCAGAAAATTTAATTCCACCGTCTGCTACTATTTTTACAGAACTGCCTTTTAAAACCTTGGCAGCATCCATAACTGCAGAAATTTGCGGTACTCCAACACCAGAAACAATTCGCGTAGTGCAAATAGATCCTGGCCCCATTCCAATTTTAACGGCATCAGCACCAGCATGCGCAAGGGCCTTAACCCCTTCACCAGATGCAACATTTCCGGCCACCAATGGCATATTTGGATACTTAAGTTTTATAACTTTTATACAATCGATGATCCCCTTAGAATGACCGTGTGCACTATCAAGGGTAACTACATCGACACCGGCATTAATGATTTTTTCTAGCCTCTCTTCGAAATCAGCGCCGACCCCAATTGCCGCACCGACAAGTAGTCGACCATGACTATCTTTTGATGCCAAGGGATATTTTTTAGTCTTTTCGATATCTTTTATAGTGATCAACCCCGTAAGTTTGTACTTATCGTCGACTACTAACAATTTCTCTATTCTATGCTTATGTAAAAGTACCTTAGCTTCTTCAAGACTGGTTCCTGGTGAAACGGTGACAAGATTTTCTTTCGTCATTACTTCACTAACTTTTTTTGAAAAATTAGTTTCAAATCGAATATCTCTATTAGTTAAAATACCAGCTAAAGTTCCATCACTTTCGGTTACGGGTAAGCCGGAAATCGAATACTCTTCCATGACTGTCAACACATCCGCAAGGTTTTGTTCCGGACGAACCGTTATTGGATCCATAATCATTCCAGATTCGGACTTTTTAACTTTCGCAACCTCGAGAGCTTGATCAGTTGGATTAAGATTTTTATGGATAAAACCTAAACCTCCGTCCTGCGCCATCGCAATAGCTAACCTAGATTCAGTTACCGTATCCATCGCAGCACTAACAAGAGGGACATTGAGTTTTACAGAACTAGTAAGATAAGTTGAAACGTCGACATCTTTCGGCAAAACTTCCGAGTACGCTGGCTTTAATAAGACGTCGTCAAAGGTCAATGACCAGGGAATTTCATTTGTCATTTCTATTTTCTCCCTAAATAAACATGGATTAAAATACAAAAAAGACCCCACGAAGGAGTCTGATCATAAAAGATTGAAGATGGATATTTTTTTAAAAAGGATGGTGCCATAACCAAATATAGCAAAATAAAAAAAAAGTGGCAAGAATACAGCTCTTCTTAAAGCTACAGCATCGAAATTAAATATTTTCGATAAAATAGACTTCGCTCTTTTTTGAAACTAAAGCTCATTCCTAAGTTAATTTTAATACCTAAAGATTTTCACAATTATTTAAAGCGGAATGTCGGCAAATACCGATACTCAATAACCACTATGCCCTTTTAGCAGGTCCTCCTGAACGTTTCTTTGTAACAAGCTTTATGTCGGTCCCAGAAAATCCATACTGATCTCGAATGACATTCTTTATGAACCTAAGGTAAGAGAAATGTGCTTCTCTTGGATAATTCATTACTAACATAAAACGTGGTGGAGCCACGTCGACTTGTGCAGCGTAGTAGAGCTTCAACTTACGACCCCGATAAGTTGGAGCATTTGCTCTAGGAAGTTCTCGTTTTAAAAGCGTATTTAATGAATGTGTGCTAATTCGTTTTCGTCTCTCTTTTGCCACAATAAGCGCTGATTCAAGTGGTCGGTCAACTCGTCTCCCAGTTTTAGCTGAAATAAAATACAATGGTGCGTAGGGTATAAATTTAAAGGCATCACGAATATTAGCTTCAAATGTTTTAACAGCTGTGTGATCTTTTTCAATTGCATCCCACTTATTAACTACCAAAACAATTCCTTTACCCTGATCGTGAGCGAGGCCAACAATTTTACCATCTTGTTCTGTCGGACCATCGATCGCGTCTAAAACAACAATTGCGACATCACAATCCGAAATTGCTCTAAGAGATCTAAGGACACTATACCTTTCTATAGAATCCCCTATTCTGCCTTTCTTTCTCATCCCAGCAGTATCAATTAATTCGAATTGCTGGCCTTGGAATTCATACATTTCATGAATAGAATCCCTGGTAGTTCCTGCCACAGGAGAAGTAATAGACCGATCTTTCCGAGTAATCGCATTTAACAAGGTCGATTTCCCAACGTTTGGTCTTCCAATAATAGCAACTCGTATTAAAGATTGTGGACCTTCTTCACCTTTATCTTCTAAATCTAATTCAAGCTCTTCACGTCGTTCGTTCGCAGGCAAAGGTAATAAAGAATGTTCATCTTCATAATCACTAAGATCTTCGTCGGAATCAGGATCATAAACGGGTGCGAAGTCATCATCATCGAGTTCGATGACCTTTTTCTCATTTTTTCTTTCATGAGTTTCTTCTTGCTCTTCTTGGAACCACTCTTCCGCATTTTCTATTTCCGCAAATCCTTGTTTAAACTCTTCCTCAAGTTCTTCTTGGATTTGAGCTTCGCGAGCACTCCTTTCCTTAATGTCTGCCACTAACTGAGTATAAAATGGAATTTTCTGTAGTAATTCTTCCATAAGGACATGAACACCCCTTCCATGAAGTGCGCTACATGACAAAACTTGATCGACTCCCATTTGATAAAAGTCTGCAACGAGACCTTCGAGCTCTTTTCCGTCAACCTTATTAGCGACAACGTAAAATGGTTTTTCATGGCGCCGTAAAACTTCAAGTACATCTTCATCACCTGAATGCAGACCCGTAATTCCATCTACCATAAACACAATTAAATCTGCTTCCTCCACAGCGGAAATCGCTTGTTGTGAAACTTGGTTTACAATTGAATCTTCAGAATCTTTTTCAAAACCACCCGTGTCTACCAAATAAAATGGCACAGTATATGAATCAACGTAGGAATAATTTCTATCTCGTGTAACACCAGGAAAATCTTCGACGACCGCCAACTTTTCACCGTTGACTCTATTAAAAAATGTGGACTTTCCCACGTTTGGCCTTCCGACCACTGCTATAATTGGAATATGAATACTCATTTTATTTTACTCTTTAGAATCTATTAACAATGAAAAATCTTTGGTGGTTTCATATCCGGTTTTTCTTAAGCCATGGATAGACCTAGTCCAGTCTTCTTCAACCCGTACAAATAACTTTAAAACAAATTTACTTCCATAAATTCGCTCCAACTCTTTTCTAGCAGCAGATCCGATATCTTGAATCATCTTACCACCTTTTCCTAAAACTATTCCCTTATGAGAGTCTTTCTCAACGATGATATCAGCGAATATGGTTTCAAATTTATCGTCGCCTTCCCAAGAGCGACATATAACAGCGACTCCGTAAGGTAACTCCTGCTTCAAAAACAAGAATGCTTTTTCACGTATAATTTCAGAGGCAAACTGCTCGTCTGATTGGACCGTGACCGTATCTTTTGGAAACATCAACGGGCCTTGTTCACATCGTGACTTAAGCTTCTCTAACAACATCGGCATCCCTTCTAGCGTCTTTGCCGAAATCGGGAGGTATTCTATCTTGCTAGAATCATAAAGGGTATTAACATGTTCTGAAATAAGTTTGATCAGTGGAAGTAATTTTAATCTTTCTACCTTATCAATCTTATTGATAATAATGGCATCTGGTGTCTTTTCGGCAGTGAGCCCATTCATCGATTGCAAATTTTTAACCTGAGAAAAAAGTTTCATCACGCTCTCAGGTTCCTTTATAACCGCATCCGCATCGATAACGACTCCGATGTAATCTACACCTTCTACGCCTTCCGCTATCTCATTTTTTAAAAATTGTGCCATTTCACCACGATACTTCTGCGTAAAGAAGCCAGGAGTGTCAATAAAAACAAGTTGCGAATCATCATCTGTCCTAATTCCAAGAACTCGTTGTCTTGTGGTTTGGGCCTTATTAGTAACAATGCTAACCTTGCTACCAACTAACGCATTAACGAGAGTTGATTTTCCAGCATTTGCCAGTCCTATAAAGGAGATAATCCCTATTTTTTCTTTTATTTCGTCAGACAGAATTGGTTCAGATTCCATTATGCGGCTTGCCTTTCAGGTGATTGTTCTATTACTGGTCTTCTTTTTCTATCTATTTCAGTTGGCACTAGAAGTCCCGCTGTAATAAAGAACCTCTGACCTTCTTTAACTTTTAAATCTGCGCCATCGTACATCATTCTAAGAATTGCTTGAGCCGCAGCCTCTTGTTGAGCAGCCTTTTTCGTATTACCTCGACCTCGTCCAACAACCTGTCCGTCAACTGAGACAACAGTTACAAAAGTCGGAGCGTGCTCTGGTCCCTCTACTAACTCCAACAAATAACTTGGTGGTTCGCTACCTGCAAGATGCAGTACTTCCTGCAATTCAGTTTTCGGATCGAACGGTGTTACTTCTTTTAGAGCGCTTCCAAATATCCTTTCGACCAACGAGAGTGCTACTTCATATGAGGAGTCCCGGTATACCGCACCAATAACAGCTTCCATCACATCCGCTAAGATTGAAGGTCTATCTGCTCCACCTGCTGAGAACTCACCTCTTCCGAGTTTTACAAACGGACTCATCCCAAGACTTCTTGCAATTTGGGCTAACGCTTGCGTATTAACAAGGGCTGCTCTCATTTTTGACAATTCACCTTCTCTTGCATCAGGATGTAAATCACTTAGTAAATGCGCGACACTCAAATCAAGCACTGCATCACCAAGAAATTCAAGTCTTTCGTAATCGGCTCTTTCTTTGAAACCAAGAGCTGATCGATGCGTTAAAGCCATCGAGAGGTATGACCGATCTGAAAATTTATAACCTAATGATACTTCCAAAGATTCAAGATCAGTTCGCGGTTCATACTTCTCTTGCTCCGCCGATTCATTTTCCAAATCTCTAGAATTTATATTCTGAGGATCGTTTTTGGAAAATGAACTCTTTGGGACCATTCGATCTCCCATGCCACGTGTGTATTCACGCTTCTTAGTAATCGTTTTCCCTGATGATTTTTGATTAGAGTAATCGTCCCAGACATCTCTTTTAGAAGTTTCTTCTAAAATTTTCTTTGGACGCGGTGCTCCTGGCATTGCACCTAACTTACCTGGTTTAATGATTCGCATACTAGACTTCCCTCACTTAATAATTCAATTGCCCTAACCTCAGCAAGTTGTCCTGCCTTTAGATTAGTCTTCATTTTACTTTCTATCTTGGATGGGAGAATTCTAACATCGGCATATTCACTTGAAGTACCAGCTATTGAACTATCATCGTACCGACGATCTTCAACCACGACCTTTAATTTTTTACCAACCAACGAATTGAGGAAATTTAGCTTTTTTCGCTCAGCAATCGTTCTCCAACGCGCTGCTCTTCTCTTCCTTTCATCAATTGGAATAATTTGGTCTAGCCTAGTCGCTCCAGTTCCTTCCCTCTCCGAATAGGGAAATACATGCAAATAGGAAATAGGTAGCGAAAGAAATTCTTCCATTCCTTCCTCTAGCTCTTTTCTACTTTCACCCGGAAACCCCGTTATTATGTCCGATCCAATTCCACATCCTTGGAAATTCTCCGCAATATACCACAAAATTTCCCTTGCGTCTTCCATCCGATACTTACGGTTCATTCGTTTTAGAATGTTGTCCGTAAATGCCTGTAAACAGATATGAAGGTGATTACAGAAAGCGTTGCTTTTACTAATAAAATCAATAATTTCAAAACTTACATCGTTCGGATCGAGCGAACTTAGGCGAATTCGTCTTATTTCGGACTCTGAATCGATTGCTTTTAGAAGACTTAGGAGACTTTCGTTCATGTCTTCTCCGTAACCTCCAAGATGAGTTCCTGTAAGAACGACCTCCCGATACCCTTGCCGATGCAACTTAGAAAGATCTGCTAAAACAGAAGCAATTGGCCTAGAAGATAGAACTCCCCTTGTCTGCGGAATAATGCAAAACGTACAATGATTTTCACAGCCTTCTTGCACCCTCAGATGAAATCGAGATCTTAATTTAAAATCTCCAACGAGCGAAGCTGGGCCAGTAATTTTATCTGGAAATGGATCGTCGATTGATATCGATTGATGGTTCGGTGTTCTAATTTTTATGTTTCGATCTTTAAGTAGAGGACGATCGTGCTCCAGTTCTTCATCGAAAATAGAACTAACGATATTCGATTTTTGCCCAGGGCCCAAAACCGTAATGTCAGGAAACAATTCAAGCAATTTTTCAGGCTTCGCTTCTGCTAAACAACCTGTAAGAACAATTTTGGCTTTTGGCTCATTCCGCTTAATCTTCCTTAAAAATCTGATTGCTTCTTGGTCAGCAGTATCTGTTACTGTGCATGAATTAATAACGTAAACATCGGCCCCCTCGCTAGATCCATTTTTAAACTCAGAAACATGGGCACCTCGCTCCGAAGCTAATGCTACCAAATCAACAGTATCTGCAAAATTACTTCTACACCCAAACGTCTGAAAAGAAACTTTAGGTGACTTAGTTTTACTATCACTCATTTTACGATAATCCCTCCACCTAAAACTTCAAAACCATCAAAGGCTAACTCTTCTTCACTTTTTTTAACTTTATAAAACACTGCAGCCTGTCCTGGACTTACTGTAGACCACCGATCGACAAAAGTAATTTTAACTTCATCCGGATTTTCACCACTATCAATTTGGCAAAGAACTCCTTCATGTCGATATCGCAATTTAACAATTGCCTTCAATGGTAAATCTGGCTTATCCTTTAGAACCCAAGAAACATTTTTAACAATGAAGCTCGATTTTTCTAAATCTTTTTTCTCACCTACGGTTACCGAATTGTCTTCCGCATCGATATTAAGAACATATAGTGGAGAATGATGACTTAACCCAAGCCCCCTACGCTGCCCCACTGTATAATTATAAACTCCATCATGTTCTCCCAAAACCCGACCTTCTGTAGATTTGAGCTCACCCTTCTGAATCTTGTTTCCTCGTGATTTAATAAATTCAGAAACAGAACTTGAAACAAAACAAATATCCTGACTTTCTGCTTTTTGGGCGATTGTAAACTCATTGTCTGCTAAAACTTTCCGCACATCTGTTTTAACCATATCTCCGACCGGAAAAACCGTTTCACTAAGCTCTTCTTGGGTTAAAGCATATAAAAAATAGCTTTGATCTTTTTCTTTATCTAGGGAAGTATATAAACCAAGACTTCCATCTTTTTTTGGTCTAACCCTAGCATAATGTCCCGTAGCAACCGTCTTTGCGCCAAGAGCTTTGGCTCGATTTCTTAGTTCACGAAACTTCACTTTACGATTGCAATCCAAGCATGGATTAGGAGTCTCGCCTTTTAGATAAGTCTGTACAAAAGGATCTATCACGTGCTCTTTAAATGACTCTTCAAAATCAAAAACATAGAAAGGAAATTGATATTTTTCTGAAATTTTTCTAGCATCGTCAAAATCAGATGGAGCACAACAAGTTGCTCTTTTAGCATTTCCACCATTAGATCGATAATCCCAAACCTGCATCGAGACACCTATCACATCAAAGCCTTGATTGTGGAGCAAAATTGCTGCGGCGCAAGAGTCAACCCCTCCACTCATAGCCAGTACAATTCTATTTGAATTTTCCATTTCCATAAAAATAAAACTTAAATATTAACTTATAAAGCGAGACAGAGTTCGCTTTATAAGTTCTACTCCCTTATCTAATTCTTTCTCTTTAACATCCCAATCTAGGCTTACTCGGAAAAATTCTCGAGCCTCGTCCTTAGAATAGCCCAGCGCTAATGGCACATGCGAAACATCTTGACGTCCGGACGAACAGGCAGATCCAGTTGAAACCATCAACCCTTCTATATCAAGTGCCACAGCAAGATCATCTGCTCTCGTATTGGGTGCTTGAATATATAAAGTATTCACTAAATCATATTCATTAGAATTATCGCCTAAGATTTTCAATTCAGGAATCGCCGCATGCAATTTATCTATCAACTGAAACTTAAGCCGACGCCGAACTGCTATTTCCTTTTCACCGTTTTTTTTGAGATCATGACAAACCTCCCCGAAGAGCTTCGCGCCAAATAAAAACTCAGTACCACCTCGTAGCTTCCCTTCTTGTCCACCACCCAGAATCAACGGATGAAAAAATCGGCATGTAGCTTTTGAGTTAAATATAATTGCTCCTATTCCTGGCATAGCACCAATTTTGTGCGCCGATAACACAACAGCATCCACTCCGCTTTCAAACAAACTAGCTAAATCAAGGGAAGTTTTTGAGACAGCCTGCGTAATGTCACTCACAAAAACCGTATCAGAAAATTTTTTCTTGATAATTGTTGCAATTTCAGAAACGTTTTGACCCTTGCCAGTCTCGTTATTTGCCAACATTAAAGTAGAAAGGACTGTTGTATTATCGATTTCAGAAATGAACTCATCGACATCAACAACTCCATTAAGCTTCGCATTTACCAATTTTGAGTTCACGCCCTGAAATTTATAATTTTTTAATGGCTCAAGAATAGCCGCGTGCTCAATTGCACTACTAACAACAGTTGATTGTTGAAAATTTATTCCAGCGAGATACCCATGAATCAATGAGTTACAACCTTCTGTGCCCCCTGAAACAAAAACAATGTTAGCTAACTTAAGAGGATCTTGATCATTCGGGAAAAGATAAGACAGAATTTGGTCTTTTGCTCTTCTCAACTCAGCTCGAGCTTTTCGGCCTTCAGAGTGAATACTAGAAGGATTCAGATGGCGATTTTCACGCAAAAGTACTTCAGCTGCACTAACAGCAACTGGTCGAAGTTTACTCGTTGAATTTGCGTCCCAATAAAGCATTATAATCTATATGTTTAGTCGCAAATTATAGCATACTTTAATCAGAGATAAAACATAGTGAGATAAGAGGCTTTCAACCTTTTCACATCAGCAAAACGACCATCATTCTAACATGTTAGGTTTAAAATCTTAACTGTAAATCTACACATATAGTTGCAGTTTTAGTTGGGTTTAGGCTTTAAAGGGACAGTTACTCGCAATTTAATTCTAGATAAAGAGAGGAATTAAGAATTGGAATGCTCCTCTCTTTTCCCTAAATCTGGTCGGATGGAAACCTCGATCCGGCGATGATTCTATATTTAAGTGCGTTTGAGACTAATCCTAATTTAATAACCCATCTACTAAACCACCAAGGCCAGGAGAAATTTTCTCCAATCCTTTTTTGGCATTGTTCTTTAATTGCACACCGATTTGCTGCTTAAGTAAGTTTTTCATATCAGGCAGTAAAATCGGCAGACCATCCTTACCCTTTTTAATTGTAACCGGTACTACTATTTGACCATCTGGGTTTTTAATCGATGCGACCTTGGGGTTCTTCTTTTCGATTTCAGCAACAAGTTGCGCATCCATTATAAAGCTCATGTCTAAATCAATTTCACCATCATTGATTACACCTTGCCCCAACAAATAATAACCTGTCGAATTCGCTCGTATTTCTGACAAAATGATTTTACTATTTTGGACTTTTCCAGAAACCTTTATGTTCTGAAATTCCGAATTTTCAGAGACTAATATTGCTGCATATCCCTCTGGAACAAGATCAACGACAGAGAGCGACAACCCTGGTATCGTGGCCAGCGCATCTGATACTTTTTTGAAAATATTAAACCCTTGGATTGAGAAAGGAGCAATCTCAACAGAGAAACTACCATTTTTACTACTTCCTGAAAGATCTAACGTACTTTTTAAATTTGCAATTTTTCCACCTACGGCTGATGTTTTATCCTTTCCACCACTCAACTTCATTAATTGTAGAATATCGAGACCATTCGCATTCAAATCTAAATGTGTTTTACCTTCAACCATCCCATCACCAGTTAGGTTGAAAACTCCTTCTGCCAGATTTAATTCAAGATTTTGCAATTTGTAGGACTTTGCTTCTAAATTATAACTTGCCCTTAAATCGTTCAAAGCAAACTTGACATCGTTAATTAGTGATTCAGCAATCTTACACTTAGGGCTAAATTCTTTCTTTTGGAAAATCTCTATTTCACATTCAATATTTTTAAGTTCGCCACTATAAACTTTTAACTTGTCATCTATTTTAGCTAACTTTTCCAAGTTTAAGTTGGGAATCTTAAGATTCAAAACACCATCCCCAGACAACGCATTTTTCATTTTGCCGTTGACAATAAATGTTTGATCAAAATAATCGCCTGATAAATTATCTAATTCTATCGCAACTACATCCTTTGATGGCATAGAGATATCAGCTCGCAAATCTAACTTTGCTAGATCAATTTTGTTTCTATCTATTCCTAAGAAATCAAAAACGTCGTTAATATCCGAAAAACTAGCCGTAAAGACACCATCTACTCTTATTTCTTTAGGATCGATTTTGTAACTTGGCATATGGCCATTAAAACCAATTTTGCCTTTACCCAATGTAGCATCAAGCGAAAGTCTGCCCTTCTCTCCATCTTTAGAAAACGAAGTCTGTTCAACCTTCGTGACGATTGTCTTTTTAGTTTTTTGATTTAACACTTCGATGACTAGATTTTTAACTAGTAGATCTTCTATCGCGATATTTAGTCCTGAGTTTTTTTCGCTTTGCGATATTTCGGTAACTGGCTCTGAAGCTCGATCTTCCGTATCAACTGCGACATCCGTCTCTGAGCTCTTCGGCAGTCCATCTAATTCGAACTTTCCGTTCTCAAGGATCTCTCCATGTAATGTGATATTTTCTATTTTCGCTTTCTTTAAGCTCACAATACCTTTGAAAGCATCTAAAATAGAAATATCAATTTCTACTTTACCCACGCTAATATCTTTCGGCGCTTTACCAATTTTAACATCTGACAGGACAAACCCTGTTGTTGGAAATAAGCTCACACCAATTTTTTCAGCAGATACTGGATTTTTTAGTGCCGTTGAAGCCGCATCAAGTAGTTTAGGCTTTGCTTTTTCTAAAATCGGGTTAATAAACAAGACCAACCCTATACCCAACAAGATAAAGAGAGTGAGAATAAAAATTAGAATTTTCTTTAAGTTCATATTTTTTACAATACTATTTTATTTAATTTATACAAAATGGGTCTGTGTAGTTGTTAAACAAGTTATTGAAAATAACTTGTACGAATATCCAAAGATACGACTCTAGCATTTGAATAGAGAAACGAGTCTTACAAGGCAAATCCCATGATCTCACATAAAAGATGTAAATTCTTTTATAAAAACATCAACTACGTGTAGAACAAAATAGCAACTCTAATGACTCGCCCACTTACTGCTCCCTAAGGTAAGTAAATCCTATTAAAACGAGATAACGTTAACTAAGTGGTTTTCTAAGGCTAATTTGATTTTGAACATACTGCCCTTCACCATCTGTTATTCTCTGAGACAAAAGATACGACAATGTTCTTTCCATAACAGTCTTGAATACAGGTGCGGCCAAAGTCCCACCCCACCTTGGTCTAACGCCCGGCTCATCAACCGCAACATAGAATACCAAAGTTCGATTGACACCAATCACCTTTCCATCGACAAAGCCAATAAATGAAGCGAGTATTTTATCC
>CAYYIQ010000014.1:0-13686 GCA_964472005.1 uncultured Bdellovibrionales bacterium | reverse complement strand
CGACCATTTACACGAGCTTTTTGTGCGGTACCGGTCTTACCATACACTGGCACTCCTGAGATCCGACTATTCTTACCAGTACCGTGTTCGTCCTCAGTAACTAGATATAAAGCCTCTTTGATGACCGATGCGGTTTTTTCCGAAATTAATCGTTCGCCTTTTGAAGCTGAAACAGAATTCTTCAGAATTGTTGGGGTTAGAAGAATACCTCCATTGGCCAGTGCTCCATAAGCACGAACCATTTGCAGGGCAGTAACGGAAACACCTTGGCCAAAAGAATGCGTAGCAATATCCACTTGCGCCCACGATTTATGATTTCGCATAATACCACTTGATTCTCCACTGAGTTCCAGTCCAGATTTTTGACCAAATCCAAAACGATACAAGGAGTCATATAGTTTTTCTTTACCCATTCTAAAACCAAGCTTTGCCATCCCGATATTGGATGATCTCACCAAAACTTGTTCAAACGTAACCGTAGGTACTGGATGGGCGTCCTTAATTGTCCGTCGTCCGATCGACAATCTGCCATTTTCGCAGTCTATTAATTCATTTTTTGAAGTCACCCCTTGTTCTAAGGCTAGCGCTGCCACAATAGGTTTGAACGTTGAACCTGGTTCAAAACTATTTTGTAATACAACGTTTCTTAAAGCTTCAGGCGAAATACTTTTCGATTCATTTGGGTTGTATCTTGAAGTCTGTCCCATCGCTAAGATCTCACCCGTATCAGCGTCCATCATTAGACCAAAAACATTCTTAGCTTTCGCTGTTTCTTTTGCGATATCAAATTCCTCTTCGACAAACCGTTGAATAGTTGAATCCAAGGTCAAAGCAATGCTTGCTCCCTCTTTTCGGAGATCATCTGTTACTAAAAGATCTGAGTATTTATCGAAGTTAACGCTTGCAGGACTAGAGTCTTTTGAATCTTCAGCCCAAACTGCTGAGTTCATCAATCGTCCCCGAGCATCTCTATTTGCTGCAAATTTTGTTGCCGGAGCTGTTAAAGAAGGATTCAATGATCTCTCTACTCCTGAGAGACCAACACCATCTTTTCCCGCCTTTCCGATAATAGTCGCAGCAAGGTCACCCTGTGGGTATACTCTATTAAACTCTTCTTCGATCTCTAACCCATGAATTTTCAAAGCCTCTAAGTCTTTCTTTTTAGCAGTCGAAATTCCCTTTGCAATTGTAGTGAATGATTTATCTTCGTTTAATTTACCTTCTACTAAAGAGTATGGAAGATCTAACAATGTCGAAATTTTTTGAGTTACTTCACTTTTGTTTTTAATCCATCTTGGATGTACACCCAAAGTTACCGCCGGTATGGACACCGCGAGCTTCAAACCATTACGGTCCACGATCAACCCACGAGCTCCTTCAACTTCAACCCCTGTTCCATGTTGTTTATTAGCAATTTTGTTCCATTTTCCGTGCTGAAGTCCTTGTAAAGCATATAATCGTGCGACAACGCCGCTACCCATTAACACCATCGCAACAACGACAATCACCATTCGTAGTCTTCGAATTCCTACCGGTGGAACTCCATGCGAACCATGTATCTTCATCCATCGAGCTAAAAGAACAAAAGCAAAACGTGTAAAAAATTTCAACGTTGCACACATTCCACCTACCAATGCGGCAACAGACATTGCGAGCTTTCGAAAAATGCTTATTAAGAATCTACCTATAAACCTAGCGAGGCATGACGAATACTCGATTAAAAAACTAAACGAACTTCCAAATATTTGACTTCCAACCTTAGAAATAAGCGCTGCAATTACCACAAAAAAAGCGCCGAAACTTTTTATTTTATCACTTAAGTGAAGTTGATCAATGAAGCTTGGAAGTTTATTTCCAATTGCATTGAAATACTTAAAATCGAAAGGAATTTTGATAGACTCAAGCTTAACTCTTTTTAATTTCTTTTCTAATTTGGGAGACTCAATTCTCTTCTCAGAACTGACGCTGCAATTTAAAAATTGAGATTTTGGTTTTCGTTTAACGGGATTTTGGTTTCCGAGTAACGAGCTATTTTTCGGCTTAAAGTTCATAATCCAACCATTGCTACATTATTTTAATTAGTTTCGAAAGTAATTCTTCTAATCTGTTGAGGGAGTGTAGGCCTCATATTTAATTTCGCATCTGCCAATTTTGCAAGTTCCCGCGGGTTAGCAACCATTGCTCTTTTGACACGTAACTCTCGCAATTTTGCATCTTCTGAAAGTAGCTCGTTGCGAACATTTTCAATTTGATAGCTAGTCTCAATAATCGAGATTCTAACAAATAACTTAGCCAACAAAATTAGAAATAAGCTAGCCGCGAACAACATTTCGCTCTTATTCTTTATTCTAAATTTCCTAGTAGATATCGTTTTTGAGTTAGATCTTCGGCCAAGACCACTACTCACTCCGTGGCGGGAATTAACGTGCGCGCGAACACTTCCTTTTCTTGTTGAGTTAACAACTGTGGAACGCTTTACAACCGGACTTACATGCCCCCTCGGCGACCCTAGTGTTCGATTATTAACTACTTTTACTTTGTTCATAATTCCCTCAAATCTTATCTGTTAAAAATTCTCTTTCAACCCAAAGCGGCACATCATTTCTTTCAAAAACTCGTAGCATCGCGCTTCGAGATCGTGAATTATTTTGAAGCTCCTCTTCGGAAGGCTTAATTGGTTTTCTAGTTAAAATTTTACCTAGCGGCGCGTCTTCAGGATGCAAGCCTCTATCACGAACCGCACCCCACCATCTCATTACTCCCGCCACAATTTTATCCTCTAGCGAGTGAAATGAAATCACTAGAAGTCGACTTCCGGGATTCATCAACTTAATCGCGGAGACTAGAAACATTTTTAAATTTTCAAATTCATTGTTAACTTCGATGCGAACAGCTTGAAATGGAACAGTTGCCAAATCTGACCCCCTATTCGAATTTCGACCTGACTTGCTACGCAAAACGCTATTGCATAGTTCTCGGAATTCTGACGTTGTGTTAAAAGGTCTATCGCTTACAACTGCTCGAGCTAAAGCCTTGCTCCGAGCACCCACTCCACCTTTTGCAAAAACTAAAAACAAATCTCTTTCTGAATATGTGTTAAGAACGATCTCGGCTGTTAGGTCTTGATTTTGGTTCATTCGCATGTCTAAGCTAGAATCAGACTTAAAACTTAACCCTCTTTCTGGATTATCCAATTGAACACTTGAAATCCCCAAATCTGCAAGGATTAAATCAAATCTAAGTTCACCGACTTGATCCAAATATTCTCGATCTACCACGTGCTTAAGACTTTCAATTTCAGAAAAACAGGAGTGATAACTTTGAAATCGATCCTTGAACCCATCGAAGCTCTTCGCAGCCTCAAGACGAGTTGAATCGTCCTTATCTATAACGATCAATTTAAAATCAGGATAATTATCTAAAAGTAAACGAGAATGACCACCGAGACCAAACGTCACATCCAGACCCAACTTTGTCGAGCCAGTCAAAAAACTAGAGAATTGAACAACTTCATTTGCTAGTACCGGGATATGCTTGCTCATAGATCTACCCCTTCAAACAATGCTGGGTTATCTAGCAGCTCTTCTTCACTTTGAGTGAAGACCAGATTCCACACCTCTTTTCTCCAAACCCTAAATCCATGGAGCGCAGCAGTAAAAACCAAATTCTTATCAATTCCAGCATAATCTCTAAGATACTGAGGGATATTAATTCGTCCATTCGAATCCCAAGTGCAAAGCGTAGCTCTTGCAATATAGAATGTTTCGAATTGCCGAAGAGCTGGGTCAAATCTACTTTTTTGCCTAATCTTGGTTTCAAACTCACGCCATGCTGAGAGCGAGAAGCCGTCCAAGCAGCGAGCACCACCAGTTATAAAATTCGTTAACACGATAGTTTCACTATCCTCATTCTTAAGCAGCGAACGAAAACTTGCTGGAAGCGCCACTCGGCCTTTTGAGTCGATGGAGTGCTCATAATTGCCATAAAAGCCTAGCTGGGGACCCTCTTCCATGGGCGCGACCTCAGACTTTGACCCGTCGACGTCAATAAAGCCCCTTTGCGACCCACTTTTTTTGCTTTTATCTACCATTTTTAACCACTTTGCTCCACTTTCTAACACTAGCAGAATAATTAGGTTTTTTCAATGGAAATTTCAGGGGGTTAGCCATCTTTTTAACAACTCGAAAAAAATTTAGTCGAAAGGGCACATTCTCAAAATTATCTGCATAATCTTGCTGTCTCTGAGAACTTCAGAAGTGAGATTTAGTTCGATATCATGAGAAAATGATCGAGAACGAACACTCGCCTTTCCAATGCCCTGATTTTGTTGAAGAATACGTCTGGCGTTTTAGAAGTTTCGGATGTCGATTTTCATTGATTTTTTTGGCCTTTTTTAGTATCCTACGGCCTCATTTTTCACAGCTAGAATAGTTATTCTAAACTATTTTAATACAAGGCTGGAGTGAAAAACCGTTGTTTTCTTAATGAAAATCAATGGTTACGACTAGTCTTAAAGAGGGCCACCCTCTATTTTTTTTTGAGGCGATCTTAAATGATCAGTTTTTGCCGAAACGCAAAATCAGAGTCCTCTAACGGTTTTCGTTTTTTTCTACAAGGTTCATAGATTCCATTAAAAGTAGCTAGTGTTGATTTCACAATCAATCCTTGCGTATCGATTTTAGTTTTTTACAACTATCAATCTGCACACCAAGAAACGTGCAGGGAATTGATGGTTATTTAATAACTGCGAAATTTTTCGTAGGACGATTTTAAAAACGGGCGGATAACTAGGAGATAAATTATTTATGAGACTCTGGTCTAACAGTGAATGTGCAAAAGGTGCCGGTGGGTTTAATCCAGAAAGAAGATTGCTAGCTGCAGTACTTCAACGAGCTATTACGGATTACCTTACAGGAGATGGGGATGTACAATCATCCGCGCAAGAATGGTTGTTTTCAGAAGAAGAAAATACAGCAGATACTTTCGGGTTTGCTTATATATGTGAAGCTTTAGACTTCCATGCTTCAGAATTAAAGAAAGCGATCTTACGTCAGTATCAAAGACAGCAAGCTGAAAACAATGCTAATTCAGCGAGAATGCAAGTTGTCGAAACTGTACAAGTTACGAGTGCTGCTGCATAGACGTTCTTGCCAACATATTAAAAAATAAAAAAGGGCCCTTAGTAGGCCCTTTTTTATTACTCGTTTTGGAAACTATCTAGACCTCGGTCGTCTTATTTTTTTCCAAGTCAGCTTATCAAGTTCATTTTTAATCTTAGCTGCTTTCAAACTTGCCACATACCTGAATAGCCCCAATCTCAAATACTCAGGATTAATCCCAAGGGCGGAACACACATTATCAAAACTAAATACATATGCGCTATCTTTATCTTCGACCCAGTCGATCGCATCCAATCTAGTTGAGTTTCCAGAAATATGGTTATGCACCTGCTCCAAAAAAGCTTCGACTCCGTCGGAAAGAATCGCAGCCATCAATTTTCGCTCTCCTCCGTCGATGCCAATTTGGTCTGGGGAATTGAATTGTTCTGGCAGCATGATATCAGGTTCGAAGAATGATCCGGAATATATATCGCTTGAACCATATTCCACATTTACTGTCGATTTTGCTTGAGCATTTGTACCTGCCATTCGAACCTCCAATGTTTCGAGTTAATCCTATTCCTCTACTTCTTTCTCTTATAATTGGTAACACGATTACCGAAAAACTCCAGACAAAAAGTTAGAATGGATATTCACTATACCGGCGAACAGCCTTTAAATGTAAGAATATTTAACCATGAAACTTCAGACGAATAGATAATCTGGTTAAAAACCAAGACGATCTAAGGAGATAAGCGACTAACTTTATAGATGATCTCACAAACCCCCTTCCGTTATATCCCGGGTAACGCGCATCTAGATTTGATTTAACTCTAACGCGATCGCAAAGAAGAACTTCAAAAATATTTTAAGCTGATTGCGATTCATTTGCTAACACTCTTCATTCCTCAGGAGATCAAAAAAGACTTCAATCTACAGAATATTCAACACTAGAATCTTAATAAATTTCAAATCTCGCCACAATAACCTGAATACTTTTAGTTTCCAGCTACAGTCTTGCGGTGCATAATGTTTGGTTTTAACCAAACATTTATACGCCACTCTAAATGAGCTCACTCTTCACCTACGAGACACTTTACCAACGACGCTCCTCCACTCATAAAACAAATTCAATAAATAAGCTGTATTGCAACCCCATAGAGATTCAATCAAAAACATTCTAACCTTGTTTACTCAAGCCGAGACTGCTAATATTTCGAGTGGTCAATTTGATTACCAGGGAATACTTGAAGAAACTTAAATTTTTCCGGGTTCTGACCAAATAGAAACGCAACTAAAGTAATCATATCTTCAAAGTAAACATTATCAACAATAACCGGAATCAATAATGAAAAAAATAATAATATCGATCTTATTACTACAACTATTTTCAGCTTGCTCAACAAACGGAACCCATTCGAAACCTTCAGTCGAGAGCTGCAAGATGGAAAATCCTAAAGAGTCAGAGAATGCGCCAAAGCTAACCGACAAACAAATTATGGATGCGATGACTGAAGCCGCGACACCGGGTGTCGAGCATGCCGCCCTAAAGCCACTAGTCGGTCATTTCTCTACGACATCTAAATTTTGGTACGACACAAGGACTCCACCTGAAATTATAAAAGGAGATGCACGACATTATTGGATACTTGGGAATCGCTATATTCGAGAAGATTTCGCATCCACATGGCAAAACAAACCATATAAAGGAATTGGCCATATTGGATATGATAAAACTAAAAAGAAATATTTCTCACTTTGGATGGATACATCGTCAACTGGAATGATGTCTAGCGAAGGCAGTTACGATAGTTCTAGTAAAACATTTACCTTCAACACAATCTACACCTGCCCAGTAGAAGGGATCGATAAAGTTGGAAAAACCGTCACCAAGATTATTGATAAAAACAATCATACCTTCGAAATGTACGATCTAAGAAAAGATGGTGCCGAAGTTAAAATGATGGAAATAGAATACAAAAGAAAAAAATAGTTGTTCCCTTCGTTTTAAAATCCGGACGCCGTTTAATTTTTGGAACTACTCGAATTAAAATGGCGTTCGAACCTCAGACAATTTAAGGTCTAAATTCTTCACATCTCCCAGTTTTAATTATTGCTCGAATAATTTCTTATGACAGAATTTATAAGTGACTAGGCACCACCATATTTAATTACATTGGCGCATCGAATGATGCCTAGTTATGTTGATACGTCGTTGGCACGATCTAGCAAAATGAAGTCGCGAATTATTTTTTTAAAGTCGGCATTGGTATTGGAGGTTGGTCTCTCAACTGATCAACGAGAGAACCTAAAAGTTTTCTTAACTCAATGGTTTTCTCTAAGTTGAAGCAAGGACCCAAGACTGAAACAATTGCTTCTGAATAGTATTCCCACGTCTTCTTTAAAGCTTTTACGCCCTCCGTCGTTAGGACTGCATATGCCCCCCTTCGATCCTCCTGACATTCTTCTTTTAGAATAAAACCTCGATCAATAAGCCTTTTCGCAACTCTACTGACGCCACTTTTGGTGTACAAAGATTCTTCCGCCAAAAATGAAAATCTACAACGAAAATTTTCAGAACGACTTAGAATAAGTAAAATATCGTATTCGTCTAGACCTAGAGGTGCCTTGCCCTTTATACGGGCCTCCACTTTTCTTACAGCAAGCGGATGAGCGACAAAGAGCTCCGCCCAAAGAGAAAGAATTTCTGCATTTTTATTAGACATAATATAAAAGTAGCACAATTTAGTTGACGCATCAACTAAATATCGTTATAGTTGACGCATCAACTAATAAGGAGTTCAAAATGAGACTTTTAAAAACAGCTACAATTTATGCACTTTTATTTACATCGACCTCGGTCTTAGCAGATACATATGAAATTGAATCAGCGCATTCGAGCATACAGTTTAGCGTGAGACATCTTGGCATTAGCAACGTCAAAGGAGACTTTAGAAAATTTTCTGGAACAATCGAGTACGATCCTGAAAAACCTGAAGAAACTAAAGTTATTGCGGAAATCGACACTAATTCATTTGATACGGCAAACGCGGATCGAGATAAACACGTCAAGTCGAAAGACTTTCTCGATGTGGGTATATTCCCAACCATAAAATTTGTTTCCACTAAAGTGGTTTCAAGTGGAGAGGATTCACTTTCCGTAACTGGCGACCTCACAATTTTAGGAGTGACCAAACCAATTACACTACTTGTCGAAGATATTGTTGGGCCAGTTCAAAATCCAATGGATAAAAAAATGCATGTTGGGGCGAGTGTTTCTGGAAAACTAATTAGACAAGACTATGGCGTGACTTGGAATGGCGGTGGAATGACCGGAGCGGCTGGAGAGGCTACGATTGGAGATCAAATCAAACTCGATTTCGAAATTGATGGCGTGAAAAAATAAATTAGCTTTGAAAATTTGGTTACCCCTCTCCAATATAAGCGAGGGGCAACCAATGTTAACGGACGGCGTCCGGTGATCTAAACTTGCCAAAAAGCTACTGAAAATACAAGATTTAACAACAAGAGGAGAATATTATGATTAATCACATCCCGAGCGAAAAACGTGGGCACACCAATATAGAATGGCTTGATAGCAAACATTCCTTCTCTTTCGGCGAATATTATGACGAGAACAACATGGCATTTCACTCACTAAGAGTTATTAACGAAGATGTTATCGCACCTGGACAAGGTTTTAGTAGCCACCCACATCGCAATATGGAGATTGTCACCTTTGTACTAAGTGGAGCATTAGAACATAAGGATAGTCTTGGTAGTGGTTCGGTAATCCGACCTGGAACAATTCAAAAAATGACGGCTGGAAAAGGCATTCTTCACAGTGAGTTTAACCACTCCGAAGACGAACCTGTGCATCTGCTTCAAATTTGGATAACACCAGATAAGACTGGCCTACCTCCTAGTTATGAAGAGGCTGACTTTAATTTTGAAAATGGGATTGCTCTTTTGGCTGCACCTAAAGGTCAAAATGGCGCGGTTACATTGAATCAGGATGCTAAAATATACTCAATTGGTCTGACCAATTCTGCGACTCGCAAAATTGATTTAGATGTCAGTAGAAAATATTGGATACAAATCACAAAAGGATCTGTAAATGTTAATAAAACGTTACTTAAACAAGGTGATGCTCTCACCCTTGAAACCGAGAAAGAGCTAGTTCTAGTAGGTGCTCCAGAAGCCGACATCCTACTTTTCGACTTAGCTTAACTGAAACTAGTGTGGTTTGCTTTAGCAAACCACACTAGACATATCTCTAATGTTTTTTGGACAATGATGATTCTATTTTCCTCTTATCATTGAAGATTGTCGCAATATCAATTTTGTCGAATTCTTCAACCTTTCCACACATTTCACAATCCACCCGGATTGTCCCCTGCTCCTCAAGAAGCTTATTCGCATCATCCTCACCTAAAACCAAAATCAATTTCTCAACCTTTTCTCTTTTACAATTGCATTTCATTACAACTTCGGATTTATCAAAGACTCTCAGCAAATGAGCAGAAAATAACTGTTGTAGCAATTCTTCGGGAGATAAATTTTTGACATCCCAATATTCGGCCTGCAAAACGATGTCCGCTAATTCGAAAGGCACTCCGTTATCATCGAGTAGTGCGTTATTTTCCCCGGGCATTTTTTGCAAAAATAACCCGTAGATTTCCTCATCACTAACTAAAATTTCTAAAACTGTTTCAATTTGCTCACTTTGATTTATATAGTCGCGAAAGATCGATTTAAAATCCGCTGATTCAACTGGAACTAGGCTTTGATAAGCTTGGTCGACATTTTCTCTGAAAATTGTAATTGCAAGCTTTGCCCTTGAAACATCATCTTCTTGAAAAACTTCATCATCCGAGTCGAGTGGTACCGACTCATCTGGTTTTACGATCCCTCTAAGTTCTAAATTGGATCTACACTCAACAAACGCCATCTTCAATAACCCCTCAGATTGAAACTGAATAGAAATCGAACCATCCGATTTTAGCGAAGACCCCAAATAGGCACTAAAAATTAGTAGTTCAGCTAAATTGCGTTTCGCACTTTTCGGATATTTTTTTGATCCGACGACTTCTTTAAAAACAGAAGTTAAGCAAATTAACTTCCCTCTTATCGGTCGCTCCTCAAATATAAATGGTAAAATATAACTCATTTTGCCTTCCCTTAAATCATTAAACTATTGCTCCGAGAGCTTCCATTTCTAACAAAAACTTTTTATGCTTAATCCCTCCGGCATATCCTGTTAGCTCACCATTTGAACCCACCACACGATGACAAGGTAAGACGATGCAAAACGGATTAAGCCCATTTGCACGTCCGACAGCCCTCACAGCTTTGGGATTATCGATTAAACAGGCTTGTTCTTTATACGTAATAACTTTCCCATAGGGAATTTTCACCAAGGAATTCCACACTTGATTCTGAAAGCTTGTACCTTTCATATTCAAATCCAAGTCGAACATCATCCTCTCACCTGCGAAATACTCATCTAACTGATTGCAGACGATAATACTATAAGGATCTGATCCTACTTCAACTCCAGGGAATTTAGATTTAAAACCTTCCCAGAGATGGCGAAATGTAACTAATTCCAACCTATCTTTTGAAGTAACAATTGCAAGATCACCTACTGGAGAAGACTTCCAACACAATTTTGCTTTAACATTTGAACGATTCGTCATTATACACCAATGCTAGTATGATTTTACGTGTAAGAAATTTATACTAACATTAATATGTTTACTAGAGGCAGGCAGGCAAGAAATACGAACTATCATCAAAAACGCCAAAACCAACCTGAATTTACTTTTTTCCGATAAGAGTAACTAAACTTCTAACTAGATACTCCTTTTTTCGATTAACAATTCGGAACTTAGAGAATGCCAAACTGAATTTCCAGCCAAAATCTTCATGCTTTCCATTGAATTTAAAACTATCCAAAACTACAAGAATCTCTGATTATTAGATGACTAAGATCATATTAGGCAACTTTCATTAGACCTATAGTAATCCTACAATGATGATAACGACAGACGCTCTTTTGACTTCGTCGGGAAAATAATTTGTAGAAACACAAATTAATCAAAAACGCCGGTATGTTTGGGAGTTGTCTACAAAATTTGAAGGTGAAGATATGTCAAACTCCAACAAAGTCATGAAAAATACAGACTCAGCTGTAAATCATAATATAAAACGCCTGACTGAGACTAGACTTTCTTATTATGCTGCCAATCCAAATGAAATAGACTCACGGCTTGAAGAACTGGATCGTGAATGGGATATTGAAAGAGCTTTGGAAACAAATTCTTCAATACTCTCTCTCGTTGGCCTTACATTTGGAATTACCAAAGCCAAAAAGTGGCTTGCATTACCACTTGTAGTTCAAGGTTTTCTACTTCAACATGCAATAGAAGGTTGGTGCCCGCCACTTCCAATTCTCAGGCGACTTGGATTTCGGACCAGCGATGAAATAAATTATGAGAGATACGCTCTAAAATTTATGCGAGGAGACTTTGAACATATTAACGCTAAAGCTCTAACAGCAGTCCCAGAAAAATCCCCAGAGGAACTTTTGGAAACGATGTCTCATTAGCGACAAGTTAGAGAAGTAAAAGATACCGCCTCCATTTTCAGCATTTATTAGCATATTGAAGTATGCTAATTTACGAAGCAATGAAATCACAATTAAAACATATTGTGTTGCTGGGGATGGGGCACACTAATCTTGAAATTGCGCGTCGATGGCAACAAGAACCTATTCCCCAAACGAAACTCACGTGCATCTCTAATTTTCGATTCTCTACATATTCTGGGATGCTTCCAAGCGCGGTTGCGGGTTACATAAATAAAAATGAAATAGATATCGACTATTTAAATCTTCAAAATAGAAATGATATTTGCATGAATTTCGATGAAGTTGTTGGGTTGGACGCACCTAGTAGCTTAATTCATATCAAAAATTCTAATCCCATCAAATATGATGTACTATCAATCGGCATTGGCTCTATCACCAAACCAATGTGCTACTTTAAAAACAAATATTGCCTAAACATAAAGCCAATACAAACCTTCATCCCACGCCTAACTAAAACCGCGGGTGAGCTGCAAAAAACTGATAATTATGAGCCAACGATAGCAGTGCTTGGAGGAGGCGTCGCAGGAGTAGAAATCGCTTTAGCTGTCGACAGATGGATGGCAAGCAATAATACATTCCAGCATTACAACGTCAAAATCATAGATAAATCCGACAAATTAACTCCCAAATTAAAACTTAGGACCCAAAAAAAAGTCTCACAAATAGTTTCTAAGAGGAAAATTGCTTTCTATCCGAAACGAGAAGTGACAAGCTATGAAAGTGGATTGATTAACACGAGCAATTCTGAAAAAATTGAAGCCGACATTGTAATATCAGCAATCGGAGCCTACCCGCCCGCTCTGATTTCAGAATTAAATATCCCTCTCGCTAAAGACGGGTTTATTGAAACCAAACAAACTTTGAGATCAGTCTCAGGATTGCCAATTTTTGCTGTCGGTGACTGCGGCTCTATCCAGAATATGAATGTTCCTAAAGCAGGCGTATACGCAGTGAGACAGGGTCCAATATTATGGAAAAATATAATCGCCACATTAAACAACACTGAGCTAGCAAACTTTGTCCCGCAAAGTGACTATCTCAAGTTAATCAATACCAGTGACGGAAAAGCTATTCTAGAATATAAGATGTTTACCATCTACTCTAAGTTTTGTTACTGGCTAAAGAACTACATAGATAGAAAATTTTTATCGCAATTTAAAGACCTTTAGTAGAGATTCGCTACATTACTGCAACTTCATCTTTAAAATCCCTATCTTAATTAAGTGCACTAAAACCTATACGTCACTCTGTAAATTAGCTTCGACCATCCAAAGTAGTTTTTCAACCCCACGTGAGACTTCCGTAAATAAGTCAGATGTATCCGCATCTCCAGCTTCATCAGCTTTGTCGATCGCCTCACGCGTAGAAGTTGCATATTCCGCCATCGAAGTAGAAAGGGCTTCGACATGCTCTTTTCCTGAATGTATCTCCAAGGGATATTGAGGAAGTTTTGAATTCTTCGCTGCGATAGGCAATGTTCCAAGCGCAATACCTCCAAGCTGCACAAGCCTCTCTGCGATTTCGTCAGCAAAATCACTTGATGTCTCCGCAACTTTATCAAACAACTCGTGTAAACCAACAAAATGCGGGCCTTTAACATTCCAATGAGCCTGCTTTGATTGCATACTTAAATCGATAATATTAGACAATTCTTGGTTCAATAGATCGATCATCTGAGATCTTATATCTTTATCTAAAGTATTTTTTGTTTCAAGTAATTTTGATTTCATGAATAGTGATCCTCTTTGAATTTTTTAGATATTCGGAGGGTAACAGGTTTAGATTGGAGATAGGATGATGCGGGTCATATAGGGTTCATTTGTGTGGACAGTGGAATCTTTGTAGCAATTGGGTATATTTTTGTTGGGTGTGGTGTTGGGCTGAGATACCCATGGGCTTTCTTTGATGTTCAAAGCCATTTAACTCTTTGAGTCA
>CAYYIQ010000013.1:0-25705 GCA_964472005.1 uncultured Bdellovibrionales bacterium | reverse complement strand
GCTCTGTGTTAACCCCTTCTTAAAATTCCCAAGAAAAATCAACGAAACTCTGCCCTGCAAAAGAACACCCTAGAAGAACGTTGTCGACGAACAGCTGCCTGCTCATCCTTTGGGTTGAATCTCTTCAAGCGTTTCGCTAACCAATTCGACGGGGTTGCCGGTGGGGTCGGCGATGAAGGTTGATTTGCAGCAGTCTGATTGTTCCATGATTTCACCGAATTCGGAGGCGTTCTTTTTTACGAAGCCGATGTGTGGGCGTTGGTCGCTTGGTAGGCTTAGGACCATTTTTATGTTTTTGAATTGGAGGATGGCGAGGGTCTTTTCTCGATGGATTACTTCGCAGGCGAAGCTGGATAGGTACCATTGGATTGATTGTTCGAGGTTCGAGATCGAAATTGTTATGTGATCAATTGTGTCGAAGCTATTTAAATTTTCCATATATTTGATCCTTTTAATTTGTAGCTAAGTAGTCGTGATGATTTTTACTGTTCTTTTGTGGAGATTAATTCTTGTAATTCTTTCGCTGAGTAGCAGTTAATTATGTCGTCTTTAGTGAGGCCGGCTTTTCTTGCCATAAGTATTCCGTATTCGATGAATTTAATTTGCTCAATCGAGTGGGCATCGGGAGAGATTGCGAATTTTAATCCGAGCTCCTTTGCTTGCGGGAGGAAGGTCCAACTAAGGTCGAGGCGATGGGGGTTGGAATTGAGTTCAATTATGACGTTATTTTTTTTTGCGGCTTCAAGGACTTTTTCAATGTTTACCTGATAGCCTGATCGTTTTAATAATAGACGACCTGTGGGGTGGGCAAGAATATTTGCATAGCCCGAATCCAAAGCTTTTATAATTCTTTCGGTCATTTCAACTTCTTCTAGTTCGAAGTTTGAATGTACCGAGGAGATTACTATTTCTAAGGTTTCTAAGATATCAAATGAATAATCTAGCGCGCCATTTTTAAGAATGTCAGCTTCTACGCCTTTAAGTATTTTGAAGTCTGGGAAGTCGGCTTGAACTTTGTCGATTTCAGCTGCTTGTTGTTCAAGCTTTGCTGGACTGAGGCCGTTTGCGTAACCGGCTGATTGAGAGTGATCGCTTATTAAGAGGTATTTATAACCGAGTTCTTGGGATTTTAGAACCATTTCACTGATGGTGTTCAGGCCGTCCGAATAGTTTGTGTGGGTGTGAGTTACTCCGATAATGTCGCTTTGCGTTATCAGGGGGGTGTTTGTGCGCTTTTTTATGAAATGATTTCTTGTCGCTGGTTCTTGAAAGTCTAGGTTCAGTTCGGTAAAAAATGTCTTGTCGTCTTTGAAGTTAGTTAAGGCTTGATTAAAGTTAGTGTTTGATTTTAGGGTTTCAAAATGTTCGTTTGTAAAACTGCTTTTGAAGATTTCAAGCTGATATTCTTTTTCTTTAACTCCATGGATCTTTAGTGAGATTGAATCTCGTTCTAAGGTTAAAAGATTTTCCTTTTCGTCGACTATTTTAAAGTCTATGCCTTGAAGTGTGGTGGCGATAGTTTTTAAGTTATTTATCAAGGAAATGATTTCAACAAATTTAAAAGTCTCAGCTTTAGTAAGTGAGTTACCGTAGGATTGAAATTCGACTTTCGGAAGTTTTTCATGGAGATAGCTTGTGACAAGTTCTAGGGTCTCTTCGTGCTGGTCGATTTTAAAAAATCCCTTAGAGGCAAGGTAGAGTTCTAGGTTCTCTTTTACTTTAAGTGTGTTTTTTTCGGCGAAGCCTTTAAGTTTTAAGATGCTTTTGTCTTCAATCGCACTAAGCAGTTCTTGGACGTTTTGGATTTTTAAGGTTTCAGTTAGGAGAATAATCTTTTTAGCACCAAGCCCTTTTATTTTTAATAGCTCTACAATTCCAGGTGAGATCGACTGTTCTAGTTTTAAGAGTAATTTAGGCTTTTTTGTGGTGACGAGTTCACTTAGTACTTCTAAGGTCGCGGCAGTAATTCCTTTGGCTTTTCTTTTTTCATTTCTTGTAACGAATGTTGCTAGTGCTTCGTTTCTGAAACTTAGTACTCGTTCCGTGCTCCGAAATTCTGAGATTAGACCTTCATCGGAATGCGAAATTTCAAGTAAGTCTCCGATTGTTTTAATGATTTTTGAAGCATTTAAGGTGCTAGTCGTCATAAAGTCCTTTGGGAGTAATAATGTAGAGTATGTAAAGATGACCTGGGTGTGCGGTTATTGCCAAGGCTAACTTTAATGATTAAGTTGTTTTAGCATATTTACAATATAGATAGGAGTTTAGAAATGATCGGATTTGATCCAATGTACTTTGTCTTTGTATTGCCGGCGATGCTTCTTGGATTTTGGGCGCAGTATAAAGTTAAGTCAGCTTTTGCTGAAGGTAAAACTATTCGCGCTAATTGTGGCCTCTCCGGTGCACAGGTTGCAAAACAAATTTTAGATGCGAATTCAATTTCAAATGTTGGAATTGAAAGGACGGATGGATATTTAGGAGATCATTATGATCCTAAGGCCAAAGTTTTGCGCTTAAGTCCTGACGTTTTTGATGGGTATTCGATTTCGGCCTTAGGTGTCGCAGCCCACGAGGTTGGTCACGCAATTCAAGATGCTCAGAAATATACTCCGCTTGTTATTCGGAATGGGATTGTCCCCTTAGCTTCAATTGGCTCGACCGCGTCTTTTATTTTAATGATGCTTGGTGCGGTTCTGAATGCCTTCAATCTTGTGCTCTTGGGAATTGCGGCATTTTCATTGATCGTTTTCTTCCAGCTCATCAATCTGCCGGTGGAGTTTGATGCAAGTAACCGTGCTAGAAGTATATTATTGAAAACGGGAATTGTTAATTCGAACGAGGAAAAGGAAGTTGGTAAAGTTTTAAACGCGGCGGCCTTAACTTACGTTGCGGCAACCCTTACCTCGGTGTTAACATTAGTTTATTATTTATATCGATTTGGGCTACTAGGTTCGAGTCGGGATGACGATTAACATAGAGCTAAATGTACAATCAAATTAAACAGTTAGTATTCAAGTTAGACCCTGAAACTGCTCATAATCTGGCCCACGGTGGGTTAATTGCTTTGCAAAATGTGCCGTATGGCCTCGATTTGCTAGCGAAATTTACTGATTATACAAGCAGCCGCTTCGTGCAAAATCTTTGGGGTCTTGAATTTAAAAATCCAGTCGGACTTGCTGCGGGATTTGATAAAAATGCGAAGGTCGCCGATGGAATGAGCGCATTGGGGTTTGGCTTTTTAGAGCTTGGTTCGGTTACCTTTCATCCAAATGAGGGTAACGACAAACCCAGATTGTTCAGACTTCCGAAAGATGAAGCTTTAATAAATCGATTGGGTTTAAATAATGAAGGGCCTTACAAATTCCTAGAAAACTTAAATAGGTCTAAGGCGAAGATTCCAAAGCTTGTTAGTATTTCTAAGACTAATGATCCTTCTCTTACAGGTGAACAAGCAATTCGTGATTTTTGCGAGTCTTATCGAATTCTAGGTAGTTTGAATAAGATTGTGGTTATCAATCTTAGCTGTCCTAACACCAAAGATGGTAAAACATTCGAAGATGAAAAATCATTAACTAGTCTGCTGGAGTCGCTGATGCAGGTTAGAAAAGATGAAGTTTTCAATCATAACCTGTTAGTTAAATTTTCAAGTGATATTGAAGAAAACAATCTTAAGAAACTATTGGATATTGCTATTAAGCACGAGGTCAATGGTTTTGTATTGTCAAATACCTCTAATTCGCGAGAGGGCTTGGAGACTGACAGCGATTCTCTTGCTGGAATCGGTCGAGGGGGTTTAAGTGGTCGACCAATTTTTGAGAAGTCACTAAAGCGAATTTCGATCGCGCATCGACATATTGAGGGAAAATTGCCGATAATTGGTGTTGGTGGAGTCAGTTCAGGCCAAGATGTTGTTAAAATGTTAAAAGCAGGTGCTTCATTGGTGGAATTATATACTGCTTTGATTTATAAGGGGCCTGCATTAATTAAGTTGATATTAGAAGAATTAGAACACGAGTTAATAGCCTTAGGCTGCTTAAATATTAATGAACTTGTGGGAACTGAAAAAGATTAAGACAATCTTTTCCAATCTTCTTGTTATTTTCTTGGTCTAAATACGTTAATTAAAATATAAACAGAAAGTATTTAAACCAAGAGAAGAGTCTAGACTGGATTTTTGTTAAATCGCGGGGTTTTTTGCGGCCTTCCTTTGAGAGGGCATTCGTTTGAACTCTTTATAAATTTACCTCTTAAATTTTTTATATATTATCGTTAGAGTATTATGTCGCAAAAGAATAATTCAAAACCAAAACCAAAAACTAAAACGACTGCAAAATCAAAACCGACGACAGCTTCTAAAAAAAGCCCACGATCGGAAGCATCAGTCAGAAAAAATTCTTCCACTCGGATAGCAGATAAGAAAAAGCCAACAAAGGCAAAAGTAAAAGCTAGTCCGGTTGAAGTTAACGATGGTCAGATTCTTGATCTCTACCGTCGTTGGGGACATTTGAAATCGGACATAGATCCAATTGGTAATTTACAACCTTTTCCATACGCGCCATTTGATGCTTTGGACCGCTCTAAATATTCGTCTTTAGAGAAAGCCTATTGCAGTAAGATTGGCTTGGAATTTATGCACATGCCGTATCCTGAAAAATGCGATTGGCTCGCTGAAAAAATGGAAAATGGCACTTTTGAGTTCGATGCTCGTAAGGTATTAACAAGAATACTTTCAGTTGAAACTTTCGAAAAGTTTTTACACACGAAATATGTTGGTGCCAAGAGATTTTCGCTTGAGGGATTGGCGGCTATTGTGCCGTTGTTAGATAGTATTTTAAACGAGGCCGCGGAAGCAGGTGTTGAAGATGTGATTATCGGAATGGCTCACCGTGGTCGTTTGAATGTGATGCATCACATTGTGGATACGCTTGCTGAACATATTGTAGCGAATTTTGAAGATGTTGATCCACGAAGCGCCCTTGGTGGTGATGATGTGAAATATCATAAAGGTGCTACCGGTATCTACAAAACAACTAGTGGTAAGGAACTTCGAGTTGAGCTAGCTGCTAACCCAAGTCACTTAGAAGCTGTAAATCCAGTTGTGATGGGGAAAACTCGTGCTCGGCAAGAGAAACTAGGTGATGAGAAGGGCGAAAAAGTTCTTTGTCTTATTTTACATGGCGATGCTGCATTCTCTGGACAAGGGGTTGCTGCTGAGACGCTTAACTATGCAACTATTCCTGGTTTTACCGTTGGTGGTGCAATAAATATTGTACTTAATAATTTGATCGGATTCACTGCGACTCAACCGGCATTGTTTAGTGGCCGCTACTGTACTGATATTGCAAAAAGATTAGATGCGCCGATTTTTCACGTTAATGCTGACAGTCCAGCAGATGTTATAAAAGTGGGGCAAATCGCGGCTAATTATCGTTCAGAGTTTAAGAACGACGTGTTTATTGATTTAGTTGGTTATCGTCGTTTTGGACATAACGAAGTTGATGATCCGACTTTAACATCTCCTGCGTTGTATAAACAAATTAAGGAACGTCCGGTTCTCTTCAAGTTGTACGCAAGTGAAATTGGAGTGAGTGATCAAAACGTTGAACAGTTGGAGCAAGGTGCGTTTGCGCTTTTTGAAGAAGGGTTAAAGAAGGGGCGAGAGCTGACCAAAAAACCTAATTTAGAAAAGCTTAGCTCTCCTTGGGATAATTATCCTGGTGGATTATATAAAAAGTCTTACGAATTACCGACGTCTATTTCGAGTGCGACGGCTAAGAAGGTGAGTGCGGCCATTTGCTCAACTCCAGAAGATTTTAATTTGCATCCAAAGCTAGGAAAGTTGTTAGGTCAGCGTGCCGAGATGATCGAAGGCAAACGTGGGGTAGATTGGGGTTGTGCGGAGGCATTGGCGTTTGGTTCACTTTTAGATGAAGAAATTCCAATTAGACTTGTTGGACAAGATTGTCGTCGAGGAACATTTACTCATCGCCAGGCAGTACTTTACGATTATAATGATTCATCCCCTTATACTCCATTGAGTAAGCTCGAGAAAAATGGTTCCTCGATAACAATTTATGATTCAATGCTTTCTGAGGCTGCGGCAGTTGGCTTCGAGTATGGTTATACGAGAGAGATCCCAGACGCTTTAGTTTTATGGGAAGCTCAATTCGGGGACTTTGTTAACGGTGCGCAAATTATCATCGACCAGTTTATATCTGCGGGCGAGGATAAATGGGGTCTGCTATCTGGTTTAGTAATGTTATTGCCGCATGGTTATGAAGGAGCGGGTCCAGAACATTCCAGTGCAAGGTTAGAAAGATTTTTACAATTGTGCGCTGAAGATAATATGCAAGTATGTCAGCCATCTACGTCTGCACAATATTTTCATCTTTTAAGACGTCAGGCTAAACGAGTTTGGAAGAAACCTCTTATTGTAATCACTCCAAAAGGGATGTTAAGGCTTCCAGCTGCTTCATCAAGCATTGATAAGTTTACGGCGGGTAAGTTTGATTTAGTTCTTGATGAGTTAAACGAAGAATTTGATAATGCAACGCGAATGATCTTATGTTCTGGTAAGGTTATACATGAGTTACGTTCAGAGCGGGCAAAGCGGAATGATACTAAAACTGCGATTGTTGCGATTGAGCAATTCTACCCAACTCCGGAAAAAGAATTGAAAGCTGTCTTGAAGAAGTACTCTAAGATTAAGAGTTTGATTTGGGTTCAAGATGAGCCAGCTAATATGGGTGGCTTGTCGTTTATTCGACCAATCCTAGATCGAGTTGCTGGTGGCTTGCCAATTTATTCTGTTAAGCGATCGTCAAGTGCGAGTCCTGCTACTGGGTCTCCAAAAGCACATTTAATGGAACAGCAGGCATTGATGAATATGTCATTTACGGTTGGTGTAAAAGGATAGTTAGAAAATCTAGCTATTTAAGTGCCTTAGGTCACTTGCCGTCTCTCTCAAAGCTTTTAGTCCCTTTCAGGGGCTAAAAGCATCTAAAAATTAGGTAAAATTAAAAATACTCTCGTAATTACTGCGGTTCCTTTTAGGGATCTCATTTAATTTTTGAGTTGTCCCTGTTTGGTTCGCTGGAGGCAATCATTTTTTGATTGGTCCATGGCTAATTGGGTTATTTATTATTTCGTGGCTCAAATGTTTTTTTTGAGGTCCTTAAACTTAATTTTTTAGAAAATGACAAACAAGTTTAATACAAACTGTTTAAGAAGCAGTGACGAAAAATTGATTACGATTGGGATTCCTACTAGGAATAGAGTTCAGTCTCTCAAAAATCTTCTGCGTACGATCCGTACGCAAACTTATCAAAATTTTAAAATTCTTATTTCTGATGATGGGGATAAATTCGATCTTGAGAAAGAGTTAAGCGCGGAATTTTCAGATCTCCCGATTACTATCTTAAATGGTTTAAAGAGAAGTCTCCCAGTTAATAGACAACATATCGTAAATCATTCAGCGACCGAATATGTTTTGATGTGTGATGATGACCACATTATGGATCCAAATTGCATTAAAGAGCTTGTTTCCGTAGCGGACGAAAACGTTGATGCTGGTATCGTTTCTGCCATCTGGCCTGATCATGGCCAACCTGTATATGAAGTTGATATTGAAAGGTTGCAGAATCATCCAGATTTTTGCGCGGACCTTAAAACGATTGATTCTAAGAGTAATTTTTGGTGGAAAAGAGGGTGTTATTATTTCAGAACAGTTCACCTCCCAAACTATGTGACCGAAACCGAAATGGCCGGCGGCGGTTGTTTGCTATATCGAAAGAGTGTTGTTCAACTCGTGGGTGGTTTCCCAAGAGATTACAGTCTGGTTTCTTTCAGAGAAGATACTGATTTTTCTTCTAGGGTTTCGTTGCACGGGTTTAGAATCTTAGTTAACTCTAGAGCTATCGCATATCACGCGCGTGAGACCGATGGTGGTTCGAGAGATACTCAGAAGTGGGCTAGTGATTTCGTACATGACGGACTAAAGTTTCTAAAGAAACTCACGTGGTTTCGTGAACGGGCTAGGCAAGTTAACGAAATTAAAACAAAGTCAAAAATAAAAGTTCTTGTTTTTTATGACGAAGTTGGTTGGGCGTGGTGGCATCGTGCGCATAACCTAAAGAAGCTTGTGTCAGCGGATATCGAGATCGATATTCAGCAAATTAGAACTTTAGTAAATGCTGACGATTTTGATTTTGTGTTGCTGTTTGATGCGTACTTAATCGATCATGTTCAGCCTTTTCCGGCGGAAAAGTTAATTGTAGCAAATAGTTGTCCTAAGTTAATTTCAGAAACGCAAGAAGTTATAGATCGTGGTTTGGCCCATGCCGCAATTATCAACAATCGCGCAACATATTTAAAATATGAAGAAGATAGACGATATTTTTGTTGTCAAAATGGTGTTGACCTAGAATTGTTTTATCCTTCAAAAGAAGTTCCAAGCGTATTCAGAGCGTGTTGGGTGGGAAATTCTAAGTCTATTGGGAACAAAGGTTTAGACTTAATCGAAGATGCTTGTGCCCGTTTGAATATAGAATTAATAAAGTTTGATGCGAGCACTTTGTCTCATGTTAGTCAGGCTTTAACTCAGGCCCAACTTAGAGATAATGTTTACCATAATGCAGCAGTTGTCATTTGTGCTTCCGAATTTGAGGGGACTCCTAATCCAGCTTTAGAAGGACTTGCTTGTGGTCTGGGAGTGATTTCAACAAACGTCGGAAATATACCGGAGGTCATCTCGAACGGTTACAATGGTTTTGTTGTTGAAAGATCTGTAGAAGCTATCATGGATGCGCTTGTTAAAATGAAGTCCATGCCGGCCGAGCAACTTCGCAATCGATCACGTCAAACTATCGAACAAGGTTGGGGTTGGAACGATCAGGTTAGAAAATATGAAGAGTGTATCCGCGAGTTGTTCCGATTGAAAGCTTATGGAGAAGCTCCAAGTTTTTCTATTGATAAAGATTTGGTCGAGTCTGTTGTTCAGAGTGAGATGTCGGCATATATTGATATTGGGAATTTTAGAGATACTTGGGTTCAGGAGGACCATGAGGTTTATAGGCTTGATAGCCGGATACTTAAAAATGCCGATGGCAAAAATCCTAACATAGAAAGAATATCTAAGTTCTTTGCGGGGATTGAAGATTTCTATCTACATTTTGGAGATTTAAGTGACTACTTGATGCTGGTTGCAAGCTTAAAGGGGCAAAGTGATGTTACGATTCTTAGTGTCACGAATGATTATAAGCGTATTAGTGAAGTTTCTAAAAAGCTTTCATTCATTAAAAAATTGTATGTTTTAGATTTAGATCAGGCATCATTAGAATCACAAGTTTTAAGACTTGTTCTTCAGCAGAGTGATAAATGTTTAGGCTCTGGTGTCGCGATTAAGACCTCTTATGATGAAGACTGGTCAGTAAGTAAAGATATTAAAACTGAATATGGTGTGACTTCAGTGAGGGGCGTGTTTAGTAGCCTGATACCGATGAGAGTAACGGATCCTCAGGTTTCGATTTTTTTACCAGAAAAACCTTCTTTCCATTTTCAAAATCAATGTTCAACTTTAACTAAGAGTCTTTTTGAAGAAATTGTTTTTGGTTTGAATCAGTTAGGTATCACTCCATTTATAGTTGGTGGTTATGATGTCTCGGTCGATCTAACTAGCGAAGTTCGGGATTTGAGGTCGTTGAGCTTTGAGAGTCAATTGGGGATGATTAATTCTTCTGACGTTGTTTTAACTGCGGAGTATTGGGTTTCAGTTTTCCGGGGGATGAACGATGGGTTAGTCGGGACTTTTCCTAAACATTCGCTGGACGAGAAACAGGCTTTAAGACTTTGTCCTACTACCCATGCTTATTGTTCTTCTTGGGAGAGTAATTCTATGGTTTCGGATTATCGCGAGGTTTTTTCTCGGTTCTTTAATGGGGGTCACGGTGCTTCGGTTGTGGAGATGAGTGGTGCTCATGGCTATTAAATTAAAGTTTAAACCACAGAGCAACCGGAGCAACCAGAGGGGGGATTTTAACGCAGCCTTTACTTGAGAATTCTAAAACTCTGGTTGCTCCGGTTGCTCTGTGGTTATTTAAAAATTTCCTAACTTAATGGCCGTGGGGTGGTGTTCATAATGTGGTGTTTTTTAGGCGACCACAGAGGAACAGAGAAGCGTATTCGTTTTTTTAGCATGTCCTCTCGTGCGGTAGAGTTTCGTAGATTTTTCTTGGGAATTTTAGGAAGGGTTTAACGCAGAGCAAGCAGAGCTAACGGAGAGTTGGTTTTGTGGGGCGAGAAGGAAGCAAAACTTAAACTCTCTTGTTCGTATTAGTTTTTTTGGTAATGTCGTTTGGTTGATAGGTTAGCAAACCTTAATTTTCCCTCTCAGTTTGCTCCACTTGCTCTGCGTTACAATTTTCCAAATTAAGATTGTTTCCTCGCTCACTTGGGTTTGTCTAAGGTTGCGTTAAGATTTCCATTCTCTCTAAAAACCTCTGCTTGCTCGTCTATTCGAAGGATTTTAGTTTGCGTTGGAGTGATCGGCGGTGTAGGCCGAGGACTTGGGCGCTTTTGGAGATGTTGCCTTTCTGGTCGATTAGTACGCGGTTTATGTGGTCTCGTTCCATGTTTTCTAGGGTTGGGAGGTCTTGGTTGATGATTTCTTGTTTTGCGGAGTTGAAGCTTTCTATTATTTGATCAACGGTTGATGGTTTTTGCAGGTAGTTTATTGCGCCGTTTTTTAAGGCGAGTGTTACTGTGCTGACACTTCCGAAGCCTGTTAGTACTACGACTTCAATTTTAGGTAGTTCGGGTAATTTTTCAAGGAATACTAGTCCGTTCTGGTGATCTAGTTTAAGGTCTAAGACTACGCGATCGATTTTTTTAGCTTTGATGATTTTTACTCCCGATTCTATGTCGGGGGCGTGGAAGGCTTTTAGGCCTCTTTTTTGGAAAGATTCGACGAGTTTTTCGCCAAATCTTTTATCGTCGTCAATTACTAGGTAGTTCATGTTGCTCATGATTTAATTTCTCTTAATATAGAAACAAACTTCGGTTCCGCTTGAAAAATCATTCTTGTAGTCCAAGTTCCCGCCATAGGTTGTCGCGGTTAGTTTTGCGAGGAATACTCCAAGCCCCATGCCACTGCCGGTTGGCTTTGTTGTAATGAATGGTTCACCTAGTTGATTTAATGTGGTTTGATCTATTCCTGGTCCGGTGTCGACTACTTTGAAGTATATAAACTTTTTGTCGACCCACGCACTAATTGTTATTTCTACGTTGGCTGCGGACTCTAGTGAGTTTTGGATTAGTGATTTTAAGGCGTTCTTAACAGAATGGTAAGGGAGTGATACATCTGAGTCTGGGATTTCGGATGTAAGTTTGATTTGTTTGCTTGATGTATTTGGGAATTGGTTTGCAAGTTCATAGCAAAACTCTTTGAGATTAATTGTTTGAAGGTTTTCACCTTCAATTTCGCCGGAGTTTAGGCTTAGGTTCTTAATGATATTTACACATCGTGCAATTTCTTCGGTTGCAATTTCCAATTGGTCGGAAATTTCCGAGGAGTTTTCAAGTTTTTTTGCTGCGTATTTTGCATCTTCTATGCATAGGGAAATTGTATTTATTGGCGTTCGAAGCTCATGCGCTGCGCCTGCTGCAAGTGTTGTAAGAGAGCTAAGTCTTAACTGCTTGTTTTTAAGTTTTTCAGTTTGTTCGAGGCTTTCTTTAAGATATTTAGTTAAGATCGTGATTGTAAAAGAACAAAGTATCGAAACGAGGGAATATGCTATCCACATTCCCCACAAGTGACTCGAAAAATCTGCTGAATGATGGGAGTGGTGCGATGAATGTGATGAGGGAATTATTAGAAGTGATCCAAATGCGACAATCGAAAGCGTGACGATCGAAACGATTTTTAATGGTTTAAAAATGATCGCGGAAAAAACAACGTATACCAGAAATAAGATACTAAAAGGATTACTCGCTCCTCCGGAGAATAGTAGAACGGTGTAGATGATTAATAGGTCAAGCAATACAAGTAGGAATACGAAGTTTTCGGATGACGATAGGTAGTTTGATCGTGCAATGAATATATTTGAAAGGATAAAAAATAGAATTATTGAGAAAATGATCGTGGGTAGCTGGAACTGGTAATAATGACTGTAATGCGCTGCGATAAAGGTTACTAGACTTAAGATTCCGAGATATTTTCGGAAGAGTACAATCCATTTTTTTGAAATAATACTGTCCATTTATCGGTCAAGCCATTATTGTTTTTTTGGATAGCTAACGTAGGCGATAATCAAACACATTAGGTAAATAATAGTGAGTGGGGCTGCGAGTAACATTTGAGAGATTATGTCAGGAGGAGTTAGGATCCCTGCGATCAAGAAAATTCCGACAATCAGATATTTAAAGTTTTTTAGTAACCATGTGTGAGATACGATACCAAGTCTTGAAAGGAAGAAACAGACAACTGGTAGTTCAAATACAAGCCCAAAGACTAATACCATTCGTGTAACAAAACCAAGGTATTCATCTATTTTAATGTTCGGGGTAATTCCGATTGATTGATATTCTTCGTAGAAATATTTGAAGGCGTATGGAAACATCATGATATAACAGAAATATATCCCACTTAAGAAGAGTATCGACGAGATAAATACAAATGGAATAGCGATCTTCTTTTCTTTTGCGTACAATGCTGGGGAAATGAATAGCCATAGTTGCAGAAAACTAAACGGGGACGAGAGTAGTACGCCTGAAATAAACGAGACTTCAAGTTTTGTTATAAAGGCTTCGGCTGGACCGGTTCCGATTAGCTCGAATTTTTCAAATGCTACTTTTAAAGGCAATGTTATAAAAGCGAAAATCTCGCTCGACCAGTATAGACTGAAGATAGTTCCTAAAAGTATTCCGATACAAGATCTGGTTACGGTTTTTCTAAGGTCTTTGAGATGTTCGATAAAAGACATCTCAGAGATGGGATTTGGGTTCTCTAAGAGTTTAGTCATTTGTCTTTTTCGGAATCAGTTTTTGTTTCAGGTTTTAGGATTGAATCTTTGATGTTTTTTAGATCATCCATTTCTTTTTTTAAGATATTTTCTTTCTTAAATTCGTCGTAGTCGGGGAGGGTTAATTCTTTTCTTAATTCTTCCGCAGAATGTTTTACCTGCCAAACTAGTTTGCCAAGCTTTTGGGCAACTTCAGGTAGTTTGTCAGGTCCAATGAAAATTAGAGCGATGACTAAGATTACTGCTATTTCTGATAAACCTAATCCGAACATTTAATCTCTTTATTGAGTTTTCTTGCCAATGGGGGAATTCAAATTATACCTGCGGGAACTATCTTAACATAAGAGTAGTGAATATGAACCTAGTGCACTATATATCCCATCTCGGTATAAATTTCCAAATTGAAAGCAGTAAAAAATAATATGCTTAGTCGCCGTAGTCGGCTAGTGAAATATGGTTAGCTAAGGCAAGTTTGAGTCCTCTCTGGCGAGGAGCTTAACTGCGATGCGGAATTAATTAAATTGTTGATATGTTTACTGGGATATGTTGTTTAGGCTTCTGCCTTAGGTCCCTCAGCACCGTCCGATGCTTCTACTGGATCGTCATCGTCAACTCGTTCTTTTTTAAGCTTTTTACGAAGTCGACCGAGTCTTGTTGCCGCATCTTTGGCGCGGTTGATGCAACCTTCTATTATTTTTTCTTTTAAATCTTCGTCACCGCCTTCACAGAAAAGTTGAGCTAAGTCGACAGCTTCTCGTAATGCGTAGTTGTAATTTTTAACATCGCGAGCGGCGGTTGTAAATTCTTTCGCCTGACGCATTGCTACTGAGAGTCTGTATAGGTTATTTAAGATAATTGCGGTAAATGCGCCGTTTCTGTCAGGTGCATTTAGAACAGCTTCACTTAATGCAGGACCGTCAGTTGCCTGATTAAAAACGTTTTCAATTAACTCCGTAGTGAATGGAGGTACGATGAAGCCCCGCGCGCCTTCTCTTAGTAAACCAAAAACATCGTCGATTCTTGGTTGCTCTGAGAGTGCAATCATTATTGACTTTGGATCCATCTCAAGAATTTTTTTCACAAAATCCAAGCTCGGCATGTCGCTGGTTTTTGCATCCATCACAATGTGAGAAAAATTTCTTACTTTTACTTTTTCTAATGCTTGGATATGGCTTGATGCAGTGCTCATGTTCTGAAAGCCAATAGACTTTAAAGCTTGTCTAATTTGCCCAGAAGTCGACCCCTGGGCACAGACAACTAGGATGCTGTAATGATTTCTATCTCTAAGACTTCTTGCGGCCATGAAATTATACTTCGTTAAAGTGTGTAAATAGTCATCGTCTAGAATCACGCCAAGCTTAATCGGTATTTTCGAACTTTGGGAAAAAACGTGAAAAATAAGCGTCATAATTACAGGAGCTTATGGGCGTGACGTTAAACCTGTGAAATTTATTAATAATAATGTAGATAGTTCGAGGGAGAGTTTCGGATAATCGCTATTTTATATAGAGGAAAGTCGGGACACCATAGAGTAGGTTGGCTAATAAGGATTAGCCTGGGGCGACCCAGAGATAGTGCAACAGAAAGTAAACCGCCATTATATGGTAAGGGTGAAACGGTAAGGTAAGAGCTTACCAGTAAGGGAAGTAATTCCCTTAGCTTTGTAAACCTCAGCCGGTGCAAGACCAAACAGGAAATAGAGCTTCGGCTCCACAGCTACTCGTTGTGTTTATTTCCGGGTAGCGTCGCTTAGATGAATGATTATCACCTTTTATAGGTACAGAATCCCGCTTACAGATCTCTCCCTTTTTTTTGATGTGTTCATAGTGGCTCGGACATCTATTTCCTGGGTACTATGAACTCATTGAGGATTATTTGGGGGTTGAGAAGGGAGCTTAGGTAAAACTCTCTTGCTCGCTCGCCTGAGTTTTACGAAGGCTGTTTGTTCCGTGTTTAAATTTCCTCAAAATAGATTTCTTATTTTATCTTCATGGACTTGGGTGTTGATCGCTTTTTTTATTTAGAAAGGGATTAACGCAGAGCAAGCGGAGCAAACGGAGAGGAGGGCTTTCGTTGATCTTGAGGGGCGCGGGGCTTTTGAATTTAGCTTCCTTCTCGCCCTTACTCATTCTCGCGCGGCGCGCTTGGCTTGCCTAACTCCCCTTCGACAGGCTCAGGACAGGCAGAGGCTTCGAGAATTTTTTGCTATGAAGTTTTAGGTTGGAAAAAAAATATTCTTGAAAATTGCTGGGGCGAAAAGGAAGCTAAATTCTAACTCTCTTGCTAGTAACGGTCTCTATATTTAGTTTTCCTTTTTTGGAGATCTCGTTTGGTTGATAGGTTAATAAAATTTAATACTTCCTCTCCGTTTGCTCTGCGCTGAAATCTTTCTGCAAAAAATTAAATAACCTTTTCTCTGCTTTAAAAAACAACATCGGCCTGCGTTCGTTTATTTCTGATAATTAGATGCAATCTGCATCTCTAGTAGCAATCTGCTTCATTTTACAAATAAAAACATTAAACAAATACGGCCCCTTATGAACCCACAAAAGTTGGCATGGCTTGCATCGAATACTCCGGACCAAATCTATTAATTTGAAAGGAGTCTTAAGTAAATGGGATTAAGTAATCAAACATCTGCGGAATTAGTTAGTGAGAATATTCTTTATGCGAAAAAACTAGCTAGAAGATTTTATAATAAGAGAGCTCATACACAGGCGGAGTTAGCGGATTTAGAATCTGCGGCTTTTGTTGGTTTGTGTGAGGCCGCGAATCGTTACGATGATAGGATGGAAAACAAGTTTCAAACTTATAGTTACCTACGAATTGTTGGTTCTATGTATGATTATTTGAGCAATAACGGTGGTTTTTCAAGGTCGAGTTACAAGATGTTAGAGGGAGTAAAATCCTCAAAGAATAAAGCGAGCTTGAGCGTTGCAAGAGATTTGCGTGAGTTGTTGAGATTCCAAACGTTGATTGAAGATTGGGGCGTTAAGATCCAGGTAAATGTTAAAAAAGGTTCGGTAGACTTATTGTATTCAAATCAAAAGCTTCTTGACGATCAATTAGTTGATAGCGAACTTCAGTCTAAGCTTCATCTAGCATTGTCTATGATCGATCCAATTACCAGCTCTTTTTTAAAAGCTAGGTACTTTGAAGGTAAAAAATTGATTGAAATTGCAGAGGAAAATCCGAGCTATTCAAAATCTCATATTAGTAGAGTTTGCACTAAGGGGTTAGTAGATTTGAGAAAAAAACTCCGAATTCTTTTCCAAGAAGGTAATTGCGGGAGGCAAATGACTTCAAGAGTTTCTGGTATGAACACTTCCTGTTTATCTTTCGCGGAATAATAAATAGAAGCTATGAACATTAACTTTCGAATTAGTTTTATCTTATTTGCGATCATTTTTTTAGGTGGGTGCAAGGAAAATTTGCTTAGACTCAAATCTGAGACTGAGGCCAATAAAATTTTGCTTAGTTTGCGTGAGAGTGGCGTTAACGCAAGTAAGGTTCTTGAAGCTGCAGAGTGGGTAATTAGAGTAGATGAAAGCCAATTTACTGATGCTTTAGGTGTCCTTGATCGCAAAAGGCTCTATGGCAGAGTCGCTAGTGGGGAACGTAAAGCTGAATCGGATCTATTTGCAACACATGCTCAGAAGACAAGCGAAATGTTAGAACGGATAAGCGAAAGTTTGTCTGAAAGTATTCTTATGATTCCCGGAGTGATCGATGCAAGAGTTCATATTTACAAGGAAGAATCTGATTCTATTCTAAATATTTCGCATAAGCAAAGTGCGTCGGTGGTCTTGGTGAGCGAGGAGCGGGATGCAATAAACCATGAACAGATTAAGGTCATAGTATCAAAAGGTGCGGGGGTTCCGTTGGAGTTTGTTGCCGTTGTTGAAAGTGTTGAAAAAGTGCCTCTTCAAGAAGCTAATATTCCTGCGGTGGCTCTAATTGTTCCAACTGAGGAAATAGGAGGTAGCAAAAGTGGAAGTATAATCTCCGACTTTTATTCGAAGGATAAGCTACTTTTAGTTTCTGGTCTTTTTCTCACTCTTGGTGTGAGCATCCTACTTCTGAGAAGATTGTTAGGGTTCGTAACTAAGCGGAAGGATATTAACGCAATTACAAAAATTTTAGAGTCCTAAATTGAATTCTGCAGAGCTTCTGAAGCATATTTCAATCGAACGTGGTGAATTTAGTGATTCCCCCAAGGGGGCGATATGTCCGAGTGCTATTGGGCAAGTTTTCAAACAGACCTTTACGCCAATTGAGCTGACATTGAGATATTATCAAAGAAGTCTCTGCGAGCTTTCAGTTTTAACCGAGGGGTATCATTTAAGAATCGAGAATAATCGGTTGGTAGTTATAAATAATTACATTGAAAAAGAGAAAAGGAGAATGCAGATGGGCTATATCGATGAATTGAAAATCCCAGTGGATATTTCATTGGGGCAGGTGGAATTAAGTGTCGCTGACTTGTTAGCATTGGAACGAGGCGAGTCAATTATTAGTAAATTGTCTCCATTAACAAAAGTTTCGCTTCTCATTGCTGGTGAAAATATTGCAGAAGCCAGTTTCGAGGTGGAAGATGATACGATCCTCCTGAAGATAAATGAAGTTTTTTTGAAAAAAGCTGACGAAGCTAGCGATAATCAAAATGTAATCAATAATTAAGATTTATCTATCAATCAAAGGAGAATTTTATGGCAGAAGTTAACGCCAATAATGTTATGTCAGGTTTAAAAGGAATGATGCAGGCGACATCAAGTTTTCTTCCTCAACCTCTTGCAACAGGAGTCAGCTTTGCGAGTCAATTAATTCCTACAGGCTCCATCTCGGATACAGGGATAACGTCATCCTATCAGGCATTAATCGACCAGCAGATTCAAATACAATTAGAGCAGCAGCAGGTTACTTTCGTTTCGAATATGGAAAAATCTAGACACGAGTCAAGGATGGCTGCAGTTAGAAATATTCGAGTTGGATAAAATAGAAGTTTAGAAAAGGGGAATATATGTCAAGTATAGAAAATCAAGTAGCGACTTCAAGTGGAGTGTCGAAGGAGTTTTTCAATGAGGCAAAAAGTACGCTTCTTAATTTAGGATCGTCAGATGCTGATATTCTTAAATTTCTGGAAAAAACATATTCAAGTGATAATCAGGGTGATGGGGTCCTGCAAACCATAAACTATCTGATGAATATGAGAAATCAAAGAAGTTCAATGCTTAGTAATATCGAAGACAAAAGGCATAATGGTGCGATGTCTATTATTAGCAATATGAAATAGAGATAGAAATGAAAACGTGGCAGCTTAGCAAAATCGTACTTCCATCGACTGTTATTTCAGTAATCGCGATGATTTTGCTCCCGCTGCCACACCAGCTAATGGATGTTTTGTTAGCTGCAAATTTTGCGTTCTGTGTAATTCTACTTTTAAGTTCGCTCTTCGTTACAGAGCCCGACCGCTTTACGACTCTTCCTACCATTTTACTGTTAAGTACTCTTTTCCGCCTTGGATTAAACATCTCTAGTACTAGACTTATTCTAAGTGGCGGTGAGGTTCCGACAATGATTATTTCATTCGGTGAATTTGTTGTTGCGGGTAGCTTAATTGTTGGTTTAGTAATTTTCGGAATTATTTCGATCATTCAATTTATAGTTATCGCTAAAGGTTCTGAACGTGTGGCCGAGGTCGCTGCCCGTTTTACCTTAGATGCTCTTCCGGGAAAACAAATGTCAATCGACGCGGACATGAGGGCTGGACTACTATCTATTTCAGAGGCAAGAGAAAAGAGAAGAGAACTGCATCGAGAATCAAAATTGTATGGTGCGCTTGATGGTGCGATGAAATTTGTAAAGGGAGACGCGATTGTCGGACTATGTATAATCTTTGTTAATGTTATTGCGGGCTTTTTGGTTGGTGTCTTTAGGGACGGAGTTTCTTTTAGTGAAGCTGTTAGCAGATATACATTGTTGACAATCGGAGACGGTTTGTCCAGCCAGATACCAGCGGTATTAGTATCGGTAGCAGCAGGGATTATTGTTACTCGGGTCAGCGAAAAAGAGGGGGGAGTGTTAGCCGATGAAATCGGGAGTCAAATTACTAGAGAACCGACTACGTTGTTGCTTGGGTCTATCGTACTTTTTGGATTTGCCCTCCTTCCAGGACTACCATTTATTCCTTTTCTGATTATGTCATCCGGATCACTTTATGTTTGGCATCGGAAGCAGGTCACTGAAAAGTTAAAGCAAAATATAACCCATGATATTCCATTTAAACCAAGAATTTTACCAATTTTAACTTTAAGATTAAGTCCCAAAGGAGCTTCGCAATTACAAAATGAAAACAGGATAGCGAGTTACTATGAAGCAATTCGTTCGGAGTACTTTGATGAAATGGGTATAGTTTTGCCGGACTTGTGCTTTGATATTGATCCGAAAGAAATGCTAATTACGGGAGAAATAGTAATCGCGGGCTATCCAATCTTTAAAACAAAATTTTTGCCAGAAAGAGTTATTCAAGGTTGCTCTGATGCATGGAGCAGGTGTTTAGCTTCTGCAATAAAAGAGAAAGTAATTGAAAATCTTAATTCATTTTTGACCGAATCTCATTCAAGAACAATTGTCGATTTATATGAGAATAGAAATATAGATAGTATTCGATCATTGATTCCGGATAAGATTTCTATAACTGGATTAACATTGCTTTTTAAGTCGCTTCTTAACGAGGGGATAAGTATTCGGGATTTTAGTCAGATAGCAGATGCTTTAAGTGAGAGTTTCGAGGATTTAAATTTAGCGACTGATTCAGTCAGAGCCGCAATGACTATTAAGTTAGAATTGTACGCGAACGTGAGAAAAAAATTGATTCGTAATCATTTACTAAAGATTTACGGTGGAAATAAAAGTTTGATCTGTGGAACAATTGAGCCGGAATTGGAGAATAGTATTGTGACTCAGGTGCAAGCGAACCTGCCGCTGCATCCCCAAATCTGCGAAACGATTAAGAAAAGTATTTTTGCCTATTTCGATAGAGCATCAGTAAGTCAAGAACGTCCAATTATAATTGTCCCGAGTTTGATTCGTTTGGCTATCTACAATGTTGTTCGCGACTATCAAGAGAAATTTTGCGTTCTCTCTTACGAGGAATTTCCATCTGATTTTACGTTGAAAATTGAGAATTTAATTGGCGAGGTCGAGTTAAGTGAAGCAGCTTAAATTTAATTTCATAGCGATTTTAGTAATAAGTTTTAGTGGTTGTTTCCAGTTAACTCCAATAGAACAAAATGTCGTCGTTGATGAAAAACGATTTAGCGAGCTCATAGCTAACGGCATTAGGTATCTTGATGAATATGATAAGGGTGATGCTCAAGCTTTGTTGAGATCAAAATCTAGTTTTTCTATTGCAAGAGACTTAAAGCCAAGTTCACCATTGGCCTTTGATGGATTGGGGTCAGTGGCGTTCCGACAGGCTGACTATCGTTTGGCCCAGTTTCTTTTCGAAAAATCAATAGAGAAAGACGAAGGTTATGGTAGGGCCAAGGCAAACCTAGCAGCGGTTCATTATCGAGAAGGAAGATATGCAATCGCGGAGAAGCTCCTAAGAAGGGCGGTCAAGTTGAATGCCTTAGATCATCGAGCTGTAAATAATCTTAGTAGTTTACTTTATAATACTTCTGCAAGTCAGAGTGCAAAGCGTCAAGAAGGTGAGTTAGGTTTCTATAAGGCAAGAGAAATAGCTAAACAAAAGTCCGTGTTGATTGAAGAGAATATTAAGGTCGTATCGGGTGATGGTTTCTCTAGGTGAGTTGAACTCGGAATGGTTAAGTTAACGCATTGAAAAATCTCTTAACTAAGCTAAATATATATACTCTGGTTGCTCCTGCACAAAGGGCATTGCCTTTCGATAAATCTAAATAAAAATACATGCATTTTAACTACTTGGTACTAAATAGGTCTGATATCGCTAGCGAATAGAGCTATTGCATCTTTGAACGCTTGATCGCCGATGTCGTAGGCAGAGCCTGAAGTAGAGAACCAGTCCAGAATTTTTTTATTTCGGGGAACGCCGTAAAGTCCTGGGTTTTTTATCAGAGCGGGGTCTCCATTGTATTTCTCTAAGAGATACTGGGAGTTGTCTTGGGACTTCATGCCGTTTATTAAAACTTTCCATTTTCTGAAGTCAAATTCACCTGGGTCTTCTGATTCGCTGCTTAAGTTTGACAGCATGTCGAAAGTTCTATGAAAACACCATTCAGTTTCTTCAAGAACAACCATCACGTGAGTGCTGAGAGCGAGAGAGGCGAGTGTTGATACTCCCCAGTGGTTTCCAAGATCAATTATTATAGTTTCGAATTCATTTGAGAGCTTGCCTAGGACTACTTCGGTCCAGCTTGGATTTGTATCGTGGACTTGTAAATTGTTACTAAAGAGTTCGAAAGATTCAAGGAAGGTAGAAGGGGATCCAATAATTGATACGTTGTCCGAGGATGAGTTTCTATACTTTTGGATGCAAGGTTTTATGTCCTTTAGATCTGGATTCGGGACTTTAAATAGCGCAGCAAGTGCAGATTGACCTTCGATTGAGTATTGTGAGAGCGTACTTAGGTCTCGGTTAACGTAATTAAGATCGACTAGTAAAGAAGATATGTTTTTGCTGCCGTAATAAGAGGCTAGGCTTGATGCAAGAGTTGTTGTACCCGTACCACCTTTGATACTTACAAATGAGACTATTCTGGCCTTTCCTCGATATTCGTTGGATTTTTCAGTCGGTTGAGCGAGGTTGATAAGAATTTGAGACAGTTGAGGTAAGTCTCCAAGCGCAACAACTCGGATCAAAGTCCTTTTGTATAGTTCAACCGCATCCTCTAGATAGTCATCTGTGTTTAAAAGTAGGACAATCGGTGTGTTGGGAAAAATCGAATTAATCCTCGTGTGAATTTCTAAGATCGTGTTTTTTGCGTAGCTTCCTAATACTATTAAATCGGGAGTCGAGCCACCTAGCTGTTTCATTTCGATCGATTCGACAATCATATTTTTCATGCCCGTAAAACGAGCTGCTTCGTCAACTCGACGTTTGAGGTCTGCTCGGTGTTCTGGGGATTGTTCGATTACGAGAATTTTCATTAGTTAGATACGCTTAGTTCGTTCAATGATTTTTCAAGTTCATTAATTTCAAACGGCTTGCAGATAAATCCATCTGCTCCCTGACTTAGCGCAAATAGTTTGGCTGATTCATCAGACTCCGCTGAAATTACAATTACCTTAATATCAGGGTTGTGGTTTTTAATGTCACTGCAAATTTGAAACCCATCCCCAATAGGAGTTCCATCGTCATCTACTAGAATTAAATCTAGTAGAACGGTATTGATCGATTGGCTTTGAATCGTTTCAACAATGATGCTGTCAAATGAGGTTACGACAACAGGTTCTAGCCCTAGTTCGGTTACCAAGTTGCTCAATATTGCGCGTTGAGTTGGAGAATCTTCTATGATTAAAATTTTTTCTTTAAAGTCTTGCATTAGAGATTTGGTTGACTATTTTTTTCTGGGGTTTCTAGTGAGTGAGGAACTATTTTTATAATATTATTCTGGCTTTTTATATTATATAATATCCCTTCGTTATTTTGACCATTGTTTGAAATTGAAAATAACATAGGAAATGCACGGACGATATTCCAGATAAAATATTCTCTTTCATCATTGTACTTTAAGATATTCATTGAATGGTTAATAAAATGAAGGATCGCGTTTAATTCTGTTTTTGCTGTAATCGATATTAGCGAAGGTATACCATGCTTGACGTGTAATATATACGCAAAAGATAATTCCAGCGGTGAGCTATTGTCGGATATATAATAATTTATACCGGAAGTTGCTAGGCTGTCGGCAAGATACTCCAGCTCGTTATTATTTTCACATTCGAGCAGTCGTCTCCGACTTACATGTTGCAGTTCTTTCGAGATGTTTCTAAATTCATCTGGATTGCCCGTTAATGCAACGTACTTTGAATTTACAATCGTTGAAAGGAAAGATGCGAGGACTTTCGTTTTTCCAGATGAGGTTTCGCCAGATATTAAAATTCCTTGTGACGCGTTGTTTAAATACTTTATGATAAAAGGTCCTTGAGATGTCGCTATTGTTTTGTCTCGCATTAAATCGAGTAGAGTTGTAGCTTTATGGTGAATTGGTCGGATCGTGAAGTATTGATTGTCTTCTACGGTCGCCTTTTCAATTAGGAGATTTTTGTCATTAAGGCTTAGAACTTCCGATAAATTATGAGGCGTTTGAAAGTGAATTTTGTTGTTAATTAAGTTGAATACTTGGGCCTCAAGGCGAGAATTGAAAATATTTAACTTTTTAATTTTGATTTCACATTTAGATTGGTGAAACACTCTTAACGAGTTTTCTATAACGATCTTTTTAACTGTTTGATCTCTTAGGATTTGATAGAAAGGTAGCTTTTTAAATAAGAGACTATCAAGTCTTCTAAAAATTAACTTTCTATTTTCTCTTCCAAGGTCTAGCAGAAGTTCGTTGGCTCCTGATTCACTGATGATATACTTAAGATATTCGGTAGAATTATCCGGCTTTCGATCGGAGGTTCTCAGAAAGTTCGAAATTAATTCTAGAGTCCTTTCGTAGAATGTTGCGAATAAGTTATCATCTTTATTGGAGTTTAAGTGACTCGATTTCCAATGAGTAAGTTCATTTTCAAAACTAATTTTTTCTTGAACTATTTCTATTGGACAAGTTTCTTCGAGATTTCCATTTTTACTTAAAATTATTACTTTTGTTTGATCGCGTGAAAAGTTTTCTTTTATCGTGATTTTACGATTCAATTTAGCACGAAGGGATTTTTGTTTACTGTCTCCCTTTACATGTTGATTTGTGCTGTATGTTGCCATTATCTTCGCGTCTAGATTTTCTATTCACTTTCATTTAATTCAAAACGTTAGGGCGTGTCCTCGCAAATGAAGAAGACGTTATGTTAATACCCACATTAGGTATCGGCAGTATTCGAGTTTGCATTAAATAGAACTTGTTTTTTAAGATTACAGGCTTAAGAGTTTGTTTTTATTGAGACTATTAGGTTTAGACAATGCTTACTTGAGGGATCTTTCGCCTGTATAAGTGTAGGCTCGGTTGGATTGTTATCGAGTCTTCTCTAAGAATGTAACAACTGGCCGGAATTCTTACGAAGATCTTAGTTTTAAAACAATTTGAAGCGTTATAAAAGTTGGGAATTCTTGGTTCCAATTTGAGTCATTAGAAAGTCGATTGCTTCCACTGCTGTGTTTTCGAAATTAGGAATAGTAGAGGTCTAATTAGAGACTTCTTTGATGCGCAAATGGGAGGCGCGGGTTTATCTGTTGGTGTTTGGCTTCGGAGCTCACCTCAAGTCGTTTTGCAATGAATGCATTTAAAGCCGAGTTGCATCTAACCCAATTGTGGTTCGCTTTTTAATAACAATCGATGTTTCGGTTTTGAAGACATACTTTTTTCTTTGTGGTTTGTCATAGCTTAGAAGCGATTTAACCGAAGTGACATACGGGTACGGGAAATTTTCTCGTTTTCTTTCTTGTTGCTTCAGCAGGTGCTATTTATATTTGGGAGCTTCCGCGAGCATAGGTAAATTGGGATGTCCAACTTCTGAGGTTGTTTTAATTTTGTAAAATACAAAATTTGAATATGTTTGACGTTCATTTTTTACGTTTGATACGGATAAAAAGATTTTTTGATCTAGGCTAATATAATTTGAAAGTTTTATGAATATTGTAAATTTAAAAAAAAGAAGAGTAATTGATGAATTGTTGAATGAAGATCATGTGCTTCTCCATGTTGATTCAACACGGGAAGACGTGAAAGTGCCCGATTCATGCAATAATAACCCTACATTAACTCTAAAAATAAGTCGTCTATTTTATGGCAAGGTCGAACTTGAAGAAGAGGGAATCTCGTCGCAATTGAAGTTTTCAGGTGAGTATTTTGATTGTTACTTCCCATGGGATGCCGTTTGGGGGGTTACCTCAGAAAAGGGGGAACAAAAAATTTGGGAGGATTATATTCCGGCAGCACTAACTGCTGCGAAACCAGAACCTCTTGCAGCGGCTGTGGCCGAACCTGTTGAGGTTGCTCCAATTGAAAAAGTTGAAAGGCCAAAGTCTTTTTTAAAGAGAATTAAGTGAAGTTACAGTCAATAGTTAAAGAATTTATTCAAAGTCCAATTCGCATTGGGTTATTATTTTGTTTCTTAGTGTTTTTCCCTTTTCCGGAATTCAGTGAAGGTTTAATTTTTGAACCCCTTTCGGATGCAGTTCATTTGTTGCTGGGCTTTTGTCTCTTTTATTTTGTTCGCTCAGTAGCCCCGAAATATTCTTCGTTAAGTAAGGACGAAAGTTGTTTTCTAGTCGCAGTATTGTTACTTAGTCTAGGACTGGCGGGATATATCGAGTACGTGCAACCGATATTCGGCCGAGGATATAGCCTTCATGACATGGAGCTAAGTCTATTTGGAAGTTTCTGTGCTTACTTTCTAAGTGAGAAAAAACTACCTAATCGTAATTTGTATTTTTTAATTTCACTAGTTCTGGGGCTTTTGTTTGCAGTGCTTCCAGTTATTGATGGTTTAAGACTTGCTCGGGAAAAATGGTCTCAATTTCCGATTCTACTAAAGTCTAATTC
>CAYYIQ010000012.1:0-25873 GCA_964472005.1 uncultured Bdellovibrionales bacterium | reverse complement strand
ATATTCGCGTAAACAAGCTGGATCAAATTGCGGATAATGTTTGGGGTGATTTGGGCTTCGGCGAGGTAGAGAAAGAAGATATGCTAAATAAAGCGCAAAATGTTTTCAGAAACGGTCACCAGCTAGATTGGTTAACCAGTCGTCTATCTCAAATGATTTAATTAAAATTGTAGAAAGCTTTTAAATGAATGACCTTACAGTTGAAAATGGGACTATTATCGCGGACCGTTTTGAGGTTTTCAAAACGCTTGGTGTTGGCGGCATGGGAACAGTCGTTAGTGTTAAAGATAAGTCACTCGACGACGAAATATTTGCACTCAAAATTTTAAATCCAGAACTTGCCTCTGATAAAGTACAATTAGGAAGATTTCGAAATGAAGTGATTCTTGCTAGAAGACTTTCTCATCCGAATATTGCTAGAATTTATGATTTTGGTAGTGGTGACGACGATAATTGCTATCTTAGTATGGAGTTTGTTGAGGGAGGGACCTTAACAGATAGGATTTACTCCTCTGTGAGCTTAGAATTTACCTATGTCTGTAAATATCTTTTGGATATGTGTGACGGGCTTGCCTATGCTCATCGTATGGGAATCATTCATCGAGATTTAAAACCAGATAATGTTTTGCTAGATAAGAATGATAATGCAAAAATCACTGATTTTGGGCTTGCTCGCTCTTTGACTGTCGATAAGAATTTCACGATAACAGGTGAAACTGTGGGTACTCCGCATTACATGTCTCCTGAGCAATTAGCTGGCGAAGAACTAACGGAAGCGGCTGATATTTATTCCTTGGGAATTGTTGCATTTGAAATGGCATTAAAAAGACGACCATTCATTAGTGATAGCTATTTTGAATTGGCTCGGATGCACATGGAAAGCAGCCTTCCCAATGTTACCGAACTAGATCCAAGTCTTCCAGCTTGGTTTTCTAAATTTTTAGATTTGGCAACGGCTAAACGAATCAACGATCGATTTCAAAACTGCGAAGATGTGGCTGATTTCATCTATCAAAACATTGGCCCAGAGATCAAAGATCTAATCTTCCGAACGCCCTATAAACTGTCATTGTAGTCTCGAATATTCGAATCTCAACTGTTCGATTTTCTTTTTGTGTCTCTGTGGTAGCCCTAAAATATGATTTGATGAAGAATGCCCGCGGAGATTGTTTAGTGGAGATGTTTTGTACAGAGGGATTAAGCAAACGCAGAGCAAGCGGAGCAAACAGAGGGGGAGGGGATTTGGTGGGGCGTTTGAGTTTTGATTCCTTCTTGCCCCCACTCATTCTCGTGCGGCAAGCTCGCCTTGCCTAACTCCAAGGCTTCGAGAATTTTTTGCTATGAAATTTTATGTTGGAAAAAATTCTCTCGAACTCGTGGAAGGCTCGCAGAACTTAATTCTTTCTCTCTGTTTGCTCTGCGTTTAAACTTCCCAAAAAATAGTAACTAGTAATAATGTTAATGATCTCCAATAAAACGAGTTTAGACTATCGGTCGTTGCGTAAGATTCTTATCGTGTTTTGCTCTGCGGTAAAATTCTTAATCAGGACTTCCATCAACCAAGTATATCCTAGACTAAGATATTAGAAATGTACGCATTTATAACTGCTCGGTGTCAAAATCAAAACTTCTTAATTCTTACGTCCGAAGATTTTAAAAAGGTATAGGCCGCAAAGGTGTTTTGAGAAGGTGTAGCCTGTTCCGAAGTTGAATTTACTTTCTCCGAATTTCCTATCTGCGAAGACGATGGGAGTTTCTTGGACTTTGTTTGGAAATTTGGTGAATATTTCCATTCCGATTTTCCAGCTTTTTGGTTTAATTTTGGCAAAATCAACACAGTCTTTTTTGAATGCAAAGAAACCGCTTCCTGAATCTTTTATCCCAGTTAGTGGGTGACTTAGTAGAGCGCAAATTTTACTTATGATATGCCGTTTTAAAGGCCACTTTTCGACCTTGCCGCCTTTGGTATAGCGACTGCCAATCGAAATATTTGCTTTGCCATCTAAGATTGGGTCTAAGATGTTTGAAATATAAAGTGGATTGTGACTTCCATCTCCGTCCATTAGCAAAGCTATCGCCCCACGGGATTGCACGAATCCCTCTAATGCAGATCGAGCTAAGCCTCTTCTTGTTCCGCTAGGTAATATCTTGATGTTATATTCAGTAGAAAATTCCTCGATTAATCTCATTGTTTCGGGGGACGTTTGATCGTCAACAACAATAATTTCGTAGCTGTCTCTAATTGCGGGTATACAATTTATTTGGGTCGCGATTTGCGGTAGGAGAATTTTTAGGTTTTCAAACTCGTTTAGGGTTGGAATTATGATGCTAAGAAGTAGTCCAGCATTTACTCTTTCTAACTGTGCAGGTTTTAGATTGCTTATCGCCACTTTAAAGGTTTGTCCATTTTAAGCCTGAGCGTTTTGACCAGTGACCAAATTTCTTTAGTGTGCAGACGTCTTCCATGTTGTTATTATGAATTTTCTCCAGAGTAAGTTCAATTGAACGTTCCGATTTAATGCATGATACATCGTATTTGATTTTGTGAGTAGGGAATACTCTACTTAAAGTGAATCTTGTAACCGATCCTGCTGCGATTACTTTGCTGTCACCTGGATATAGGGTTAATTGAAACTTTAATTTAGGTAGGTTGCGGATTTTAATGTGGTCGACTTCTAATTTTGTGCCTTCGGTCTGTTTTTCTAAGTCGTTTTCGATGATAACTTCAGCCGCTTGAACGAATGTTGCCGAGATAAGGACGGTTAAAACCACCAGAACAATTTTGTTAATAAATTGATTTTTAATTATCATCCCTAAACTATATCTAAAACCAAACGTAATAAAAACATTTTATAGCCACTAGGTTAAATTCCCCTTGAAGCGACGTCTAACCAAATAACTATCAGTAAATAATTTCATATTGGAAATAAGAATTTTATCTCACTTAAAATTACTTGAGCCTTCTGTTTTGTAAAGAGCATATCTAAAAACAATACTTAAAGAAAATGTAAAATCGAAACTTCGCGAATTTTGCATGTTACCTTTAAGTAAGTTTGGTAGCGAGTATCAAATTCAAAACAATCAAAGGTTAATTTCAGTAAATTGAAAATTACTAATGAATTTCGCGATTAGGTAATTTTAAATCTCTGTTTTTAATTTGCCGTCTAAATCCTCTTACTTGCAGTCACTCCATTTTTAGTTTTCATATTTTCTCGATTTCGGTTGATCGAAGCCAAAAACATGTTAACTGTTTAATGATATGGATAAATTCCTAAATAATGGAGTAGAATGGATGTTCTAACTATCGAGTTCGTCTGTAGGGCGTCCCTCAGTACCTTGCGGAAGGCTTAGGATTGCCTGAGCGCGGCTTTCTGGCATTTTTGACGATGTCTGAATCGAATAAGAAGGAGGAATATATAAGGTCGCTTAAGTCGAAGAATTTGCTCTTCAGAGAGTGGCTTTTTTATTGAAGACTATCGACTAATAGAATTTATTAGTCGATAGTTTCGTCAACGCGAGATAGACTAAGTCTATTCGGCTCTAATCCATAATTTACCCATGGCGACATAAGGGATTAACTTAACGTTGTCCTCTGTCTCAATTTGAATTCTTGTGCCGGTTAAATCATCATTTGCAACAAAGTATACAAATCCTTTAAATGAATCCGGTGGAAATTGCGGTAGCTTTAAATATTCACCTTTTAACTTTGTTGTCGGGATTACGACTTCATAGTTATTTTTAGAAATTTGATTTATCGAGTAACTGATAGGTGCGGTGGTGCTGATTACCATCGAACTTTGCATTTTTTCAGTTGTTGTTTGGAAAACAATACTCTTAATAATGATACTACTATCATCACCTTTACTTGAATCTGACGATTTAGCAGCACCGGTACTTGTCGCTAGTGCTCCCCCAATTTGAGATTTTAACTTATTTGCTACGTCTTTAATACTTTCGTTTTCGACAGGGCTGCCCACGTCTATAGCTGGCGGGGTGGAGGGAATTGTTAAGTCTTCTGTTTTGTCGGCTTTAATCGTTTCGACTATCTTTTCTTTAGATTTGTCTTGATTTGCTAGATCTGACAATGTTTTGGCTTCTTTCGCTGAAGTTTCAACTGGTGTCGGAGTCGGTTTCAAATCTGGTGTAATGCTTGGAACTACCTCAACTGATTTTTCTGGTACTGGAGTTTCCGATGGTTTAACGGTAGGTGTTTCAGTAGGGGCGATAGTTGGTGTTGGAGTGGGTGTTAGACTTGGAGTAGCTTCCTTCTTTGCAACCTTCTCCTCAACTTCCTTAACTGGTGTCGCTGTTGCAACTGCTGTTGGTTCAGGAGTGACATCCTTTTTAGCCTCTTCTTTTGGCGCTTCAGCAGCTTCTTTTTCTGAAGTAGCTGGAGATTCAATTTTTGAGTTTGAGATTGTGAAAACAATTCCACTAGCTGCTTTGTTTTCTGAAATATTATTTAGGTCTTTTTTGTTACTATCAAAAACAATTCTTGTTTTGTCGCGATGTACGCCAATCCGCGCTTGTTTGAACAATTTGCTATTAAGTTGCTCATTACGCCCTCGGCCTAGGACTAGTCCTTCAATATCAAATACAAGTCTTGTTGGATTTTCTACAATCTGAGTTTTGATTGGGTAGCTTTTAGCTGAAAATTGGATGTTGATGTCTACTGAACCAGTATCCTCATTTTCCAAAGTGATTTTTACATCTTTAAGCACGATCTCACTTCCGGTTTGTGCATATGCTTGCAATGGGAAGAGGAGTGTAACTAAGAGCAGTAATAGTGATTGAATTTTCATTTCAGACAATTATTTGTTTTATTTCAAATTTCTAGATTGTTAGGATGCCATAAATAGGCGAATAAGTTTCCGATTTTGATCAATATCTTTCCATTAGCATAGACACTGGACCCCGAATTTAACCAATTCCCCCCCAATGCGCCACACAGAAAATCCACATTAGAGATAGTATTACTCGGTTATTATTTAAACGCAGCCTTCGACAATCTCAGGCGAGGGAGTAATCAAAGGTTTTTTAGGTGGGAATGTTTTCTAAGAAGAAATAAACGCAGAGCAAGCAGAGCAAACGGAGAGTGTATCGTAATACTGAGTTTTTCACCCTTGGACGCTCCGTTTGCTCTGCTTGCTCTGCGTTTATTTCTTCTTAAACTGCTCTACGTTTGAGCTCTCAAACGTAGGCTTTGGCGGCTTCTGATAGGATTTGTAGTTTGGATTTGGCGTTTTCGGAGGTGCAAATTGGATTGTCTGCGAAGGTTGCGAAGCCGCAATCGGGGACTAGATATAGTTTTCGTTCGCTTCCGCGGATCGAAATTATTTTTTTCATTTTAGAAGTAATTTCTTCGATTTTTTCGTGTCTTTCTAGCTTTTGATTTATAAATCCAATTCCAAGATCGAAGTTTTTTGGGATAGAGCTAAGTTCATCTATACTGCCTGCTCGATCTGTCGCATGTTCAAGGAAGAGCGTACCGACTGAGATATTCTCGAAGTAGGGAAGAAGTTTGTGATAGGGGCCGTTAAGGGCTTTGCTTTCGTCTGCTGTCCAATTACCTCGACAAATATGCGCGGCTAGACGGTCTTTCGACAAATCTTTTATTACTGCTTCTAAAAGAGATGACGCAAATGCTAATTCCTCAGGGATTGGTAGTTTTGCACCTAATGCTCCACACATGAAACTTCTGCCGTTAGAGCTTTCATTCAACGTTGCTGAAAAGACGACTTCACTGAGGACTGGTTCGTCAAATTGAACAATTTCCACTCCAAAATTCAACAAGTCTATTGCCTCTTCACGTAAGATTTTTATGATATCTTGCGCCAATTCATTTCTATCTTGATAGGCAGAATCGGAAATACACTCCATCCACATTGTGCGCGTTAGCAGATAGGGGCCTGGCAACGCTACTTTTATTGGTTTATTGGTAATTGTTCGAAGAAATTTAGCTTCATTTAAAGCTAAGGGAGATTTTCTGGAGATTTTTCCAAATACAGCAGGATGCCGAATCTCTGATGCAGGTACATCAAGTTGACTTAGCTCTTCTTCAAATTTCTCTGGGTCATCAACGAGTGGGAGGAGGTCTGTTAGTGGAATTAACTGACAATTATTTAGCTTGGTTGCAACAAAGCTGGCATAATTGTCTCTTCGTTGTTCGCCGTCTGTAATTACCGACGCACCGGCTAATTCTTGAGATTGAACTGAAAGTTTTACAGCATCATTCGCTGCAAGATCGAAATCTGCCTCGCTTATCTTTCCTTCGAGTTTATTATGTAAGATTGGAATTAACCAGTTTGGTCTTGGCCAACTACCAATTCCCATAACTGAAAAATTTTCTATGGGCTTAAGAAAATAGTCCGTTGCTTTGGATTCAGGCTCTGGTGACGTGATCTCTTCATTAATATTTTCAGTGGTTTTACTTTGATTCACTTTTTGAGCCTGACTATCTGGAGGAGAGTCTTTAGCGAGGAGTGGACCTTTCGAAATTAAAAACTTTCTTTCTTCGCCTGAGACTTCTAAGGAAACTAATTCATTTTTAGTGAGTCTACACCAGGCCGGAAGGTCCTCTTCTACGGAGCTTTCGAGGGATATTATTTCTAGAAGATCGCCTTTTTCAAGTGGGTCGATGTGCTTCCTAATTAAAAGAAGTAGTCCGTTTCCACAATCTAAAGTGCCTCCATTGAAGGAGGCTGTTGGAATGAATTTATTACTTTTTTTATTCAATTTTAAAAAGGTTTAAAAATTAGTAACAAATAGAAGGACTGTTGTCGCTTAGGAATTCAACAAGTTTTGCGCCACCAACGACAGTTGCTCCAGGAATTATATTTGATTCGTCCAAGCCTCTTTTTTTGAAGCACGGTGAGCAAACAAAAATTTTCCCGCCAGCTTCGCTAAAACCCGCAATCAAATCTTTTAAAGGCGAAAAGCCTTCTTCGTGAATATCGTCCGCGTAGCCTTTTAATGCAAGGTGCACACCTTCCACGCTTAAGAATACCATCGTATCTTTTTCAGATCCTACCGCCGCGTTTGCAACAACAAATGCAACTGTAGCTTTGTCGGTGTCGTTCTTTGAACAAGTTAAGCTTACGCAAAATTTATTAGACATAATGTACCTCTATTTTTTTTGAAAGAAATAATGTGGATGATCTGCTTTAACTAATTTATTATTAGTTAAATTTGCCCAAGCAGGGAGATCTTCTATTGCCCCTGTATCTTCGGCTCTGACCTCGATTACTTCACCTGAATCAAGGCCAGAGATTCTTTTTTTTAGCTCAAGAATTAATTCGCCGCACCCAAGTGCACCTGCGTCCCAATAAAGTTGAGCCTTCAATCTAGCTTGCGCCTTTCATGAATTTTTCAATTGCATCAAAATCCAATGCTTCAGCAATTGCTTTGAAGTCGACTGTGCCGCTTGATTTTTTGATGTTGATCATTGTTCCGCCATCGAGGAAGAGTGTCATTTGTCCATTCTCTTCTTGAAGGTTTGCTGTTCGACCTTTTATTCGTAAAGTAGATTGACCAGGTTGTTGACCAAACATTGCAGCCATCTGACCTAATGCAGCCAAACCGCCCATTCCAGCAGATGCTCCACCAGCTGAACCAGAATTAATTTCTATATCAGCAACGTTAGCTCCGTTCTTATAAGTTTTGCTAACTTGATTCATGCCTAGTGCGGATGAAGTAGAAACCTTTCCACCAGTGTATCCAGCTAATGTCTCTGGTAAAAAATCACCAAGTTTAGACATATATTTTGTTTCAAGTTCTTTTTTAACCCACGTCAACTCTTCAAGTGCTTTTGAGTAGTTCCCTTCGGAGTTGTACTGTTGAACTTTATCAAGAAGTGTCTTGATATCTTCTGCAATCGCACTACTGCTGAAGAGAAGAACACTCAAACCAATCGACAGATATAATTTCATTTCTTAATCCTTATTAATACATAGTTAATTTATCAAATGCAGTTTAAGTTCTCTCATATTCTGTTGCCTTCTTTCAATAGGCAAAAGCCTAAATGATTGAACTAGGAGGCTAATTATATTCTATTGTGAAATTAACGTAGTGAAACTGGGTGAGTATTAAAAAAGTTTTTTAGCGTTAAAATTTGGGTTGTTTGATCAAAAATCAAAGTAAGATCAACGTACTAAACGTAATGGCAAAAATAATCATAAATTGACCAACTTTTCCAAGCAGTAAATTGTAGTCTTTTCCTGTAACTGCAGAGAGTAGTTTGTTAGTAATGTAGGCGGGAAATGCCGTGAGGATTAATACTGCTAGTAGTGGTAAATTGCTTGCGAGAAGTGTTGTGCTTGGAAATGAAAGTAAAATGGGTGCGCCAATAATAGGTAAGAAGATTAATATGACAAATAAGGTTTGGGAAAATTTTTTTCCTAATTTTACGGCAATCGTCATTTTGTTACTCAAAACGTCTTCGTTTATATCTCTTATATTATTTACAATTAAAAGGGCGGTAGCAATTGCGCCAATCAGAAATCCAGGCAGTAACGTTTGGAAATTTGATTCACCATTAAGTAGATAATAAGTTCCGTAAACTGGAACGGGGCCAAAGAAAAAAAATACAAAAATTTCACCTAGTCCATTGTAGGCTAAGGGGTAGGGACCAGCTGTGTATGCGTAAGCTCCCAAAATCGAAAAAATTCCTATTAGTAGAATCGTCGTTCCGCCTATCAGACTGAGGTGTGCTCCCAGCATTAGAATTAGAAAGGTGAGCAGTAAAATCGCTTTGTACATCGCTTCAGGTTTAATTAATCCAGCTTGAACCATTCTGGTTGGCCCAATACGATCTTTGGTGTCAGCACCTTTTTTATAGTCCCAAAGATCATTTACGAAATTGCACAAAATTTGAATCGCTAAACCACAAATTAATATTTCGACGAAAGTTGAGTAAAATTTGAAATCTATCTCTGTTGAGTTATGCAGGTGGTCTTTTAAGCTAAGAGAAGCTCCGATTATTATTGGCGAAATGCCAGCTGGCAGTGTCTTCGGTCGTGAGGCTGCGATGAAGTGCTTCAAAATTTTGAAAAAACTTCTCATTTGGCAGTCATCTCTTATTAGGGCTCGTTGTGATTTGATCGATGTACACGGAAAGTAATCAATTCAGCTTTCCCATTGATGTTACAGTTCAAGATGTCTTTAGATTTCCAGGCGGAATGGCACCTAGAAATCTAAAGGAATACTTACTAGAGTATTATTCAAAGTTTGATGCAAGGTTTTGATCAGTCACAAGTTGCGCTTTCGACCGACCATTTGCAAGTGGTTGTGCTACGCTCGCGTGTAGCGGTGAACAAGACATTGACAAAACAGATGTGCATGCGAGTTCAATGCAAAGTAAATCTCTTGGCCCGAGCTTTATTCTTCTTCTCTCTTCTTCGCTTCTTCCCGAAACGATTCTTAACCAACTTACTTCTTCACCGGTAAGGGCACCTTGAGCTCCCTTTGGTTTGTCTCTGTATAGTTTAATTAAAATGTCACCGGACTCATCCTTTAAAATAACATTCTCATCTAATGACTCAACGCCATATAGAAATGCACGCGCAGTCGCCCAAATTCCACCGACAGCTTGGATCGGAATCCCGACATCGCATGCTCCAGGTGCGTCTTCTATCAACTCACCGTTAACATTCGGAGCATAGAGTAACCTAAGTCCATCTGATTCTGGAATTAGTTGGAGTCGTCCAAATGATTTCGATATTGTAAAGTGCATGCTGCTCATATTAATCTTCCTACATTGTTATTCTATAACTATCACACTAAAAAAAAAATTCTACCGTTCAATTCTCTATTTTTTACCAAGTTTAAAGGTTTCTTCCTTACTATTTTTACGGCTAAATACTTTTGCGGAGCCCTTTGTGCCCGTAAAACGCAATACGTTGTCAGGTTCTTTGTTTTTCTCCGCTTCTGCTTTTGTTTCAGTCGCATTGTCTGCAGTGTTTGTTTGAGTAGCTGTTTCATTTTTGCTCTCAGCTGCTGGTGTTGCTGCGGGTGCCGGAGATGGAGTTGGAACTTTTGCTATAGTTGTCCTAGCTCGGTTAAGACCCTTAAAGCCTTTCATTAAATTAATTCTAAAGCCACCCGGTTCGTTTTCTTTCGAATCACCGTTTTCTTGCGAGGACGCTGGTTCATCTTTGTTAGTAGATCCGTTAGGTGATGGGTTATAGCCATTACCGTCTTCGTTACGATTACCTTTCCTCGCTTCAGAGCGTTCTATTGAAAGAATATGTTCATCGACCCATTCCGCTAAACCAATTTCATCTGCTTCTACAGCTTCGTAACGCGTCAAGAATTCTCGTCCTTCCCAGGTCGGAGGTAGTTCTGCGTCAAACCAAATCGCGCGACCTTTTCTAATTCTTCCATCGCCTTTATCAAACCAAGCAAGTCCTTTTTCAGCTGACATCTCGTGTTTGAGTTCTTCGGCGCTAACCAAGTCTGTTTCGTCGTCTGCGAACGTTACGCCATCTCGAAACCCGTCAGCGGATCTTTTGTTTAATTCTAGATGTTTGGTAAATTCTCTTGCGCTTAAGCTTGATGACATACCAGTAGCTAGAGTTTTCTTTGTTGTGTTGATCTTACCGATCCATTCACACATATCTTCAGCTGTTTTGTTGTCACCAATTCGCATTATAACTTTTAAGTTAACGTTTGCGATCACTCGCTCGTAAAACTGCTCACTCAGACCCATTGATTGATCCATCAAACCACCAACAGACTGTGCTCCAAAAAGTAGTGCGAATCTACCTTTACGTGCTAACTCAAAAAGGTTAGCCCAAGTAGGCCCAAATGTAGACGCGCCTTCATCTATAATTACCAAGTGCGGATCTTCCAGGTGATGAGTTCTGCTAGATGTTACTTCACCGATTGATACTTCAAGGTCTTCTCTAAATACCTTTACCATTCTTGCAGCGCTTTCAGCTTCTTCCAATCTTGGTAGCATATAGTAAATCATTTTTCCGCGTAATATTGCATCTGTTAACGACAAATCCGCGCGCGGCACACAAAACATTTCTCCAGCTTCGGAGTTCGCAATCGAATGCAGCTCCGATGCAATTCCTCGTAAGTTGTCAGTTAAACGTGCAGAATCTAAACTGCCTTTTGCAGTTCTATATGAACTTGCTAGGTGACCGAGTTCGATCATCGCTTGCTTTGAACCTTGTTCGTCTAATAAATCGCGCATTCTCGGATAAGCATAGTTGAAGGCAGAAAGTGCAACCGCGATATCTCTTACAGACCAGGCTAGTCCTAAGCTTTCCATTGCCCGTACAACTCGATATACCGCATCTGCTGCCAAACGATCGTAATGCTTAGTCGTGCTAGCGTCTGAGGTTGGAGGTAGTCCACATCTTAAAACTTTTCTCGCTTTAACGTCAGCTCTTTGAGTCGTAAATACAAAATTGTAGGAGCAAACAGGATCAAAAGGATCAACTACAATCAGGTCTTCTATTCTCCCAGTCAACAATGCCATCATTATAATATCAGCCAAGGTTCCTGGGTCTCGCTTTGCATCAATAAAAGTGAATCCACTAGCTCTACCTCTGGACATTTGTTGGAACATTAAGCCTTCGAGCCAAAGAGTCTTACCAACACCAGTTTTTGCAAATACCGCCGCGTGACTGCAAATCTCATCGTCTGAAACCCAAATTGGTTCTCCTGATTCAATTTCAAAACCTACGAGGTATCGGTCTATCATCGACTTACCTTTGTCGCGTGTTTCTTTTAATGCTTTATCAAAAGCAGATCGTTGAGGGGGCATGCCGAGGACTGGCTTTTTACCTCTTCTGATAGATTCTTTTTCTCGTTCTTTTTCGAGCCAGAAATGATTTGCATTTACAAAAGATAGAATTAAAAATCCGACGGCTGGAAATATGCCTGAAATTATAGCAAATCCAAAAGGAGAAATGTTCGTTGCAAATGATGACGTTGAGAATATGATCGCAGCAACAGCCAATGAAATAACAAATACCGTTAGATTATGTCGCCGAGTTACAAGTTTAACTCTAAAATTTTCGATCGTATAATTTCTTGCCATAAGTTACTTCTTTTTTAAGCGCTTGCTAAAACCTTCTCCGGAGTTTCAATTTCTTCTGGTGCTGGCTCGGTCCTTAACTCAAGTTCTCTTTTCTTGAATTCATGAGACTTGGTGAATACTTCTACCGAGTCTTGGTATGGTGAAAATCTGTAAAACGTGTTCTGGAAGTTTTTGCCAAGAATTTCATTAAACCGTCGCTCTCTTAATGGAACAATGACTTCCATAGATAAATTACGTTTTGTTAAATCAGGCTGAGTTAATTTTAAAATTCCGTGAAGCACGCCAACTACTGGTACTGATTCATCTCCAATGCGAGTTGAGAGCCAGTTGTATCGAGTGAGCATTCTCCGAACTATTAACCATCGATCGTAATTCTTCTTACCGCCATTGCGATTTTTTATGATCCTAATAATTTCATCATTTTCGTCTCCGCCTTTGTCTGCTTCCATCGCTTGACGTTTAAAACCTGGCAGACGTGCAGATGTGCTGATTCTATTTTGATACTTCTTGGTTAGATTTAGAAGTTTAAGAATTCGCTCTAAGCGCGTATCATTTAAACCATGTAAGGCTGTGTTTATTAAGTCGTCAAGCGGAACCAATAGGACCGATTTATAAACGAGTCCCATCCACAACTTATGGTTTTGCTTGACTGGATCTTCCGCGTAATTAGTTTTAATTCTTTGCAGGAAGCGGGTTTTATAATTTATATGAATGTCATCCATATGCGCGTCTAGCTCGACAAGGTTAGAGATTTCCTCTTTCTTCTCGTCTTCAGAATACATAATTTCAAGCCAGTCCCTTATTGCTCGACTTTCCGCGGTCATTCTTATTGGTAGAAAGGATCTACCGAAATCACCGTGTCTACGACAAGAAAGTATCGCTTGGCGAATTATTAACCGGGTATCTCCGTCGTATTCAAAATGATAGGAGGTGATAGATTGAATTACCGCACGAGCCTGTAAGTGGGGATAGAGAGATACGGTTGTAAATGAGTCGTTGATCCTTTTATATACAAGTGCCTTGCCTGCTTCAATTGCGAGGTATGCAGAAGCAATTGCGTTGGGTTGAAGTTGGGAAATCGCCCATATCCTTGCGGGAGTTAGTGAATTTAATAAGATTTGTGCAACTTTGCTAATTCCACTTGAAGCTTTCTTTAAGGAATTAACGTGTGCCGGGTAATTTGATTCAAGTTCGTCAATCGTTAAACCATTTTTCTTCAAAGCTTCAATATAGTTTTTAGCTATGAGATGGGCTTCTAGAATCGCTGGCAGTCCATTTGATACTCCGTCAAGTAGAGTACCTTTTTCGTTAGAGATGAATCCAGTTTTAGAAACACGGTCCGATGCATCAAGATCTTTTTCAGAATCGTCTCCATGGATAGAGTTTTCTTCTGCTACGAAGTGAGGAAAATCTTTATGAGCTAAAATTACTCTTACTAACTCAAAGTTGGTTTCGCTTTCAGCATTGAATTTATTTAAAACCACTTTTAGAGGATGTTTTTCCGCTTCTTCTTTTGGAGATAGTTTAGGGCAGGCGAGGCCGGGACAACTCATTTCTGTTCCGCTGATCTTATTGTTTGGACGGTATGGACCATAAATTCCCGAGTAGAAAGGCCCTAATGCTCTATCGCAAACTCCAAGTATTGTATTATTTGGTCGCTTCTTATTTTGATATTTCATCAAAAAGATTCCGGCAACGAGTCCCAATACCCAAAGTGGCCAGAATGCTAAGACAACAAAGGTGGATCTTAGAATCGCTCCGACAACCATTCTGTTCCACCAAGTTGGAATCTCTGAAATTGAAAAGAATAGGTCACTTTCGTTTGGTTCTTCTTCTCCAGCTAAATTGAATGATAAGTCTAAGCTTCTAGCAATTTTTTCATATATGCTAGATGTGCCAGGGAAGAGGACAAGTGGAGAGCTTTTCAACCATTGAATTCGCGTTGTAACTAATACTTTAGTATCTTCGATCCAGAGATCTTGTGATTCTGTTTCTTCGGTATTAGATTGCTCAAGCCGAGCCGCATTTATTTTTGAAGGTGTTTCTGTCGTTGGGATAATTAAATAGCGCGCAACGATGAATCCTAGGAAACACAGAAAAACCGTCCTTTTGACGCGCCACCTTGCAGATAGATCTTCGTCTGTCTGCTTCCTTAAATCAGATAAGCGTTTTCCTAAATCGTAACCCACGACAACCTTTTGTTCAATTCCCCAAGTTTAAACCATAACCTGAAAATAAAAATATTTAGAATATTTTCAGGGACTTAGAGGCTAAAACGATAGACTCTATAAATTTATCTCATAATAGTACTTATTTTCGAACTTATAAAGGCCGATTAAGTATTAAAAAGTTAGGTTTAAGGGGGATCTTTACGCAACCAACCTTAAAAACTACTTTGGTGTTATGGCAAAACGTTCGTAATAGATGACTAAAGAATTAATTATTTTTAATTTATTTGAAGCACATACTGCGAAATCATTGAAATAACTGTACTGATCCTAAAAATAGGAAAAGTGTTTGTGGATATAAGGCCATATAATTATAGGGTGTTTGGTATGGGTTCTTGGAAAAATAGGTATTTAGTTGGATTTTTAACTTTGGCGACTATTACTAGTTCGGGCGTTGTTTATGCCGAACAAGTATATGCGAGCAAGGCTCGCGCGACTGTTGCTAGAGCACACATGAGTCGAGCGCGCACATTGATGGTAGAAGCATTAGCTGAATTTGAAGAAGCTAGAAAGTATGCACGACCAGATATGTTAATTGATTCGGAAGACTGGCGTCTTCGGGTTATTTCATTGACCGAACAATTAAATCGCGTTGTAGATCCAAAACCAAGAGTAACAAGAGAGGGCGCTGTTTTTAGAACTCCTCCACGTTTTATCAAACGCCAAAAAAATCAATTACCCGACGTAGCGGATTCCGCAAAAGCTCGAAGTGATATCGGCGAGAGAGAAAGATTAAAAAAGAAACAAGAAGAACGAGCACAATTTTTTAACAATTCGGTAGATCCAGCTAAGACTAATGCTAGCGTGGCAAAATTACCTTCTGATTTGAATTTACCAGATGAGCCAGTATTGGACGCACCAAAGGTCGAAAAAGTCGAGGATCAATCTGTCAAGAACTCAGAGCAAGGAAAAAATCTATTCTCAAATGAGTTGATGCCTAATGTTGGTGATGAAAATCCAATGATTGCACCTGGGCAAGTTAAAGATGGAGCGGAAAATTCAAATAACGTAGCTTCGGAAGAAGAAAATTCTTTCATGCCTGATTCTTCTACAGTTGAACAAGGTGCGCTTAATGTAGATGGTGATCCAGACGAGATTGACTACGATAAGAAAATTGAAGGCCAAAGCGAAGCTGCTGAACCATCAGATGATGATCTATTAGACTCTAGTGATAATCCATTGTTGCCACCATCAGAGCGTGGAAAGGTTAATCCTGACAGCAAGGAAAAAATCGGCTCTGAAAGTGTTCCAGTTTTGATTGATGATGACGTTGATGAAGTTTCATCAGCCGATGTTTCAAAGCAATTTTCTGAAGATGAAGCTTTAGCAAAAAAGCTTGAGGAATCTATTACAGAGAAATTGACGAATAGGTAATTGAGTTATTTTAGTTAAGGTTATTATTTATGCGACACGACGACGGTGAAGTACTACAGGGGCTAGATGAAAATTGGTCCTTCATGGGTGCAAACGCAATGGAGTGGGGATGTGCGTTAGCTGTCTTTATGCTCATTAGTTTGTTCGCTGATAGCGTGGCGCGCGCAATGCCATTTATGCTTATTGGCGGAATTGTGACGGCGGTAACTTTAGCATCCATGAGAAAGAGTTTTCCGGATCAAGAAAGAGGAGTTCGGAATGCCGTGACTACTTTTTTTGGATTTCCACCTCCAGGAATTCCAGCGCCCTCTAAGTTGCAGCCATTGTGGAGTGGATGTCCTCTAAAAGAAATTCCAAATAATTCAAAGTTTATTCAGTTAGGCTTAGGACACATGTTTAAGACATTTGAGAGACAGTTTACTGATCCAAAAGATATGCAAAAGACTAAAAAGTAGTTTTACCAAGGTTTAATCGGGGTTTGATGATGAGTACGATAAATTTTAAAAATGATATCAAGCAACTTGAGAAAGTCGCCGGTCGAGCTGGTAGTGATACTATTCGGCTTTGGGAAGGGTATAAAGAACAGGCGTTCTTTTGGAGAGCGCTTGCGTTGATCCAAGTGCCCGCGACAGCATTGGCAATAACCGCGGCCCTAGTTATGTACTTTTTAGCAGATACCATTATCGAAGTACCAGAGCATCCTCAACCAGGATATTATTCAGTTAAACAACTACCAGATAGTCAATTTATTAACGTTGCACGAGAAGTTGTGAATCTTGTGTCGACTTATCAACCTGCGGTTGCAAGACGCCAATTTAAAACTGCAAGAAAGTATTTATGGGAACCAGCTTTAAGTCAGTTTGAAAGTGTGATGTTGCAAAGTGAGTTAAATGCAATTGAGGGTACGAAAAGGTCACAACTCTTCTTTATTAATCCTCGATTGATACAGGTCGTAAGAAGCCCTGAGGATGATACAGTTGCTGTGAGAATTCCTGGAATTAGACAAAAGTTGATTGGTGATAAGCCATTGGTTCCAGATGAATTAGTATATTACATAAAAATGACGACCATCCCAAGAAACGTCCACAACGAATATGGGATTGTTGTAACAGATATTCATCTAAGATCAGCTAATGAAAAAGTACTAAAGGCTGAAGATGCCGCAGTTGATCAAAGTAGAAGTAGGGCTGCGAGGAACAGTAAATAATTTAGAGTAGAAATGCTCCAAAAAAAGGTTGTGTTTTAAGACGGTTACCAAAAAGTGGAGCGAACTAGGTCTAAGGTCGGACTAGTTGGGGCTAATATAATTAAGGTAAGTGGACGTAAACGGAAAGGATATATGAAAGGTTCGAGAAGTTTAAAAAATTTAATTTTAACGTTGGTGGTAACGTTAGCTGTCTTTATGGGGTCTGATGCCCAAGCGAGAGACATCGATTACTCAGGTGGCGAAATTCCAGTTTATGTTACACCTGGTGAACCTACCCAGATTACATTTCCGTCTAAAATTGCCGGTGGTTTCAAGAGAAAACATTCAAGTTTATCACTAGAACGTCAAGGAAATTTCCTAGTTGTTTTTGCTCAACCAGAAATCCCGTACGAAGGGGAAGCATTGTTAGTTCACTTGGATGATAAACATTCATACGCTTTAAGAATATTACCTGCCGACGATGATAATGGCAGAGACGAATTTATAAAAATAAAAGAATTACGAGAAAACGAAGGCAATGAAGGCAATGGTCCTCCTGATAATCGGTTCCCAGTCGCAGGCTATGCTCCTCCGTCAATAGTTCCAGGATTGATGCGTGAAATGGTCTTGATTTCCGAATTTGGTAAACGTGGCGGAATCCAAGGTTACTCTCGGTCAAACACTTATACGGGAGAAACTATTCTTCACGATGGTACGATTCAAGCAAAGATAAAAGAAATGTTTTTAGGTTCTGGTTTATGGGGCTATGTCATTGAGGTTGAGAACTTAATTGATACTACCTATAAAATTAATCCAGCAGCGTTTCGTTTAGATGGAACGCGCGCAGTAATGGCCGAACGTTGGGAATTGTCTCCTAGACCAGAAACCGCGGAACAGGCGCTTGCAAACGCTCATAAAGCGAAGGTTTATGTGGTTACGAAGGCATTGAAGAGGTAATGAAAATAAAATTTTAGTAAGCTTAATGATTGAATAAGAGCTACTATTTTTTGAGGAAGTATGAAGCAGCAGTTAGAAGATATAAAAACGCTATTGAAAAATGACAAGAGGATTCTTGCGGCAGCAGGGTTTCTTTTGGTCGTGGTCATGTTTATGTTGTTTAGTTCTGATCAACGTGGACCTCGTCCACAAAGAGTAGATAGAGGTGTCGGTTCAAAGTCGAGCAATCCAGGTATGGGTTCTGAAGAACAATTTGCGGATTTAATTATTGCGTTTAAGCAAGATATCGAAAGTCAAAAAAGACAATCTACTGAAATGGTAGCGCAGTTGCAACGAACCGAAGCAGATGCAAAAGATTTCAAACAAAGAACAGCTGGAATTTTTGAAACTTTAACGGATAAGTTCGAACAAGTACAAAGAGATTTAGATCAATTGGCAGCTGCTGTTAATCGAGGAAATGCCGATGTCGGGATAAGTCAACCTCAAGAACTTGGGGGTGAAGATGGTTTAGATCCGCAGTGGTTCGATGACAAAGAGCCTCCTGGACGACCAGAAGAGCCAAGACCATTACGTGTAAGTGTTATCGCACCGGGTGACTCTGTTCCAGTGGAGCTTTTGACAGGGGTAAATGCACCAACCGACGGAACTCCATATCCAGTTGTTTTCAAATTGGGCGGCGATATTACTGGTCCAGACGGTTCTTCGCTGAACCTAGGAGAAGGTCGAATTATAGCAGCAGCTCAAGGGTCAGAGTCAGATTCACGGGCATTGTTTAGACTTACTCAGTTATCATTAAGACATCCAAGCGGTCGACGATCGGTCGTTGAAGTTGATGGTTGGATCATCGGTGAGGATGGAATTCGAGGGATGCAAGGTCGACTAGAGGATAAGTTAGGTCGATTGATTTTGGCTACGGCTGTTATCAGTGGTGTCGCAGCAGCAGGTCAACGACTTCAACGAAATACTGGGGTACTTTTTGGTAATAGTAGTTTTGGTGGAGTTAACGGTAATAATCCACCTGGCTTTACGCTTCAAAATCAGGATTTTCAGTACGCAGCGGCCTCAGCAGTAACAGATGCATCTAATCGTTTAGGACAAGTGCTTCTGCGCCGATATGAATCACTTATACCAGTGATCGAGGTTTTGTCGGGTAGGGAAGCGGTCGCAATTTTTTCTAAGCCAGCTGAAATTGCAATTCTTGATGATGATAATTTGATCACATCAGCTTCTTATACTGGAGTTGATTAGTTTAGTTTTTTTAGATCTTTCGAGTCGATTAGTGGAGGAATATGGATAGTTTTTATAAACATTGCAGCAAGCTTATTCTCATAGGAGTGAGTTTTGTATTCTCAGCCTGCTCATTCGTTGGGCCTTTTGCTGATGAACTTAATCCGTATGGTAACGGAAGTAGCTCAGGTGATGAGTATGGTGGGTCTAGAGATACGGGTGCTATCCTTGGAAACGGTGGCGGAGCAAAAAGTACCGAGGCTGCAAGACACGCTTTAGAAGTAATGGGAACCTATCGTAAGGCCTTACCTCCACAACCAAATTATCCAGTAATTCAACCAGCTGAAATGCGATTAATGTGGATTCCGGATCACTTAAACGCGGTCGGCGATCTTGTGCCAGCTCACTATTATTATCTAAGAGTTTTACCTGACAGACCGGCGGTAACAGATGCGTTTGAAATTGAACGACAATTAGATCTTTCAACTCAGGGCGCAGCGGCTGGCGGAGGGGCACCAATCAGTCTTGGAACATCTGGGTCTGGCGGTTCAACACCATGGGTTTACAAAGAGGCTAAGTAATTAAAATGTCATGCTGCAAACGAAATCTATCATTCCCGGCTATATTCTTGCTGTTACTGGGTTTAACTTCTTGTTCGAGCGCACCTGTCTACGAAGTCGTATATTACGAACCAGCGTACCGACAGAGCCCTCCTGACCCTGTCTATAGCCGAATCATGTGGAGTCATCTGCCTGAACCAATAAAGCCAAGAACGTCAGATTCAGCGCCTTTGCTGTTGCCAGAAATATTCGTAGAATTAAAGAATGTCACAACAGATGAAGCAATTGAGGCTGTTGCCCAGACTATGGGGTATCGTTGGGAGCAACGGTCCGGTTCTTTAAATAATAGAATAAGTATTCATATGGAAGGAACAGTAGAAGAAGTCCTTGAGGAAATCAGGAATCAGTCGAAAGTTAATCTTACATTAGATCATAATAAAAGGATCATCAGATTAGCGGACAGATCTACTAGCCCACAACTCCCAGCTCGTAGTACTCGAAAAACTAATTGATCGAGAATAAGGGATTAATATGGGTATAACAAGACTCACGAGACAAAGAATTTACCAGGACGAGGCAGCTTTTAATAAGCTACTCCCTTATGTAAAATGGGACACCGAAAATCAAATTTTCGTTCACGGAGATGCGTCTCTTTGGTCTATGTGGATCTTGAAGCCAGCACTTTTAACTTCAATTTCAGATGCCGCAGCTTTTCAGACATGTCAGGGTATTCAAGAATTAGTTGATTCGATGGATCACCGAATTAGTGTGCAGTTTAGCTGGATAACTACTTTCGATATTCAAGATATTTTAGATAGATGCCTTTACGACTATCCGCTCAGTGGCGTTGCTGGTTGGATGGCGCGACGTTGGGTTAGACTTATTAAAAATATGTCTAAGTCCGAACAGTACGAACGTCGTTGTAAACGATTAAAACTAGTTGTTTCTTTTCGGTACGACCCTCCTTGGAAAGATAGAAGTCCGTTAGATAACTTAGTTGATACCTTCAAAGGTTTATTCGGAGGTCCAAAAGGACCTGAATTCGATTCAGCAAGAATCGAAGAATACAAAAGATATTTAGAAAAATTTCGTGGAGAGATTGAAGGGAAAATTGCGAGATTATCAGACCTTGGATTATATCCTTCAAGAATTGACGGGCAGGGATTGATAAATTTAATGTATCCGCTCTTGAATCGACGAAGTACAAAGGGTGGTAAATTTAAGCGTGGTCGATTTAACAATTGCGCAGTGCCAGCCTACGATTCCGATGATATCTTATCTAACCAAATTTCCGATACTATGGCGTATCACCCAGAGGATGGGTTCTTAGTAAAAGATGGTCGTGTTTATCACACTGTCAGTATGGTAAAACCACCGAAACAAGCACTTCCTTTGATGACGGTTCCATTACAGAGTTTGCCTATGGAATCTATTTTTACGGTGACCTATTCCAAAGATAGTCAAGAAGATCAAATTAAAAGACTTGATAGACTAGATCAAACTTTGGGGTTACGAGAATTTGGTGCCAGAGGTCGGGCAAACCAAAAAGTTCTTCATCAAATTTCTACAATTAGAAAGGCGAGAGAAGAATTATATTCAAACCGATCTCAAGTCGTAAGAGTAGGTGCTCACCACGTACAAATTACAAATAATATCGATGAAGCAAGACGTGCGTCAAGTGAAGTTCTAGCGATGTTTCCAGCGTTAAATGGAGCTAGAGCTATGTCGCATATGATTAGTGACCTTGGAGTACTTCTTAACGCACTTCCAGGTGCTTATGATCCAACGACAGATGGGCCTGGTTGGACTTCCATGATGACAAGTTCGAGAGCTGTTAGGTTATTTCCTGTGTGGGGGAACTGGTCAGGAAGTGAAAGCTCGCTGTTTGTGATGCCAAGTTTGTGGAATCGAGAGTTAGTACACTTTGATTTATTCGATTCTAACGTAGCGCCGAACGTAATCGTTAGTGGTGTTTCGGGTGCAGGGAAAAGTTATTTATTATGTTTCCTTTTGATTACCTTAAATCGTGGTCATTACTCTGAGAAACCAGATGGTACTAAAGAACCACGAGAACCAATTACTTTTATTTTTGATAAAGGTATGCCGAACTTGCCATGCGGTTTCGAAAGAGTTGCTAAATTGTTCGGCGGTCGGATCTATCAAGCAACACCGGCCAGAGCTCCAGCGATGAACTTTTTAGCTCGACTTGGAGAAATGGATCCAGATAGAACTAACGAAGACTTTAAAGATTTGTTTGATATTTGTGTTGATATCATAGCCGATATGGCTACTGAGAAAGACAAGGTGTTAGGAAGAATTCAGCGTAACGAAATAATCGAATCGTTGATGGAGTCTCATTACCGATATCGTCATGGTGATCAAGAACGAGAGTTCCTGTTACGAGATGTTGTTAAAGTACTTAAAGAGCCACCTCGACCAAATGAAACTGAGAATCATTTTCACATGCGGCAAGAGCTCGCGATCTTAATGCGAGAATATTATGGTGATGGTACCTATGCAAGATTCTTCGATAGAGCAGGGCGATTAGAGTTAAAAGAACGTTTCATTGTATTTGATTTGAAAGGATTAAGTAGAAACCCAGATTTGCAGAGAGTTTTTCTAAAAGTTGCAATGATTTGGGCGGATGAAGTGATGAATACGCCAGATGAGCTTGATACTCGAAAATTACTTGTGTTTGATGAGGCTCATGATTTGATTGGTAAAACAGCGGCAGGTGTTGTCGAAGCTGCATTTAGACTTTATCGAAAACGGAAAGGAATTGTGGTCGCGGCATCTCAGTCAGGTGAGGATTTCTACGCAGGTGAAGGTGGACAAGCTATTGTACAGAACAGTTCACATAAAATCTTCTTGAGACAAGATCCATCAAAATTCCACGTAACAGCACAGGCTTTTAATCTTAATCCACAACAAGCAGAGACAATTACAAGACTTCACACGATTAAAGGTGTGGAATCTCAATTCTTCTTGTTAAGTGATATTGGTGAAGCTGCGTTAGTGTTGCCGGCGGAACCTTCGTTTTATTGGGTTTCAACTAATAATGGTGATGATAATCAATTGTTCTCAGCACTTCTAGAAGAAACAGATGGTGATTTTGTTGCGGCATTAAAGCGAGCAGTTGAGATTGCACCATATGGAGCAAAAGATTTAATGAAAAGAAGAAGGATGCTTGAAGAATACTACCAGAGAATGCGAGAACAGGGTGATAACGTCGGACCAAGTACGGGCAGGGCGTTGGATTTAAAAGCTGGTTTAAAGGTTTCTTAAGGAGAGCTTATGAAAAAATTTGTTATAACCTTATTGTTATTAAATCTATGTTCATGTGGCGGTATGTTTTGGGGTACTGTTAAAGGCGATAAAACTGTCATCGTTCAACAATATGTAAATGATTTGGAAAGAGAAAACGTTCCTGGCACAATCTATGGTCCGTGGGCAGAAACGATGCAGCAGGATGTTGAAGTTCCTGGCGCGCTAGACCCAAAAGCAATGTATTACAGAATGCCTCATCGGGCTGTCGTTGAAATACGCCAAGAAAAATTTCAACGTGCACAATATCCAGATGCTGACGGCGTATATCGAGAGCGTGATTAAGGAAGATTTAAAATGATTAAAACTTTTATTAAAAATTGTTTGTTGTCTAGCTTGTTGTTCTTTACGGCATGTTCAACAACATCTATTTTTGACAAGGATCCTGACGTACAAACTGTGTATGTCGGATATGATAGTCCTGCTCCAATCCCACCGGGAGTAGTAAGATTTTGTTGGGAAGAACCGGTAGTAGAGTTTCAGGATAATGGACCAGGGCTAGATAGCGACAAAAGGTGGTATAATCCTTCCTATGTTGCCATTAGAATGGTAAAGCAGGGTAGGTGGCGTCCTTGTAGGTCGGAATCTAGTGAATTAAAGGGGGAGACAAGAAATGAACGCTAAGAAAGTTTTAAGCTTTTTAGTATGCTCATCGGCTTTTACTAAGCATAATATTGCTTCAGTTGGATTAGTTTTGGTTTTTTTCCTTGTGTATATATTAGCAGGCGGTAAAATCGAATCTAAATTACCAAGCGCAAGGCAAGCTGGAACATTTGGAGGTGTTGACGCTAATTCTCTTAAATCACGTGAAGTCTTAGGAATTGTTCCAACGGAAGATCGAGCTAAGAGAGAAGACGCTAAGCAACAACAAGGTCGTATCTTTACGAATGACGAAGCTGTCAGAGCAGTAAAAGAGCCGATTGATCGAGATGGATTAATTACAGGCCAAGCAAAAGTTTACGGAACGGATAGAGAAAGAAAGCTAGCTGAAAAGCGAGAAAAAATTCAGAGAGATGAGGTCGATCCTTTAATTGCCCTTGAGGAGCGATTAAGACGATCAAATCGATAGAAACTACAAGGAGTTTAAATGAGTTCTAAGTTTGATAATATCGACTTTGACGCTCTTAACAATGGAGTGGAAGGAAGTGAAAGCTATCCGGTAGACGATGTTTTTGGTGACGCCCCAGTCGTAAAAGATTCGAATGGTAACAGAGTTGAAGATTTAGATGATGGGGGTACAAGATATTATTTTTTCCCTTGTTGGAGATCTCAGTTCTTAAATCTTATTGGTTTCTTTATCACTTCGGTTGGAGCAGTATGGGTATCTCAAGAATTAGCTAAATACGTTGTTATCACTGGAGAGTTATTCTCAACTTCAAGTACTCAATACGTTTTAAATTTACCTATTCTAACACTGGTTCCAGGATTCTTTCTGGTAAAAGTACTTATCCATATCTACGACGCTAAGTATATTATCGATGATGCCGGGATCGAAGCTCAGATCGGCAAGATGTCCCTGAATTTCAGCCAGCCGAGAATTCGCTGGGAAGACATACGGGGAGTTAAACCAGAGCAAACCATTTGGGAACGAATTTTAGATATCGGAACTGTTTCAGTGGGCAGTGCCATGACGCAAGAGACTGAAATTGTTATGAAAGGTGTCGCAAGTCCACGTTCAATTCAGCTACTTATCGAGCACGAACGGGCTAAACGTCACGCTGAAATGAAGCAAATGGGTAGTTCTTCCAGACAAGAGTATATGCAGAGGGATTAATAGCGGTCCTTTTTAATAGTTATACAAGTCACTTAGTCTCTAAAAAGATAAAAAACGACCATAACACCTTTGCAGAAGTTATTAAGTTTAATACTCGGCGTGAAGGGATTACTTGTGGAAAACAATCTAAAAGATGAAATCGTAAAAGTTAAAACATTAACTGACCGATTTGCGTTCTTACTAGGGTTAACAGCAGTTTTGTTTTTGCCAATAAGTGTAGCAGCGCAAAATGCGAATACGAGAGCGCTTGGCAGTGAGATCGGTACATTGGCTAAGGCTGACACTTCCTCTTCTAACAGTTCATTGTTCGTTGTCTCAGATGAAGAATTGAAAACTTATTCAAATACTGCTGATTTGATAAGAGAACTGAAAGTATTAAAAAAAGACAAACAATCACTTCTTGATTATTCTAAAAAGCTACGAGAAAAATTTAAAGATCTTGAAGAATATTATGCAAAACAAAATGTTGCCACAGGAGAAGGTTCGATCGCGAATAACTTTGCTCCGGATATTTTGGCGGAAAAACAAGCAGAGCTTGAATCTGTAAAGAAAGAAAAAGAGAAAATATCGCAAGAAATTCAGAATTTAAAAACTGAATATGATGCAGTAAAGTTGCAAAATTCTGCTTTGAAGGAAGAATTCGCAAAGTATAAAGAAGTAAGCGAATTGAAAATCGATAATCTAGAAAATTCAAAAGATTCAACGTCTAGCGAAACTGTCGCCCTTAAGCAAAGGGTCGAAGAGTTGTCTACCGATCTATCAAGTAAAGAGAAAGAACTTGCAAGCAAAGAAAATGACGCAAAAGCTTGTTTCGAGCAACTAGATCAAAGTCAAAAATTAGTTACACAGATTCCAGAATTCGAGCGAGAAATCGTTGAGTTAAAAAACGAGCTTTTGATGAAAAAATCTGCTGCGGAGTTATTTGGACTTGACTCCAGTGATGATTCTAAACGCAGAAAACCTGAGAGTGCAGTTACTCGATCAGCTGATAGAACGAGATCCAATAGGTCGGCGCAAATAGCAAAAGTTAAAGAGGAGATTGTTGCACCAGCGGTGGTAAAACCGATTGAAAGACAACCTTCGTCTTCATTGAATAGCGATATGATGATCATCGAAGTTACAGGTGACAAGGTCGCTTTAAGAGCTGGAGCGGGATTAAATAACTCAACCATTATGGATATTGGTAAAGGGGCA
>CAYYIQ010000011.1:0-26646 GCA_964472005.1 uncultured Bdellovibrionales bacterium | reverse complement strand
AAAGTTTAGATTACGTGGGCTCGCAGAAACGTTTGTAGATGAAATTGTATGCCCTTGCTGTGAAAATGAAATAAAAGAAGAAAAAAACGGCAAGTCACTTAGCACGGAACATACTAAGGTCACATTGTCTGGTATTGTTGTCGTAGTCCAGTGTGGAGTGTGCCAACATGTTTTCGTCCCTCAACAACAAAAATTTGGTGTGATAAACACTCAGAGGTTACAACTTGCAGTGGAAAGAGATAGTCAGAACACTGGACAACCCGTCTATCGAGATATGAAATGCGTCAAGGTCGAAGTCGAGCGAATAAACGCAGTCAATTCTTCAAAAATGCATTAAATAGCGATTTCTTTAAATTCTACTGTGGCTTTGTCGCAAAATGGCAAAGCCAGCAAAAAAATCCTTCAATTTAAATTAAAAGGCAGGGCAATTAGGGCGAATTCGTTCAGGTCCTGTGCATTTTAAAGACATTCTCGGGTTTTTAGACATGGAAAACGCAATCGTCCTATAAGGTTCATTTACTCGCCCAATTAAAACCTAATTAAATATTTAAACACATTTTATTTAGCTAATAGGGGTTTGCAGCAAAGCTACAAAAGCTGTAGAACACATTAATTTTACAAATTTTATAAATATTATTAAGATAATAACAGTTTTTATCTTTCTTTTTGCATCCTTGTATTGACTATAAGGCGCGCTTAAGATAATTCTTACAGCACTTACAAAAAGCATACTAATTTAATGCATATTATGTCAACAAAATTTCAAACAAACGAAGAAGCGATTAAGAACCGAAAATGGGTTCTTATTGATGGTAATGATCAAGTAGTTGGTCGTTTAGCAACGAGAATAGCTCATATTCTGCGTGGCAAACATAAACCAACATATACACCACATAATGATGGTGGTGATTATGTCGTACTTGTAAACGCTGATAAAGTTAAGTTTACTGGTATCAAGGAACAAGAGAAGGTGTTCAGACATCACACTGGTTTCGCTGGCGGCTTAAAGGAAGTAACAGCTGCAGAAGTGCGGTCAAAGCATCCTGAAAGGATCATCGAGCATGCTGTGAAAGGGATGTTACCTAAATCTGCGTTGGGTAAGAACATGATAGATAAATTAAAGATCTATGCTGGCGAAACTCATCCGCATGTTGCACAGAACCCAGAAAAAATTTAATTATAAGCATATTTAAACACAATATTTCAAAATAGTTATGGCTCAAGAAAAAAAATACTACGCAACCGGAAGAAGAAAAAGTAGCAGTGCAAGAGTTTTCCTTCATCCAGTTGGAGATGGCGCGCCAACATTCTCAATCAACGGCAAAGAAGTCGGAGCATATTTCGGTGATAGCCGTGTTGCTACTTTTCCATCTAAGCCACTCGAGGTAACTGAGCGTACAGAAGCATACAGAGTTGTAGCAACTGTTTCAGGCGGTGGTGTAACTGGACAGGCGCAAGCAATCATTCACGGACTTTCAAGAGCTCTTCAAACTGCGGAGCCTGAATTAAGACCAAGTTTAAAGAAAGAAGGTTTCTTAAGAAGAGATCCAAGAGTTGTTGAAAGAAAGAAACCAGGTCGTCACAAAGCTAGAAAGAGACCTCAGTTCTCTAAGAGATAGATCTTATATTTCTAATCTGTCGACTTCATGTCGGCAGAAACTAAAAAAGCTAACAAAACATTTATTTGTTTTAGTTAGCTTTTTTAGTTTTGAGAATTTATGCAGAGACCAAGATATTTTCGAGACTTCTTGTTTGCAAAAATTTAACTTCCTAGTTAGGGCATGTTACCGAAGGGGAATTTTTTTTGCCTTCCAATTGTATTCTATCTTCCATCCATTGGTGTTGTCATCTAGGAAGGAGCTATGACCTTTGGCAGCATCATTAGATACAGTCATCTTAGATAACGTATTTGCGCTCTCGCTATTCGTTACATTGAATGAAATTACAGATTCCTTAGAAGAGTGATCGATGTTAACTATTTCGATAGGAGAGTATTTTATAATGCTCTTTACCTTTTCTCCAGATGCATCTTTTAATGGATACTCGACAGCGGATAGACCGTAGACCGATTCTTCCTTTTTGAAAAACATTAGCAGGCCTTTAGGTTTTAACAGCTCTGATTCTTTTTTATATGTGTCGTCAACTTCCCATTCCCACACACCAATTAGATCGTCCATTTCAGAGCTGTATTTGAAGCGTCTGTAATCTTTAGTATTTAATTGATTGCTTAGGGCGATTTCCTTAAATGAGTCTAATTTCTCACCGTACCAGTCCACGGATTTACCAATTCGTGTTCTTCCAGTTCGATCTGTTTGTACAAATCCGATATTAAGGTACAAGTCTAAAGATCCTTCCTTAGCTTTGGCTCCCTTGTAGAAAAGTTTTGTAATTCCCGCTGAGGCAAGATCTACTACTTCTCCCTCTTCGCTAATGCCGTTCATATTTCGATCAAACCAGAGTTTCAAATGACGTAGCTCCTCACCAGAAACTGATCCGTCATTGTTCGAGTCAAGTTGACCTAGGGCTTCAAATCCATCTTTCCAAAGAAAGGTGCCATTAGAAGGTGAGCTTGAATTAAGGGCAGAATTTACTATCCCAAACTCTGGTTTGCCTCCAAATGTTCTTTCTCCAAAGAGCTGAGTTGAAGAGAGAACCTGGTTTGAATTCGCCGGATCGTAGACTAGTAGAGGGGATACATCTGAAGCTTTCCAGATAAATAAACCAGGCACATCTGGGTCGGCTAAAGGAAATTTTACGATTGAAGTTTTATGCAACCATTGAGAGTCGTCTAAAATTAGAGATATTGGCGAGGTCCAGCCACGAACATATGTTTCGTCACATAGCTCATCCTTGTCAAACTCAGTAATCCTATTGCATTCGTTGTCCATCACAAATTCAGACACCTTGCCACTTGTAGAACTACCAGCGATCGCAACAAATTCATTGACAACACGTAGGTCGCAATCATCATTTTTCTTTGGAGAGAAGCAACCTCCGTTTTTGTTTACGATAGATTTTACACATTCGAGTTCAACACCAGGACCTTTGACTGTTCGGCTTCCTGAGGGAGCGCCTTTTCCTTTAAATGTATAAATGTAGGCTGTTGAAATTGGATAGTATTTACAGACCTCTTCTACAGGTGTCGGAGTCGCTGACGGTGATGGAACTGGAGTCATTGACGGAGTCGGCGTCGCTGATGGAGTTGGAGTAGGAGTCATCGACGGCGATGGTGTCGGCGTGTTACATGGACTGTTGTAACCGTTGGATCCAGGACATCTGTCGCAGCTATCTTTAGGTAAGTCAGTACAAATTGCACACTCGCTGTTATAAGAGCCTACATAGTTTATAGAACCTGGACAACCACATAAGCCATTAGGCCCTGTTGGCTCGATAAAGTCAGGATCATTTGGGCATTTCCCACATATATTTTTCCCAGGACCTCCGCAGACGTCACATTCGTCATTCTTTTTTACGCCATCAAGCTGTTTGTTTAAAAAGTTTATAATGATAAGTTCGTCATTGGCTGTTATGTAGTTATCGACTTTTGATACGTTGAATACTTTATTAGTGTCATTTACTAAAACACTAGCTCCATGTTGAACGATGTATTCACGAATTGCTAGAGCATCATCTGCGTTGATTCGCTTATCTTTATTTACGTCTAAATGACAGTATGGAATCGAGTTAGGGTAGGGGTTCCCAGCGCAATCAAATAATTCACAGCTACAACTTGAACCATCTCCATTGCAAACACCACATTGGTCAATAGGATCGCATCCGCATACTGGGTCGGAAGGAAGCTGATTGCCATTAGAATCGCAGCAACCTACGCAGTATGCTGGACCAAAGTCTTCTGGAGAAAAAATGCCAGGATCCGCGGATACTTCGGAGCTGAGAGGTAAGCAGATTGTTAATCCAAGGAATAGAACAGAAAGAAAGGTTTTTATTTTCATGATGGTGCAGTGCGTTTCTGAGAATTCAAAAAAAGTATATATATTCATGATGAATATATTATTTGAGTCGATTCAATTTCGGTTACATAAGGTTTGCTGGTACTAACATTTTGAGTTAATTGATTTAATTTTTTGGATTCGAAAAGTTTGATTTCGATATCTTGTTTTTGAGTTGTAAAAACAGCTGGTTAGGTAAGCGTAAAATAAACAGGTGAGATCTGAACTTTAAAAATATCTTTCAGATTTTAGATTTTTTTGATCTAGAATGAATATAGATGCGGTTATTTACTAACGCATTGAGCGACTAAAGAATACTGATTATCATCTTTATCTCTTGGAAGTCCGCAAATAACCTCGGCATTAAGTTTTAGTTTTCCATCAGCTGTGGTGATCGAGTATTGATAGCGTGGACTACAGTCGCGATCGCAAGCACTATACATTTTTGAACCTTCCTCGCCATCACCTTGTGAAAAATCTCCAATCCACTCATTTAATTCCCCGACATTATCAAAAAGTTTCGGAGAATATTTTAGCGGAGACTTCGAAGTTTGATCGAATTTGTTTTGACAGTACTGTTTATCGTTGGAATCTTTTCGTAGTTTGTTCGGAGTCGACTTGATTAAAAGTTTTTGGTGTTCTGTAAGGCTCTTTAACCCGCTAGTCAAAATCTGAGTGGTCTCGTACTTTAGTGAGCCTTTGTTGTTTCGTAAGTTCGCCCAAGAGCTTGCCGTGGCAAGTGTTTTCACTTCTGTTCCCTTGGCGCAAAAGTCAAGATCATCCGCTTGCGCAAAGTTTGTTAGAAGTAGAACGACAATAAGATAATAGTGGATTTTCATCATAGTAAAATATCATACGAAATGGGGACAGTATATGTTTTCTTTTGATTTTTAGGCCGACCTCGATCAGTGTATGGGCTTTGTCATACTTGTTTCAATCTCAATAATTTTCATAAACAAGGACTGTTTAATGTAATGGAATTGTCAGGGTATCAGAAATTATCGAATTTAGAACTTTGCCGAATACAACTCTTAAAGAGTCAGCTTTCGCTTCAACTAGGCCAGCGTTACATTTAACAATGGCCTCGTATTCTAGACCCTCGGTAATACCAGCATGGAAAATTAATCCATGGCGGTCTTCTATTTGACCGACAAGTTGTTCAACGTTAGGTAGCCATATGAAAGATTGTCGCAGCTCTTGTGGAGACATCCCATTTGGATCCACTAAGATAGAAACGGTTCTGTCGCTACCTCTTAAAGAAATTTCGTCGCCGACCTCTGGTTCCCAAATTAGTCCCCGGCGGTCTAACTCAAAAGAAATGTCTATGTAGTCATCTCGTCTCATAATATAAATCTTCCTCATGTAAGTAATCGGAATATTTCGAGCTTAACTTAATAGTATCAACTCAGTTTGATTTTTCAATCTATTATTTCCTTATGCTTTTAAGCTACTTAGTGTCACGACGTTCTGGATCCTTGGTTCTTAATATGTCGTTGATAATTGATTAATAAAAAATTAATTGTTTATCCAATATTCATTTTATATTTTTAGACCGTAGTTAGTCGAACGGTAAATATAAAAAGTTTAGAATGAAACGTCATTCTAAACTTTAAGATTACATCATCGACCCTTCGGCTCAATGGAAAGTAGCGAATAAACTTTCGGAATAGATCATGTATACTTTTTATTCGGTTGAATCTTTATGATCAAAACGAGTCCATGTTTTTTAGAGAAAAAACGGTACTAGTTTTTGTCTCTCGAAAATTAAAACGTAAAATCATACTAGTCTGTAGGAATAGTTAGGGATAACGGTTGATCACTATTTAGCTAGAATTCTAAATAGTGATAATTCTTCACCGGAAATATTCATGGAAGTTCTACTGCAACAATAGAATGACGATCCGGGAAGAAGGTCGTATGAAGTTTCGCTAAGTTCGATGTTCCCGGAGCCCGCTGTAACCAAAATTATTTCATGGCCATTTCCGCCCTTTAATTCTAACGTGTCTTTAGAATTAGTTTTAATTTGAATTTGGTCAACAAGGAAGGGCAGATCATCATTCAGATATCTAACTGTATGTGAATTGACTTGGTGAGGTGTCAGTTTCGGATTATATGGTTGAGTCTCTACTAGCCTACAGAAATTCTCAACGTCAATTGTTTTGGAAGTTAGGCCGCCGCGCACAACATTGTCAGAATTTTTCATGCATTCGAAAGCTTCACCCGAGATATAAGCATGAGGGATGTTTGGTTTGATATAAATTGCCTCACCTTTCTTTATCTTAAGAAAGCTTAATAGGTGTAATGCGAGTATTCCTGGATCTAGGGAAGTCTTAGTCTCGATGAGAGACTTTGAAATGCTGTCGTGGGGAGTGTTCGTCTCGAGGCCTCGAAAAATGCCTAGAATTCGATTTAGCTCATCGTTATCAAGAGTCAGGATGACTTCAAAAAGTTTTGAAATTCCGCCTTCTTCGATCGCGGCTGAGGGGTCGAATTTAGAAGAGCTTTTAAATGCCACATGATTCTCGACTAGTTCAATAATCTCAGATACTGGCCGAACTCCGCAAAGTAGCTCAAGATCACTCAGAGCTACAGCCATCTCAGGTTTGGGATTACTGTCTGGGAAATTTGTAGGGTTATTTAAATTAAGGCGGAGCGCCTCTTTTGCATTCGGATGAAGTTGAATCGAGAGAGGTTTGTTAATGCAAAGGATTTTAGTTAGAAAGTTAAATTCTGATAATTCAGGTTTACTCTCAAGGAAATTTTTCAATGGTTGCCAAGCATTCTCTATTTTGATTTCACTTTCACCATTTGGGTGAGAGCCAAGCCAAAGTTCTGCAACCGTCCCACTTGAGGGCATTTCTGGCTGAGTCTTCGCAAATCCGGCTAAAATAGATTTCGAAATTTCCTTGCCCCAAGGGTATTTTTGAAAAGTCCCTTTTAAGGGGAATAGTTCTGATTTAGAAGCCATGATGTGACGATTGAATTACTAACTACTCAGGATATGACAAGCTTTCAAGTAAAGCTTGGGCTTCTGCATTTTGAGGATCAATCGATGCAGCAGCTTGAGCGCAACGTCTTGCATCATCCGTTCTGCCGATAGCAGAATAATCTTTTGCAAGCCACACCCAGATACTAGCAGATGATGGACAGCGTTTTGTTAAAATTAAATATCTTTTGATTCGAGTTGAAATATTTTCTGTCTTGATAGCTTCGACGACCGCATTCTCTGTGCCGGGACACTGCGCTTCTATCCGACCAATTTCACTATCATCACTTTTTTGCGACTCTTGAGCAGCAATTTTTTCTTTCTTTAATGCTTCGTTGTTTCTAGCTATTTCTAACGCATTATAGTTTTCTGCTTCAACCCCTCGACCAATGTTTGATGTTACAGCACTTGATGCATTTGCTTGTGCTGAGAACGCTACTGATTCAGGGACGGTGAAAGTTTGAGGAATGATTCCGGCGTTTGCAGGAAGGTTTACTTTTTGATTTTTAGGAAGATTTGCCCATGCAGGTGCTCCTGCGCTGAAACTCCCTTGAGTGTTAAGAGCAGAGGCCTCTTTGTTAGTTGGGACAATGAACCTGCAAGCACTAAGATTTATGATTAGGGCTAGAGCGATTGAATACTGAATTTTTCGGTTTGTTTTCATAACTTCTATCATAAATATTAAGAGTCAATTATGCAAAGCTTTTTAACGGTTAAGTAGTCTTCCAATTTTGCTTGAAGCTGCTTTTGGCTTTTCTTCAGCTCGGCTGTTGCCCATATACCCGTAATACCCGTAATACCCGTAATGCGATAAACTGTCAGAGCATTCGTTTAATACTACACCGATCAGGTCGTGATTTTTTAGAAGCTCCACAGCCTCTTGAACTAATTGACGTTCAGTTCTCCAAGCTCTAGCTACTATTAGTGATCCCGATGCCAAATGAGCAACTGATAGAACTTCCGAACACATTAATACTGGAGGACAATCCAAGATGATATGGCGATAGTTTTTCTTTAGTTCGTTAAGGAGGAGACTGAAGCCAGGTGATTCGATCGTTCTAGTTGAGTCGACTACCGGTGAACCCGCGCTTATCATATCCAAGCCAGGTTCGACTTCTTTGAGTACCGAACCAAGAGATTTGCCGGCGACTAAAAGATCACTAAGGCCCGGCGTGCTGGGTTCTCCAAAGAATCGATGAACATTCGGTTTTCTTAAATCACAATCGACGATTATGCATTTTCCTTGTGGGTCTCCCGCGAAGGCCCTTGCTAGGTTGGTTGAAATTATACTTTTCCCTTCCGATGGGACCGCGCTTGTTAGCGCAAGAACATCAATCTTGTTGGTATCTAGGTTCTGTCTTTCAAGTTGAGCTCTTAGCATTCTAAATCTTTCAGAAGCTTCCAGGTCAATAACGGAGCCGCCTGACAGCAGTACATGGCCCTCGTTTAAGCTTTTAACCGGCGGCTTTTCAAATTTTGGTTTTGAAGTTTTGGATACCGGAGGCAAGCTTTTTTCTTTAACTTCTTTTTTGGTTTTCGACTTAAAAATATTCATAATTTTACCTAAGTGATAGACCTATATCGTAAAAAACATTGCAATTATTCCGGCAATTAAGGTCGCCAATGATGTTCCAAACGAGGTCGCGATATTCTTTCGTTTTTGAGCTATTATATTTGGAGTATTAAGTGGTGGAATCATTCCCACTACTGGAACCGAAAGACCAGCTTCAGCTTCACTTTTGAATTTGTACGAAGAGTTAAAATAGAAAAAAGCAACCGGTACAAGAAACAGTACGCCTATACCCAAAACTAATCCTCCAAGGGCAATTATTAATCGTGGTGGTCCAGAGGGAATCTCTGGCTTAGTCGGAGGATCTATAATGATAAACCTTGGCCCTCTTTGGCTTTGAATAAGATCTACTCGCATCGCGGCTTGTGCTTGATCCACCATCAATTTTTCATAAAGGTCTTTTTGAGATTCGTAATCTCGTTCTATTTCTTCAAGCTCATTTCCTTGAGAAGGGATCAGAGAGATTGCTTTAGTAAGATCTTCAATCTGAGCCTTTAACGCAGCATTCTCGCTTTGAAGTTTGGAGTTTTGAACTTCAACTTCGCTAATCTCTCGTCTAATCATTCGTGATTCACGAGTGTTTCCGAGACTAGCGCCCCCGGATTTTCCACCTGTTACGATTTCACCCCGTTTAATCTTGCCTTCTAAAATTCCAATCCTACTCTTAAGGGCAAGTACGTCCGGATGTTTCTCGGAATATCGTCCTTTTAATAATGCAAGGGTTTGTTTAAGTTGAGATAGACTTGCATTTGGATCCACTCCAACGCTTGATGAAATCCCAGACCCAAGGGTTGAAGGATCTCGAACGGTCATTTCAAGTTCATCTCTTAAATATCTGGCTTTTCCCTGATTAGCTTCGAGAGTTTGATTATTTAAAAAGATCTTGTCCATGAGCATCTTTCGCTCGGAAATTGCTTTTTCGCGGCTTTCTGGAAGTTTGCCAGCGTTCTTTCGCATGTATTCGAGACGCCTTTGTTCAATATCTTCGAGACGTTTTTGAGATGCCTTAAGTTGTGCACTTAAGAACTCTTCAGTCCCTCGGGTTTCCGCTCGTATGTTAATTAAACTTTCGGAGATGAATAAGTTTTGAAGCTTATCGGTAACTCTGAATACTTTGTCTCTGTCGGAATGTGAAAAGCTAACTTTAAAAATAGAACTTGCTGAACTTTCCGATTTTGCGCCAATTGTCGTTTCGAGAGGAGTAATTATGTAGGCTTTTTGAAACTTTTCTAGAGCTTTTTCTTGTCCAGAAAGACCTTTTAGATATGGGTAAAGGTTAAACTCTTGGATAATGGTCAAAAGTTTTTGCCTAGCTTTCAGCTCCTCAACAAGTGAACTTAAAGTAGCAGTGTCGTCTTTACTTTCGGTCTTGCCGAGAACTCCAGATGAGATTTGTTGGTTTTGAATTCTAACAATAAAGTTAGAAGTGTAATAGCTAGGTAGCTTAATACTTAAAAATAGAGCGAGAAGGGTAATCGCAATTGCTGGTGGAAGAGCTAATCTCCAGTATCTACTGAAGGCGGTTTTATGTTTATTAAAGGTTTCAACCAGGCTTGGTTGGTTTTGTGGCTGAAAATTCATCGACTTCCTAAAGTTTTGTCCAGAGTAAATGTTATTGGTATAACGTCAAATACTACAAAAAATATTATGCAAGATTATAAAATTTGTAGTACCTCTTAAATCATCTATATTATTGAGTAAATAGAAAGTGGTTTCAAATCTTAGAATATTTGCTAGATTGTGCCCCGAATTAGAGAATTGTGGCAAATAATTCTTTATTCGCAGAATAATTCTTTTAATTACAAATAGTTACGCGAACCAATCATTAAACCTATGAATTTAAATCTATTAGATACAAGTCTACCCGTTATAAAATCGTCTAAAGTGATAGCCAGATCAGTTGTTTTGGCACTAGCTTTGTCGTTAATTGGCTGCGGGGGCGGCAACAAAGATGAAAAATATTCTAGTAAGCTAGAATCAGCTAAAAATTTCATCAAAGCTGAAAAGTATCAAGAAGCGCGAATTGAACTTCAAACAGCAATCGATTTAAAACCAGAAGATGCAGAAGGTTACTTCCAATTGGCTGAAGTTCTCGTTCGTATCGGTGAATATGGTAGAGCCCTTGAGAGCTACAACTCAGCTATAAATTACAATTCTAATCACGTAGACGCTCGAATTCATCTTGCTTCACTGCAATTGATTGCAAAACAATATGAGCAAGCTGAAAACAATATTGAAAAAGCTTTAGAAGTAGAGCCAAGTAACGAAGATGCTTTAATTTTAAAATCTAATTTGATCGCGATTGGACCAAGAAAAAAGGTTGATGAAGGGCGAAAAATTTTAAAAGAGATTCTAACTAAGAATCCTGACAGTGTTCCGGCGTTAGGTAGCTTGGGTCATCTTGAATTAGCAAATGAAAATGCAAAAGCAGCCGAAGAATATTTTATAAAGGCTTTGAAAATCGAACCATCTAATCAAGCTATCCAAATTGCGGTTGCGGATCTTTATGCGAGACAAGGTAGATTAGATGAAGCTCAAGAGAGACTTTCACAGCTTGTTACAGAAAATCCAAGCCAAACTGGCTTGAGATATGTACTAGGAGAGTTTTTTCTCAGACGAGGATTGAACGATAATGCTTTGAACCAGTACGAAGAAATATTACAGCAGGATCCTCTTCGTTATGATGCTAGAGACAAGTTGTACGACATGTATCTTGCAAGACAAGAAATGGAGAAAGCTAAGGCTCTCGCTACATCTTTTGAAGAGAAGGCACCTTCAAATCCATTAGTTAAATATTTCCAAGGTCGAAATTATGAGCTTGAAGGAAATATTGAAAAAGCATTGCAGTCATTTTCCGAGGCTTTAACTGCGGCAACTTCGTTTGCGCCAGCATTTCGAAAAGCCGGAATAATCGAGTTGTCTACAGGACGAACACAAGAAGGTTTGGAACATTTAAATCAGGCCATCTCAATTGATCCAAATGATGTCGGTGCAAGGCTCGCAATTGCGAAGACTAAATTGATGCAAAATGATTTAGCTGGAGCAAAAGAGAATTCCGAGCAAATTTTAAGTCGGTATCCAAGACAGCTAGGTGCGAATATTATTAGAGCTGACGTTGCTTTACTAGAAGGTGAAGAAGATAAAGCTAAAAAAGTATACGAATATCTTGTCGAAAGTTATCCAAATCTTCCAATCGGTCCATATAAATTAGGATTGGTAGCAGAGAAGAAGCAAGATTTTGCGAAAGCTGTTGAGCAATACGAAAAAACTTTGTCTTTTGATCAAGGTGCATTAGGTGCTGGTCGCCGACTTGTGCTTTCAATGAATCAACTTGGTAAGAGTTCTAGTGACATCATCGGAAAGCTTAGTGCTTTGAGAGAGTCTAGCCAAAATAGTAAGGGAGAATATGATGTACTTATCGGTTCAGTTATCTTAGCTGATCCAAAGATTGAAGGTCGATTCGAACTAGCACGAGAAAAGTTAAAAAGTGCTTTAGATCAAAATCCGAATCTAATCGGGGCATATTTTGCCTTGGGTGGAATTGATGCAATGAGTGGTGATTTAAATGCAGCAGCCGATAATTACAAAAAGTTATTGGAAAAAAATCCAGCTCACGTTCCAACTAGAATGTTGTTAGCGTTAACTTGGGAACAACAGGCAAATTTTGAAGAAGCTGTGGAAGAATATAAAAAGATTCTAGAAATATCTCCTAGATTTGGACCAGCTGCTAATAATTTAGCTTATCTTCTTACAGAAGAGATTAAAGATGGTGACCTGAATGAGGCTTTAAGGCTTGCAGAGTTAGCTAAGGAAGAGCTTCCAAGAGAAAGCAGTGTGGCTGATACGTTGGCGTGGGTATATTATAAGAAGGGTAACGCAAGAGCGGCATTACCGCTTCTTAATGAAGCAGTCCGTGTTTATAAAGATTCTGAGCCAGGAACTCCTCTTAATCCAGAAATTCTTTTTCACCTTGCAATAGTTCAAAAAGAACTTGGTGATAGCAGTGCGGCTAAGGAAGCTATAAAATTAGCAATTGATCGGGCTAAGGAAAAACATCCAAAGTATACAGAAATGAAAAAACTATTGGATTCTTTAAAATAGACTCATTAATTTAAATTTTAGAAGGGAATATGAAAAAGTTAATTTTAATTCTGACACTACTCGCATGTAGCCAAACAAACATAAGTCCTTTGTCTGACCTTAAGGTTACTAAGGATAAAAGCGCTCCGTATGAAGTAAGTGCTGGAGACATTCTGAATGTCCAGGTTTGGGGAGAACCAAAAATATCTGGTGAAGTTGTCGTCCGAGAAGACGGGAGATTTTCAAACCCTTTGGTTAATGATGTGCCTGCTGAAGGTTTGACTCTGACTCAAATAGGAGAAGAGCTCGCTGAAAAGTTAAAGGAATATATTCCTTCTGCTAACGTAAATGTCTCTTTGTTGCAGTCTTCACCTACTGTCTACTATTTGTCAGGATCTTTTGCTAAATCTGGGGAATATCGTACTGATAAGAGGATTACAGTGCTTCAAGCAATTGCTACCGGCGGTGGTTTTGCACCGTTTGCAGACGAAAGCAGTATCTTTTTGATCCGTAAGGGAGCTAAGGGTGAGAAGAGATATGAATTTGATTATGGTAGTCTTGTTGACGGCTCTCAGCCTAATCCAGAGCTGAGATCAGGCGATATTATTTCAATTCGTTAGAATTCATTAGAAAAATCTTAATTGAGTAACACGTGTCCCAGAAACTTAATGAACTATCAGTAACATTACTGGGACCCGAAGATTCTTTTTCAGATCAGTTCTTACAAGGACTTGATTTCGGTGACTTAAAGAAGACTTACGCCCCATCGATCTCGGGTATTTTTGAGAGTTTGAAAAATAATCCTAAATCTTTTGGGATTATTCCACTCGAAAATCTATTAAACGGTCAAGTTTCAGCAACATTTGATGGGCTAACAAGGTTACATAGCGGAGAGTTGAAAGCCGACCTAAAGCTTGAAATAATTCATTCGGAAAATTTATTAATCGATCTATTTATTGGGGCACAACCCGTAGGTGAATGTCCTCTAAGTGAAGTTGAAGAAATTTTTTCTCATGAACAGGCTTTAGCTCAGTCTGAAGAGTTTATAATAAAGAATTGTCCAAATGCAATTTTAACTCCCGTCGACAGCACAAGCGCGGCCGTTGAGTTAGTTAAAAGTTCCAAACGAAAAGTAATGGCAATCGCGTCCAAAATAGCGATTAAAAATAGGGGATTGCGTGTCATTGCTAAAACGACTCCTGACCAGGTGGTTAACAAAACAAGGTTTGGAATCCTTTCGACATCTGAGAGTAGAGAGTTAATTCTTAATAATTTAAAAAATATAAATCCAGACAGTCAATCTACTTCTCTGTGCTTATATCCAAGAATGGATCGACAGGGGCTGTTGTTAGACATCCTTTCAATAATTTCTGAAAAGAATAAGTGTAACCTACTTTCAATTCATTCTAGACCAGATCAAACTGGTGGATTTATATTCTATTTAGAATTGGAAAATAGTCGATCTGACAATAAAAAGGTGAGTACCTGCATCCAGGATATTTCTAATTACCTTGTTAATGAGACCGGTGGGGCTGGTAATTTATACAATTTTGGAACTTATTCTAAAAAATCTTTTATCGAACAGTCAATTAATTCGATCTCGATAATTGGGGCTGGTGGTGCGATGGGACAGTGGTTTTCCGATTTTTTTGTCGCGCGGGGAATGCAAGTTCATAAGCTTGAGAAGAACTCCAGTGAGTCTGAAAAAAATCTGATCAAGAATTCGCAAGTTATATTGCTCTCTGTTCCAATGCAGGAAGTGGAAAACGCCTTAAATGATTTTTTGCCATATATATCAAAGGGATCACTTGTCGTTGATAATAGCTCAGTAAAATCTGAAACTTTAAAGATATTGCTTGAAAAGGTTCCGGTCGACGTTGAACTTGCATCAATTCATACAATGTTTGGACCATCCGAGGAGTCTTTGAAGGGGAAAAACGTTATTTTTACCGAAACTGGTCGAGCTGGGAAATTAGCGCATGAATTGGAACGTGTCTTTTATAAGTATGGCGCAATTATTACTCACGTCTCTGTAGAAGAACACGATAAACGAGTCGCCTACACTCAGGCAATTGTACATTTTATATCGCTTGGGTTTGGAAGCTTTTTAAATTCGGAACAAGTTCAACTGGATGTAATCAAGCCATTCCTGACTCCTAACACAGAAAGACTGTTATTAAATATGAACAGAGCGCTTTCCCAATCTAGGGAGTTAAGCCAAGGGATTCTGGTAGATAATACTTTCTCTAAAAGTTTGCGCGAGGTTTTCTTAAAAAGCCTTGCTGAAACAAACGCTGCGATTGACAGTGAAGAGCTAGCTGCGCAATTAGATTTGTTACTGAAATTCAAACCTTAAACCTTTGGGGATGACAGTCGTTAGAGAACTTGTCATCCTTAGTAAAGATTTTTAAGAGACCTAGTCTTAGCGCTCAGCCTATTCAGCTCTACTAAGATATGTACCCGCTTCCGTGTCGATCAACACTCGATCACCAACTTTAACGAAAGCTGGAACGTTAATAGTAATTCCAGTATCTGTCGTGGCAGGTTTTGGTGAGTTACTTGCTGTTGCGCCTTTTAATTCCGGTTGTGTCTCAGCGATTGTCAAAATTACAGTCTTGGGAATTTGTATCCCAGTTGGAAGGTCATTGTAAGTTGAAATTTGCACAACCATTTCTTCTTGAAGATAGCCAGCAGCAGTACCAATTAGATCTTCTGACAACGTAAGCTGATCGTATGTCTCACTATTCATGAAATGGTATCCTTCACTATCACCGTATAGGTAAGTCGCATTGAAGGAGAATACGTCTGCTTCAGGGATTTCCTCGGTCGAGCTGAAACGTTCTTCACATTGATTGCCTGTTATAATATTTCGAAGGCGAACTTGAACAAAAGCCCTAAGATTACCTGGAGTTCGATGTTGAAAGTCCATCACTGCATGTGGGGCGCCCTTGTAGTCTATTACTTTACCTTTTCGAATTTCTTTTGCTTTCATTTATGAATCCTTCGAGTTACTTTAGGTTAAGAATATTAAATTTTTAACCGTGAAAACGTTTTTTTACACTTGAATTTATAGGGAATTATGAACAAACTGTCAAAGCCACTTGCGATCATTTCTGATATGGACGGGACAATCGTCGATAGTGAAAAGTTTGCTAAAACTGTCTGGCGAGCAGCAGCCGAAGCGATGGGTATTGATGTGCCTGAAGCTATTTACAATGAAATGGTTGGTAGTTCCGTTGAAAAGACGAATTCACTATTTACAGATTTTTTTGGTGAGGATTTTGCGATTGATCAGTTGCGAGCCCTTAAAACTGAAATCGAACTATCTTCTTATGGAAAAGGATTAATCCACGAGAAAGAGGGTGCCACCGATTTTTTGACGTTCATTAAAGACAAAAAAATTCCTCTTGGTCTTGCGACTACTACTGAAAGGTTCCGTGCCGATAAGAGGTTAATTGAATCGGGACTTATTAAGTTTTTTGATTTCACTCTTTGCGGTGATGAAGTGGAAAAGCAAAAACCTGATCCTGAGATGTATCTGGCTGTGGCGAAGAATTTGAATGTTCCTATTGAATCATGTTTGGTAATTGAAGATTCTTTTTCAGGAGTTTCTGCTGGTGTCGCTTCTGGTGCTCAGACCGTCTGGATTAAAGATTTTTTAGAGATCCCAGAGGATCTTAAAAAGAAAGTCGTTCAAATTGAATCTTTAATAAGTTTGAAAGCTCAAATTGAAAGTACCCTTTAACACGCTTTCATAAGTAAATTAAAATCTCTGCGACTTTAATTTTACGGACATTCGAGACGCTTGAAGCTTTCTTTGAAGTATTTCGATCTTATTTCAGCCGTATTGTTTAATTAAGGCCGTGATGTGCCACTAATCAAGAGACTTTTGTAAGGTGGACAAGGATTTCGAAATGATTAGTAAGTGGAAACATCTCGAACGGAGTGACCTCTGCAATTTTATAAGCGCAAGCAATCTTTGCATAATCTTTTAGAAAACTTTCAACGTTGCAGCTAGAGTATATAAGAGTCTCGGGTTTAATCTTAATAATTTCTCGAATGAGTTTTTCCCCAAGTCCTCTTCGTGGTGGGTTGCAAATAAGTACATCGGGGTTAAAACTTTCAAGGACGTCTAAATTGTTAAGTAGATCTAGAGTCTGAAATTCACAATTCGAAATTGAGTTTTTCTTCGCGGAAATTGCCGCAGCTTCAATCGCCTTACTTGAAATATCTGCGCCTAAAACTTTTGTTGCGGAGTTTGCGATGTTTAAAGCAAAACCACCTGCGCCACAGAATAGGTCGAGAACTTTTTCGGATTTAACTTTTTCGACGATTTTTTTAGCTTCTAGGTATAGTTGTGCAGCTATCTCCGGAGTGACTTGCATGAAGCTTTGTGAAGGAAATGCAATTTCAATATTATTGTATTTTTCCCAAAGAAACTCTTCGCCATATAAATGTATTTCTTGATCGCCTTCTGCAATCTGATGCGGGATTGGCTGAATATTGGCGCTCGCGATTATTTTCCTTGAATCGTTTTTACTAAGTTCTTGAACTAGATGTTCAATTTGTTCGACCTCAGCGATCGATCTTAATTGAAATCGAATTCTAACTGTCTCTTCGTTTTGAGAGGTTTGTAGAATTAAATTTTTAAGCTCACCGCTACGTTTCTTTATCGAGTAAACCGAAATCTTAAAATCTTCTATTAGTTGTGGCAGTTCTCTGAGTATCTCGTTAATAATTGGGCGGTGCAGCGGACAGTCAAGTAATGAAATACCTTTTAAGTCTTTGTCTAGGATACCAAGCTTTAGCTGATTATCATCATTTGTGACAATAATCCTCGCTTTTGATCTCAGCCCGAAAGGATTGCTGTTTTTAACCCATCCTCGCGTTGACGCAGTTAGTTTGCGCAATTCATCTGGTATTAACGGGAGGGAAGAGACAGAAGGTAGCAGTGAACAGGATTTGCAGATATTCTTATCAAAATTATCGCAGTTGTGTTTCACGGGCAGCAAAGAGGTTAGATTTTTCAAATTGGTAGATTACTTGCAGCTAGAATTGTTGTTAGGGATTTAAACCGCAGTGAATTGCCTTATAACAAGTCTAGGATCTATTTAACACATAGAACTCATAAATGCCTATATCCTTAGTTTTGGTGTCTTTTTGAGGCTTATGCTCGAATACTATCAGTGGGTGACGTTTGGATTAACTTCAGAGACTCTCACATTTTTCTTGTTAAAAGATAAAAGCGGTAACTTAAGTGATAAATGGTGCTTGGGGAGAAAGGCTTTGAACGAAACGTGTAAGGGGGATGTAGTAGAAAATGTGATGTCAGGGAGATTCTGGTTGGGGGCGGGAAGTGGCTCGCCCCCTGTTGAGTTTGACAGAATTTATTTAACTTCATGCTTGTTTAGTTTGCAGTTATATTGTTGAGCAGTCTATTACGAAACGGTATCTTACGTCTCCCTTCAACATCCTCTCGTATGCGGTGTCGATCTCAGCCATCTTTATCATTTCGATTTCAGAAACAATTTTATGTTCTGCGCAAAAATCCAACATTTCTTGTGTTTCTTTAATGCCACCAATTAAGGAACCAGCAATAGAGCGCCTCTTGAAAATCAGATTTGCGATGTTTGGAGATGGGTGTTCGTGTTCTGGAACTCCTACTAGACACATTGTGCCTGCACGTTTAAGTAACTCTACGTATTGGTCAAGGTTGTGTGAAGCTGCAACTGTGTTTAGGATGAAATCGAAACTTGCAAGGTGTTTCTTCATTTGCTCGGAGTCTTTTGAAATAATAACTTCTTTCGCTCCAAGTTTTAAGCCATCAGCTTTTTTACTTTCAGAGGTGGTAAATAGGCAGCAATCTGCTCCCATCGCAGATGCGATTTTTAATCCCATGTGCCCCAGGCCACCAAGTCCCACTATGCCAACCTTCATTCCCTTTCCTACCTTCCAATGCCTTAGGGGAGAGTAGGTGGTAATTCCGGCGCAAAGTAATGGCGCTGTTGCCGCTAGATCAGCTGTATCAGCAATCTTAAGAACGAAATTTTCATCGACGACAATTTGATTTGAGTAACCACCGTAGGTAGTTGGAGTTGTATTGTGAATATCTGGAGAGTTGTATGTAAATACCATCCCACCAACGTCACAATATTGTTCAAGCCCTTCCTGACAGCTTGCGCATTCTCTACAGGAGTCGACAAGGCATCCCACGCCAACTTTGTCACCAATTTTATATTTTGAAACTTTATTTCCAACTTCTTTCACTACGCCTACAATTTCATGTCCCGGAACAACTGGAAAAGTTATTCCTGGCCATTCGCCTCTTGCGGTATGCAAGTCAGAATGGCAAACGCCACAGAATTGGATTTCAATTTTCACATCATTGTCGAGAACGGATCTTCTTTCGAATGTAAATGGCTCTAGTGGTGTTTTTGCTGTTTTTGCGGCGTATGATTTTGTTTGAGACATGAGTTGCCTTTATCGAGAGTTAGTCGTTGGTGTTAGTCTAGTATTTAATTTAACTATTTATAAAACTAAAATAAAGTTTTTGTAATCTTAGTTTATTAACTTGAATTATAATTGACGAACAGTTTTATTCAAAATTAATCTAGGAAAACAAAAAAGTATAATAAATGGGTTCCCTTAGGGGACTAGAGAGCAGTAAGGGGAACAAGGCTCTTTAGTTTCTGAATTCGGCTCCGCCTAGGAGATATAAACCAATTGAGAATAGAATTATATTTGCGGACCAAGCTGAGAAGATAACTGGTAGATAACCTGAGCCACCAAAAGAACTGAAAAGCGCATGAATTACGTAATAACCGAATCCGATTGAAACGGCGGCAATAAAACCTCGGGTTAATGATCCTGATCTTGCAGATGCAAATGCAAATGGAATAGCGACAAGAGATGCCACAATGCAAACGATTGGAAACGCAATCTTGGAGGCGAGATCGACTTCGTATTTACTTGTAACGACACCTTCGCCTCGAAGTTTCTTGATGTACTTTCTCAGTTCGCCATAGCTGAAAGTTTCAGCGCTTCTTTGAAGGTTGTAAAGATCTTGTGGTGATTTTTTTATGTTTAATGGCAGAACGGCGTAAGAGTAGAGTTGTGAACCAGATGTCTCTTCTCCCCCGGATTCAATCGCACCTTCCAATACCCATGAACCATAGGATTGGAAAGATGGGAGTTCAGCCCAACTAGCACCCTGTGCGTCAATCCTGCGTACCAGCCGGAAGTTTTCATCAAAGTCTAAGATCGTAACCCCTTCGATTCTTTTCTCAGCTGTATCAAATAGACCTATGTTTATATATTTATTGTCTTCTCTAAACCAAAAGTTATTTCTATTTAATTGGCCGGAAAGATGTTTTTGCTTTATGTCGAACTGAAAAATTTGCTCTACTTTTTCAGTCGCTTGTGGAACGATATATTCACCATTGATGAACATCACAACCGTTAGAACTCCAGATGCGTATATGAGTGGTAAAGCAATTTTTATAATACTCAAACCACTAGCTCGCATTGCGGTTACTTCACTCTTTTGCGAAAGTCTGCCGAGGCTTATGATGCATGATATTAGGGTAGCTATTGGAATCATCAGCTGCAAGATTAACGGTATTTTTAACGCTAAGTAGGTCAGAGCAGTTAAGAAGGGCGTATTGTAACTAATAAAAATTTTTACTCTTTCGAACGTATCAAAAACTAAAAATAAACCAGTTGATGCAAGGAGGCAGAGAAAGAGGACAGAGAAGAATTCCCCTAGAATATATCTAGAAAGAAGAGTTGGTCGTAGGTTTAAAATCTTTTCTTTCATAAACTTAGGATTTCTTTTTAAATTTGTCTTTTAATTTAATTGACGAGTTTATGATCGTATCAACAACGGTCGACCAGCGTTCATTGGAGATATTTCTAAATACTATAAGTCCTAAAGCTAAAAAGATTAAATTTGGAATCCACATTATTATTTCAATGTATTCCCCACTTGATTCGCTAATAGCAGAACTAAATGCGAAAGAGACGTAATATAGTAGAATGACAAGGATTCCTGTGATGAAACTAATTGTAATCCCGTAACGAGACCCACCTCTACTTGGTTGAATGCCCAATGCGAGAGAAAGTATCCCAACGCATAGGCAGGACGCCGGCAAGGTAAAACGTTTTTGCAGCTCAACTCGCAATCTTGAAAGGTGGAATTTTAATTTGTCTGAAAATTTAGTTTTTAGCTCTTCGGAGGTAACTTTTATATTACTTATTAACTCTAACGTGCTCATTTCCGAAGTTTTCTTTCGATCTAATTCGGGGTTTGAGGAGGTAAGTTCTGATTCTGAGATTGTTATCGCATTCAAAGAATACTTTGTCTGGGAAATATCAGAGCCAGTACCTTCTGCCATTGATCCGTCAAAGAGTTCCATCTTTATGCTTCGAGTCTCTTCGTTAGATTGGAATTTTGCATCCTGAGCAAAAAAGATTCTCTGGGATTCGGGGTTCCGGCGATCAGAGATTATTACATTTTTGAGTAAAGAACCGCCATTTTTTGTATCTCTAGCGTAGATAGTGAGAGGACCTATCTCATTAAACGTTCCGCTAATTAGGCTAGAGCTAACTTGTGCGGTTGCAAGTTTGAAAAGTCTTAGACCTAATTCATAATTGCTTGCTGGTCTAATCCAAGTCGAGACGATTAAAGAAAACGAAAATATTATTAAGGAGAAGCCTGTAAGCGGAATAAGCAGTTTGTTTATGCTTAAACCGACAGATCTCATAACTACGATCTCGCTATCTGCAGACAGTCTTCCAATCGCTATAATAATACTTAAGAGGAACGCCATTGGTATGGCCATCTCAAGAAATTGAGGAATGACAAGGCTAAAGATATACACAACCTCGACAATCGAAGCAGTATTGTTTGCAATTAATTCAATTAGTTTGAGACTCTTAGTTAAAAAGAGAAGCCCAGTAAAGACAAAAAGAATCACCAAAAAAGGAGAAAACAATTCCTTTACTATGTATCGATATAGAATTGGCACGTGTTTAGAATGTCCCTACTGCAAGGTCGTTAAGTGAATGTTAACACCAAAATGGAGCAGGGACTCTAGCAAAAAAGGCGATACTATGCGAGAGGTCTTTTAGCCCTTTCGATATCCTTCCGACGTTTTTTAACGGATTCTTTATCCTTACGTTTCTTCTTTTCTGAAGGCTTTTCATAGAATCTTCTGGCCTTAAGCTCACGAAAGACACCTTCTCTAATAAGCTTACGTTTTAAAACACGCATAGCTTTTTCTAAGTTATTTCCACCGACAATTATTTCTATCATTTAAGTCCTAGATTTTCCGCAACAAAAATTTATTTGGTGGGCTGTTTACAGTAAGTAATAAAAATATGCAAAAAAATGCTTTAATTTATTTCATCAAAAGGGCTTGAAGGTTTATCTACATAGAAGTATTTAGGCGCTGGCTAATCCTATTTTATCTATAAAACACTTTTGTTTTAAGACTAATATCGGATGTTGGATAGTAATTACAAGATGTTATGGATGTGATAAGTGAATAGAATTTTAGAGATAATAGAATTGCTCGATTACGTAGTAGATACCTCGGAAAAGACTGGGAATAGACCTCCGTACGGGGCGTTAAAAAGATCACTTTCAGATCTTAGACAATTAGTTCAAAATACAGACTCCGAAATTCCAACTGAAACTAAAATAAAAAGGACAGACGAAAATAGTCAAATGCGATCTGGCGCTGAAAAACGTAATGGTTTGGCCAGTAGAATTAAGCCAGTTCCAGCAGAAGTACGTGGAAGGGTTAGAGAGCTTGTTGATTTAATTTCTGATGATACTCAATTTGATGACTCGATTGAAAGCACCCAATAAAATAAATTTAAAACTAGCGTTTGCATTGTTTCTCTCAGGTTGTTCCCTAGGAATGGACTCTTTAGAAAACAAGGTGGGAAGAGAAATCGTTCAGAATTCGGAATACGAGATAGGAGATTTATCTCAGGCAAGATATCTTTTTATCCGCGGAGAGTTGGCGTTAAGAAATAGCGATTTCGATGAAGCTCGAGAATTTTTCGAAGAAGCTAAGTCTAAATCTAAAAAGCTATCTCCGACTATTGAAAAAAGATTGGCTCAGCTTTACATCAAGGAGGGCGATCTTGAAAAAGCATTAAAAGCTACAGACTCGATGGAAAAGGCTGGCGGAGATTTGCAAGATACTTATCGATTACGAGCAGGGATTCTTAATGCGTTGGGTCGTTCTGACGAGTCAATTCAAGTGTATCAGCAACTTGTGCAAAATTCTAAAATAGAAGACGAGGAATCTTTTCTTCTACTTTCGGGAGCCTACATCCAAAGTTCGAAATTTGAAGAAGCGATCAAGGTATTAGAAGATCTTCATCAAAGAAACCCTGAAAGTTTTGTCGCGTCTTATTATCTTGCTAAATTGTACGCATCATTAAAAGACTTTGAACCTAGTTTGAAATTTTATAAGTCAGCATTAAATATCAATCCGACCGCTGAGCAAGTACAGCTAGAGTATATTAAGGTTTTGGTATTAAATAATAATATCGATTTAGCGATTGCTGAATGTAAAAAACTGGTTGCCGAAAGCCCAGAGAACGACAAAGCTAAAAAGCTTTTAGATGATTTGTTACTCGGAGATAAGAAAATTGCTTCCGCGATACAAGATCTTAATGAAGCAAAAGTAGAAGGTAAGAGCGTAGATGAATTGCAATTCAAGGTCGCATTGTTGAAATTACAACAAAGAGATTTCAAAGGAGCAGAGTCAGAGTTTCTTTTATTGTTGTCTAAAAATCCAGATTACGATGAAGCAAGATACTACCTTGCAACGACCTACGCTTCCCAAGAAAAGCTTGAATCTGCGGTTGCAGAGCTAAAGATAATTTCTTCTCGAAACGCGCTTTACAAAAAGGCGAGGGGGTTTGCTTCGTTCCTATTAAGACAAGATCAAAAATTTGATGAAGCCATTGAATTAATTAATGAATCTTTAGAAAAACATCCAAATGATATCGAGCTTTTAGGCTATAAAACTGCGATCCAACGTGAAATGGGGAATACTTCTGATGCACTTAAGACGTTAGAAGAAATTTCAAAAATTGAACCAGAAAACGAGGAACATTTGTTCAATCTTGGAGTTGCGTTAGAGGAGTCGGGTGATAAGGAAGGAGCGCTGAAGGTTATCGAGAACGTTCTTGTGAAGAACCCCGACCATGCAAATGCTTTAAATTATATAGGTTATACGCTAGCCGAAAAAGGCAAGGATCTTCATCGAGCCGAGGAACTTTTATTAAAAGCGATAGCGATAGAAAAGAACAACGGTTTTTTTCTTGATAGTTTAGGCTGGATCTATTTTAAACAAAAAAACTTTGAGAAATCTAGACCTTTGCTAGAGCAAGCAGCAAGTTTAACAAACGGCGATCCTGTAATTTTAGAGCACTTGGCAGAAGTCTATCTAAAGTTGAATCAAAATTTAAAGGCTAAAGAAACTTTTATGAAAGCTTTAGATAAATTAAAAACTAGGACGAGCAGTAGCGATATTCAACTTAAAAATCAGATCGAAGATTTTTTAAAATCAATAGATTAAAGCCAAAGCGAGAGTTTAAGTATCTAGAATGCGCATAAAAACAATTCATATATTTTTACTTTTGCTCGTTGTTATTCAATCTTCATGCTTCTTAGCTGAAAGGCAAATAAGTACTGATTTTAAAGGCTTTGAGGTAATTTCTGGACAAGAGAAAACAGATTTATTGGTCGAGATCTATCGAGGTAAACCCAATAAGTTCTCACTCGCAAGTTCTGTCAAAGTTGAAAACGCGATTTCAACGAGATCTTTTGAGCAAGTACTTTTAGCCGATGGAGATCAATATCGCTCAACTTGGTATGCTCCTAATTATATCCAAACTTTAGCCTTTTTAATCGATGATTCAAAAGATAAGCTATACTGTGACATTACAACTTTGAAGTGCTGGCAAGGACTTCCTGAAGATGGGGAGATGGAAGGATTGGGCGCTGTTATTGGCATCGAGGGGTTATCGCTTTCAAGGTTAATGAAAGGTTTGCCGCCTGAAAAAGATTTTTATGAAGAAACGTCAATTCGCAAAAATAAGAAAACAAATCAAGAATTCCTAGTTGATTTCTCTAATAAACGACTTTCGCTAGTTGCTAAATTTGTAAGGATTGAGTCAGGCAAATTAAATCTGACTGAAATGTTTGTTAGCGAAAATGGAAAAAGAATAGCAGAGATAGACTGGAGTTATTCAACCCAGTTAGATAAAATACCTGCCTCCACAGAAGTGAATTTTGTGACAAAAGGCTTTTCAATTACGTTAAAAACTAAAAAATATTCAGACCAGTCTGAAGTTAAACCTAATGTATTCGAACTCTTAGTGCCAAATGGTTTTGAGTTGAATCAATAGTATTTATTTATTTTTTTTATTGATCGGCGAACGTCTTTCCAATTTTTCTATTTTTAAAATAAGATTGATCTGAAAAAGTAAATTAAAAATATTTATTCCATTTAGTCGGTCTTTAAATTTCTCATTTAGAGTAGTGTGAATTTTAGCGGTAACAAAAGGTTTGCAAGATTTGCAAGTCTCATGTTGCCGTTTCTCTAAATTATTGAGGTTAGATATGTCAGAAAAGACATTTTCAATTACTGGTAAGGTTTACAATCCATTTACTTCAGAGGTCGATTTTCTTGAAGTTTGTGTCGTCAATGGCGTTATTACCAAAAAAATTAAAAAGCCTTGGGACGATTCCGCGCCTATCATTACAACTGGATTTATTTGTAGTCACGTACATGTTGAAAGCAGTCTTCTGCCACCACACGAGTTTTCTAAATTAGCGGTTCGAAGAGGAGTCATTGGAGTTGTTGCTGATCCTCACGAAATTGCAAATGTTTTAGGTGTTGCTGGAATCGATTATATGATCGAGTCTGGAAAGAAGGTGCCATTTTATTTTTTTTGGGGTGCTCCACCTTGTGTTCCGGCGACTATTTTTGAAACAAATGGATACACCTTAGGAGTCGATGACTGTCGAGCTTTATTGGATCGACCTGAGATTACTCACCTTTCGGAGGTCATGAACTATCCTGGTGTCCTCAACGGGGATGCGGAACTATTTGAAAAAGTAAGTTATGCAAAGGAGAAGGGAAAGCCAATAGATGGTCACGCACCAGGTTTGAGGGGAGAGTCGGCTGAAAAGTATGTGAAACTTCTAGGTTGTCCTGCGGATCATGAATGTTTTACTCCTGAGGAAGCTTTAGACAAAATTCGTGCGGGCGGTTTAGTGGCGATTAGAGAGGGAAGCGCCGCAAAGAATTTTGATGCGTTATGGCATTTGCTCAAAGATTATCCCGATAAAATTATGTTTTGCGCGGATGATGCTCATCCTGATGGGATTTTTAATGGATGGGGTGAAATTGATGATTCATCTGGGTATATTGATGTCTTGGTTAGGCGAGCAATCGCCAATGGTATCGAGCCTATGATCGCTCTTCAGGCGGCTTCGCGCAATCCGATATTGCATTACAATTTGCCAGTCGGTCGTTTGGAAGTTGGAGATCCAGCCGATCTTATTACAATTGAATCGTTTGAAAGTTTAAAAGTTCTTGAAACTTACGTCAAAGGTGAGCTTGTGCAGTCAGGTGGGGAAAGCTTAATCTCAAGTGTTTCAACGATCCCGATAAATAATTTCAACTGTCAGAAGATCGACATGGATAAGCTCAGGATATACGGCGATTGCACAAAGAGCTTGCGAGTAATTCGGGTGATTCCTAAAGAGCTCGTCACCGAAGTTGATTTAGTTCGTCCAGCAATGGCGAACGATGAAATTGTTTCTTCGGTAGAAAATGACGTTTTGAAGGTTGTTGTCGTTAATCGTTATACAAGCGATGTGAAAATTTCACTTGCATTTGTTACTGGTTTCGGGCTGACATCTGGTGCCATCGCTTCGTCGGTTGCGCACGATAGTCACAATATTGTGGCAGTCGGTACGAACGATGAAGATCTTTTATCGGCGGTTAATGCCGTGATTGACAGTAAGG
>CAYYIQ010000010.1:0-27577 GCA_964472005.1 uncultured Bdellovibrionales bacterium | reverse complement strand
AAAGACAAACCTGACTTTTTGCTTGGAGTTAAAAGTGGCAGAATCTATTATGTAGGTAAGTGAATAGGTTCCATTAAAGTAAGCTCTAACTTGTCCACCTCCATCGCCTGTAAACGAGAACTCTCCAAGAGATTTCAGGCGCACTTCAACAACCCGATTAAAATAGTCAACTTTTGAAACTTTCATCTGGGTATTTAGCATCGCCAAAATGAAAATTAATGAACAACCAAGATACTTTTTGAATCCAAAAACAAACTGAAGTGAAAGGCTCAATATGGAAAAACCCATCGACAAAAAGAATAGCTTTTTAATTAGAATTATCTGCGATAATAATATAAAGATAAAGAATAGAAGTGGATTAAAAATTTCTTTTTGAAAATCTCTCAAAAAGACTTCTTTAAACACTTTAAAATACGATATTTCAGAAAATAACGGTGTAGGGATAATAAGTGCAATTTTTTTCAAAAAGCTACAAAAGTAAATCTTTGGTATTTTCTTCATTTTTCATTTTTGTATTAACCTTCAACTCTTGCGCGAGTAGAATTCCTGTATCTTTGGAATCTCAACATGAAACGAAAGTCTGGATATTGGAAAACAATGCTCAAGTAGAGCATCCTTATTTAGATAAGCTTTTTAATTCGATTCTCGCACGTCTCGCTCTGGGTTATCGTAACCTTGGCGTCACCTTTCCCAGGCAAGTCGAGATTATTCTGATAGACAATCAGAAAGTCGGTGTTTTCAGCATTTGTGACGGGACCATATTTATTAGCACGGGAACAATCAAACATCTTAATTCCGCTCACGAATTAACGGCACTATTAGCTCACGACGTAGCTCACGTATATTTAGAACATGCCTGTTATCGCTCAGAGGAAAAAGACATTCCTGAATATGAGACAAGCGCGGACACTTTTGCGATAAAAACTCTTCAAGCAACCCACATTGATCCCGGTAAGTTATTGAATGTGTATAAAAAAATCTACCGAAAAAGCGAAGATCGCAGTTCAGCTGAATTTGATGAACTGGACTCCGTACGCCAAGAAAACTTGATTTCAAGGCTCAATAAAATCGACCAAGTTCCAACCAAGATACCCGAAGAACGACTTTTTAGAAAGCTCAAGGCACTTTTATAAAAATGAATACAGCAGAATATAGCACTACTCTTTCCGAAGCATCACGACCAATTTACTGGAACCTACCTTCTATCGTAAATCAAGTCGTAATGTATGTCATTTTTGGCATTTCAATTATCGTTTTCCTCAACGCGATCTTTCAACGCATTCTCATTTGGAACGCCGGTCGAGAGTCTAAAAGATTTTTCCCTTTAACATTTAAACGCATATATACCTCCATCGTCTACATTTTGTTTCAAAGGAAAACTAGTCGGGAAAGAAAGGCAGGCCTATTTCATTTTTTTATCTTTTTTGGTTTTCTTGTACTCCTTTTGACAACCACAATGGTTTTCATCCAGCATGATCTTGGCTTAGAGGTTTACAAGGGCAAGTTCTACCTTTTACTTACTATTATGAGCGACGGATTTGGATTTCTCTTTTTGGTTGGAATCGCCCTAGCCACTCATCGAAGGAAAAAAGAACAGCCAGACAAACTTCATCGAACCCCAGGTGACGATTTCATGCTCTCAATTTTAGCGCTCTTAATTGTCCAAGGATTTCTACTTGAAGCTTTAAGAATCCATTCGACTATTGATCCCTGGGAAAAGTACTCGTTTGTTGGTTTCACTTTAAGCCAGATATTTTGGGGGCTCTCTCGTAATGCGGCTTCCCTGCTTCACTTTGCAATTTGGTGGTTCCACACCATTACGGTTTTTGTATTCATAGCTCTCATACCCTACACCAAATTTTTTCATATAATTTCTAGTTCTTTGAATTTGTTTTTTACTGAACTTGAAAGACCAAAAGGGAAATTGCTGCCGATCGGTGATTTAGAAAAAATCATGGAAGACGCAATGACCTCAAGTGACGAAGAGTTTAATCTTGGAATAGGAAAACTTGCCGATTTAGAATGGAAAAGACGTCTAGATTTAGATGCGTGTACATCCTGCGGTAGATGCCAAGAAGTTTGCCCGGCTTACAACTCTGGTAAGGTACTTTCTCCGAAATTTTTAATACTTGATACAAGAGATCACATGCTCGCCTCAGCAAAAGAGCTGGACATATCAAAACTCTTGCCACCAATTATAGCTAAATCAAAAGTATTTAACTTTTTAGTTAAACTGGACAGAATGTTACTAGAAAAGTTTTTGTTGTTTAAGTCTCCTAGCCTCGGACAAGGTACCTATCATAGAGCCAATTCCGAAGCAGTACAAAACTCGGTCAAGTCCGGAATCGGCGTTCTCGATTCTCTCCTTGCCGGAGAGGTGATGGATGAAAATGTTTTTTGGTCTTGCACAACTTGCCGCGCGTGCCAAGAAGTCTGCCCTGTTAACATTGAACACGTAGATTATATCGTAGAAACTAGGCGAAACTTGCTACTGATACAAGGTAAGGCGCCAAGTGAAACTCAATCCCTATTTCGCTCTTTGGAATCTCAAGGAACAGCCTTAGGTGTTCAATCTGAAAGAGAAGATTGGACAAAAGGCTTGAATATTAATTTCATGAAAGAAGGCGATTCAGTTGAGATACTATATTGGGTCGGCTGTATCTCCGCCTTCGACACAAGAAAACAACAGATAGCTAAATCACTGGTAAAGATTCTTAATAAGAGTGGAAAATCATGGGGGATGTTGGGTAACTTAGAAAAGTGTAGCGGTGATCCTGCAAGACGCTTAGGAGATGAGAATACTTTTCAGACACTGGCTAAACAAAATGTTGTCACATTCAAATCCGTCAACTTTGAAACCATTGTGACTCACTGTCCTCATTGTTTTAACACAATTAAAAATGAATACCCAGAATTCGGTGCCATCAGCGAACTTCCATTCAATGTTTTGCACCACTCAGTACTCATTAAGGATTTCATCGAAAAAGACATCATTAAAGTTAGCGACAATCTTGATAGTAAAATAACCTTCCACGATCCCTGCTACCTGGGTCGCTATAACGACGTCTATGAAGAACCAAGAGAAGTATTGGTTCAATTGGGTCTTTCAAGACTAACTGAGATGAAAGAAAGTAAAGAAAAAAGTAAATGCTGTGGAGCTGGTGGAGGACATTACTGGTTTGACATGAAAGCTGGGGACCGTGTCAACGTGCAAAGGGTCGAGCAGGCTTTGGAAACCGGGGCTGATACAATCGCAAGCGCATGCCCATTTTGCATGCAAATGCTTGAGGATGGCATAAAACTTAAGAATGAAGAAACTAACCTTAAAGTTAAAGACATTGCCGAGTTAGTATCTGAAAACTTAATTTAACTACAAAGCTAGTCCTTATAAATAATTCACAATTTCTGAATACTGAAACTTGTTTATTCGATAATACTCGAAAAACATGTCTCAAAACAAATCTTTAAATACATTCTTAGCCTCGATCGCTAATTTAGTCTCACCCTTAAAATGTAAAATTTGCTTTTGTCCTATTGAAACTACCCTTAGAAACTCATCAGAATACAGCAAAATTTGTTTCGACTGTCACTCCAAAATGCTTGTTAACAAATTCGATGAGAACTTAAATAGATGCACAGTTTGCAAGCGTTTCATTCCCTCACAAGTTAGCAAAGTAGCTTCATGCCAAAACTGTGAGGAAAAATATGAAAGTAGCGTCTTTCTTTTCTCGCTTTACAAGTATCAATCAGAAGTGAAAAGACTCATCAAAATTATAAAATATGAAAACGATACAACGACTGCGGCCCAGATTTCAATGACATTATCCAACGAGATAGTTCAAATCAATCAAAACATAAGACTAGGAACTAATCCATTTTTAATACCAATTCCTTCGACAAAAAAACGAATCAGACTTCGCGGTTTTGATAGTACTTACTATATCGCAAGTCGAATCTCAAAAGTTCTAAAAACTCCAATCATCGAATTCGACATTATAGACAAAGAAAGAGAATACGAAATTTCGAACAACCCCCTCACCCGATTCACTAGCGAATCTAGAAAATTTAAAATAAAAAACATCGAAAATTATAAGTACATCCAAAATCATAATATAATTTTAATTGACGACGTTATTACTACGGGCTCAACTGCATTCGGCTTGGCAAATTTTCTAAAGAAAATGGGAGCTAATAAAATTCTAATTTACACTATCGCAAGATCCATTCATTTCACTAAATTCTATTTAAAATTGAGCCAGAAAGATGGCAAACGACTATTGAAGTCTTCTATAAAGCAATAGGCACATGATGTCTCAGCATGACTCAGCACTCACTAGTTAAGCTAAAGGAACGAAAACAACTAGCCAACATCTTAATCATGAAATATACTAAGGCTGAATTGGCTAAGTACTCACTTTAGGCGCTCCTATGTTTTTTAGTTTGCGTCACAAAACTGATTAATTCCATACAAATGACATGATTAAGAAAACCCTATTATTCTATCTGCTGTTGCTAACCTGCTCATGTAAGGAAGTTAAAGTCACGCAAGGTGGTTCAGGAATTGACAGTGAAGAGCTGAAGTTTATGTCGAACAGAATAAATATTCTTGAAAATAGAGTAAGTGTTCTTGAATCTAAACTAAAAATTAATGAAATGCCCAATCCTATTGTGGACGAAAAAAAAGTAGAGGAAGTTGAAAGTGTTAAATAATTTGTCAGTTCTGATAGTTGATGACGATTCCAGCATTCACAAGATTTTAAAAATAAAATTGCAGTCAATCCTAACTGGGGCCAAATTTTCAAGCGCTGCTGATATTGCTGAGGCTAAAGAGATTTTAGCTGATAGATCAAGAAAATTTGACATTATTTTTCTTGATCAACATTTGCCAGATGGTGTTGGTGCAGAGATCATAGCCCTTCCTGAGATCTCGGAAATTCCAATTATAGCGATGAGTAGTGATAAAACACCAGATCTTCCTGGAAGAACAGTTGTTGGAGGTGCCCGTTTTTTTATTACGAAAGAACAAATTTCGATGGCGTTTTTTCTACCATTGGTTCAGGCAATCATCGAACGTTCAATTTTAGACAACAAACTGAGATTAAAAGAAGACAACGAGCTTGAACTTGATACTATTAAAACTCTTGTTCGGACTTTACAGCATGAAATAAACAACCCCCTGGGCGCACTTTTTGGTGCCTCTTACCTACTGGCCCAAGAGAATGTTAGCAAAGAAGATAAAACAAAAGCGATAGAATTAATTGAACAGAGTTCTAAACGAATTCAAAATGTTTTGCAGAAGCTGGTAGTAGCATCGCAGATTGAAAGTGTTGAAAAAGGCAGTGAAGAACTTTACCAAATACCCGGAGACAAAAATTGGAAGTAAAAAAAATAATTCTTAGATCTGAGCAAGATGCCAATGACACTTGGGACTTAACATCTATTTTTAAAAATACCGAAGGATGGCAAAGCACTTACGATGAAACTGAAAAGATCATTCATAATCTTAAGCCTTTTAAAGGGAAGTTAAAAGAAAAAGATGAGATACTTTCAGCGCTTAATTTATTTTTTCAACTCCAACAGAAAGTTGAAAAATTGTACACCTACGCACACCTTCTAGTTGATCAAGATTCAACAAATTCCGACAATAAGGTACTATTAGAAAAGGCTCTTTCTCTCTACTCATCTTTTTCAAGCGAATCAAGTTTTATTGCACCAGAGCTACTCAAACTCTCGGAGAGAACACTTGAGAACCTTGCCATAATGCCCGAGTTAGCAGAGTATAAAATATATCTCACCGAATTACTTAGAGAGAAGGGCCATACTCTGACTGAAGAGGAGGAGCTAATTGTTGCAAAAGTCTCCGAAGCATTGTCTTGCTCACGCGAGATATTCAGCCAACTTACTAATGCTGATTTCGAATTCGAAGATGTTGAAAAAGAAGGTCAAAAGCTACCCTTAAGTCATGCTACGTTAATTAACTTTTTGACAGATAAAGATAGAGCAGTACGAAAGGATGCTTATCAAAAATATCTACAAACATTTGAAAAGCATAGGTATTCATTAGCTTCAATCTATCTGTCGAACCTCAAAAAGGATGCTTTCTATACAAAAGTAAGGAGGTTTAAATCCACAAGAGAGCGAAGCTTATTCTCTGACAACATTAATGAATCAGTTTATGAACAGCTGCTTTCAAGCGTTAATGATGGCCTCGGCGTCCTACACGAATATTATGACTTAAGAAAAAATCTCTTAAATCTCGACCGAACCTACGTTTATGACACCTATGTTCCAATGATAGAGGAAGTCCCATTAAAGTTTGGATACGACGAGGCGGTCGAAATTCTATCCGAAGCCTTACTACCGCTAGGTGAGGAATATGTATCCACCTTAATAAAAGGACTGACTACCGATCGTTGGGTCGATCGTTACGAAAACAAAGGAAAGCGTTCTGGCGCATACTCCTCGGGCTGTTATGGATCAAAACCTTATATTTTAATGAATTTTCAAACTGAAGGTATTGATAGTTTATTTACCCTGGCTCACGAAGCCGGACATTCAATGCATAGTTACCTATCTCAGAAACACCAAAATTACTCCACTCATGGATACACAATTTTTGTTGCGGAGGTTGCAAGTACGTTGAACGAGATGCTCCTCAATAGATTCTTAATTACTAAATATTCTGATAATAAGAATATTAGAACCTACCTTATAAATCATGTTCTTGATTCAATAAAATCCACCTTTTTCCGACAGACTATGTTTGCCGAATTTGAAAAACTGTCTCACGAACTTGGTGATAATAACCGACCAATAACCTTAGATACGTTAAGAAGTATTCACAATGAACTGCAAAAAAAATACTTCGGTAATTCTGTTGTAATTCAAGACATTGATTCGATCGAATGCTTGAGAATTCCACACTTCTATTCAAGTTTTTACGTTTACAAATACGCGACCGGAATAGCAGCAGCCTTAAGTCTATCCGAAGACATTTTAAGTAATAAATCAAATTCCCTGAAAAAATATTTGACTTTCCTTTCCTCTGGTTCGAGTAAATATTCACTCGACCTCCTTCGGGACGCGGGAGTAGATCTGGATTCTAAGGAACCTGTGATTAAAACTATTTCCTATTTCAAAGAAAACTTAGACGAACTAAAACTATTGACCGCATAGATAAAAAAATTGATCGAGATAAGAAGTCTGTTGGAGAGGATCCCTCTTCACTACTTCTTTCTTGATTTACCGCCAGTTTTACCGATATATTCTAGGAAAGATCGCTCCACGATTTGTTTTGCCATAGAGTAGACTAAGCTTTTATCGTCGTGCATTGCAAAAAATCCCAAAGGTATTTGGAATCCACCTCGATCCTTAACGTTACCGCCACCGTAAGGACGTCCATTCTCAGGCGATACACCAAGAAATCCTTTTAAAAATTCATCTGGGTTAATAGTCTCTGACCGTGTTCGCAACGATCCGTCTATTACAGCCTCTTCCACCACTCCAAAAACTAGAACAGTATCGGTTCCTTCTCTAGCTAATAGCAAATCGGCTATTTGAGGAATTCCATCTCGATCAGTTTCACGGACGTAACCGACGTCGGAAAAGATAAAATTATCGTGGATCCTTCTATTCACTAAAGCATTCTCAAACATATCGAGAATTGCCGGAGTTAAAACTTTCCTTTCAATTATTTCAATAACCATGTGATCGACACATGAGGAAAGGTACCTAGCAGCAGCGTAGTCTTCGGGACTTGCAAGCGTGAACTTTTGCGTGTCCGTTCTAATACCGTGCATCATTGCCGTAGCTAATTTCACATGATGTCCATCACTAGGGCTTAAACCTGCTGGGAACTCGGCTTCAAGATATTCTGCTAAAATTGAAGCTGTGCAAGCATAGTTTGGACGCACGTCAATAAATTGCGCATTTACAGCTGTGACTTCTTCTTTATGGTGATCAATAAATGCAAGAAACTCGATTCCGTTTTCTTCTAATTTTGAATCAATTGGAGTCTGAAATTTTTGGGAATCTACGATACTGTAAAAATCATATCCGGAAAGATCCATCTCCGGAGCGTATTTTTGTACTGTAATCCCTAACTTCTTTACGAGTGCTTTATTTTCATGATGACTGACTAATGCGAAACAGAGAATGGTGCTCGTAATATCGTACTGTTCAGATAATGTACTTAAAGCAAGTGCAGATGAAATTGCGTCAGGATCAGGTGTTCCAAGTAATAAAATTAAATGATTTTGACCTGTTCTTATTTTGAGAAGAGATTGAAGCCAATCATATCTAGATGGTCTACTAACTTCTAGTTCAACCGGTTGTAGTAAGTCAGTATCGCCGTTTATTTTATTCTCAGCTCGAGCCATTTCTACCTAGTGTAAATATTCAATTAAAATTCTATGGCTTTAAGATTCAGGCGCCGTGTAAAGCGATTCAAGTCTACTTATCCGTTACCAGGTCTATGTAAGGCGAGTATAATTATATTAAAACATCAATCCTATAGTTAACAAATTGCCCACTTTCATGTTTTGATTAGTCTGAGATTTCAACTTTCAGTTGGACTCAAAATTTGCTAACCATAAAAAATGAGTCATATCGCCCGATTTCGGAAAAAGGCCATAATTAATAGCCACTTAGGCAAACAAATAAATGCGCACATTTTATCCTCTTTAATGAATCTAAACTAGTAAGTGTAACTACGGAAAGCATGCAAAATATTCATTCAAATTTAGTCAGTGCCTCAAATGCTCTATTGGAAGCTCAGAGCAAATCTATTCTTTTGATTGAGGATACCGCCGCGCATGCGCTCCTGATTCAGCGGGCTTTTGATAAAACCGAATGGTCAATCGAACATGTAACCCGTGGAAGCGCGGCCTTAGATTCACTAAGAAGTAATCCAAACAGATTAATATTATTAGATCTAACTCTACCCGATATTGATGGCATAGAATTGACTACCGAATTGCACGAAATAAACCCTTATGCTCCAATTATAGTGGTGACTTCGACGGACGACGTCAAAAAAAGTGTCGCGGCAATGCAAAACGGTGCGTGGGATTACGTTATTAAAAGTGAACCAGACGTATTTAATTCGACAATACTTCAATCGGTAAATCACTCTTGGAAAAAAAGACTATTCAAAGCCGAACATCGTTTAGCATCCGAATGCAGAGTTGCTGAATTGATAAAATCAGAAAAAGTCGAAGCTGTAGAACAAGCAATTCAATTAATTTGCTCAGAAGTAAATAACTCACTCAGCGGACTATTAATGTATAGCGATCTCTTAGGTCGAGACTGCTTAAGTGATCCTCAAAGAGAAATCCTTCAGCAACTTACTGATAGCGCTCAAAAAGTGGCTTCAGCAGTTCAAAAAGTTAAGTCGCTTACTAAGTCGCCAAATAACCTATAATTGACACTAACATTATTGTAAGACTACCTAACGAGCTCTTATCTAAATAATTTTCAAAGACTAAGGTTAGTCCTTCAACGTCCACTCTTAGACGAGTCTATAAAGCACTATCTTCTTTTCGATCGTGATGATCTTCCTCGATTTTTAAGACTATCAGAACTTCCACCACCGGAAACTAGCTTTATATATCTTAGCTCTTGTTTACTTTCTCCAGCAGCATTTGTTACGGTCTCAAGAACCTCAATTTGACCTGGTTCAATTTTAATAACCTTACCATTATTCAAACCTATCTTGTCATCAACATGGACCGGATAACCTATCCCCGTTGCATCCTCCACCATCGCAAATCTACCACCCTTTGAATCTGTCAAAACAGCTGCAACTCGAAATTGTGAAATATCATAACGCAAGAGTGGCGGTGCCGACTCATTTACAAGAATATCTTGTTTAACTGTAAAAGGTCTAAACGGATCCCGCTTCCCTGTCGGATCATAAACAAAATCATCCATTTCCATTTTGTTAGGATTGATAAAATCTTCAGAAGCAACAGCTAACGTACCATCATCTCCAGAGGTGGATTTTTTTGATTCACCTCCAATTAATTCAAATTTACGACCATCAACTTTATAAACGTACGCTTTTCCAGTCGACGGATCACGCGGTACTCGATCAAAATACTTAGGCACGAGCATGTTTAAATCTTCGGGTAACTTAGTATTCGCGGCAAGATAATCAGCAATGGCGAGTTGAATTCGAACTTTTGCTTCTTCGTCAGTAGTTAAGGAATTAGTCTTTTTGTATTGAGATATGCCTTGGTTAATCGCCTCTTTTGGATCGACCGTATTATTTTGTCCTTCAAAAAAAATAAACGCTCCCGATACACTGATCAGTAAAAGGAAAAACGGGATTAATTTTTTCATTTAAATTCTCTTTATTACACTCTAATAGTTCAACTCTTTCCATTTTCGGAAGACGACTTCTCTATCCTAGAATAGAATAAGGTCTGAACACCAGATATTCTTTATCACTGTAAGATATTTCCTAAACCACTAACCCAGCAAAAAACAAAAATACTACAATTTCTAAATCCTTAGAACGAAAATAAGTAGCATCTGACTACTGCTCGGTTAATTATATGATATTAAGATTCAAGAGAGCTTAAATCGATACCTTCTTCTACTAACAACACAGGAATACCGTCGCAAATTGGGTACGCAACCTTCTTATCCTGCCTAAGTAACAGTTCTATCGGCTTATCTGCCACCGTTCGACCACCAATCGTCTGTAGCAAACCTTTATTCACCATATTCCCGACTGTTTCAATCAGGCTTTTATCCGTTCTCGTTAATGGCTGCTTAGTCTGAGGGCAAACTAAAATTTGCAAAACTGAATCTGAAATCATTTACTACCTCAAGTATAATTTATATTTTCACTTTCTCATTTACTAAATGAGAAGTAATATCATAATAATATTAGCAGTATATACTGCTCATGAGTTTAAATTTCCATTTTTTGAAATTTAAACTATTAACTATCCAACTTATCAACAAAATATACATTTAATATTAAAGCTATGCTGACACAGAAAATGCCTAACTTAAATAAAGTTTTCAATCTTTTCATCCTTGTTATTTCGATTTCCAGCCTTTCCGCCTGTAATGAATATTGGTGGACTCGGGGCCAGCCACCTTCAGCAAGTGAATTGCTACAACGGGCTCAAGATAGAGTCGTTGAAATAAAAAAGGAATATCACAATAAACGGCCTAATATTACGACAACAGCTGAAAGACTTTCTACTGACTTAGAAAATCTAAACACTGAAACTTTGCCATCAATCGCAATAAATCTTGAAAAAGACTTTATGCAAATGGAGGGAAAACTTTCTTATGGTAATAGACCACCATTTAACGAACTTAACGGTCAGTTGAGAGCTATGAAGAGTACTGGATATTCAAGCATGGATATGGATTCAGCAAAATTGTATTTTGCAAGAGTTCTTTTCTTTTTATCCACTGAGATGAAAGTCCCAGCACCAGACCCGCTAGTATAAAAAAGTTACTGTTCAATAGTTTAGGCAAGGATATAATTGCACTTGCCTAAACTAGAGCGTTTTAAATATTCACTGAATTAGTTGTAATGAACATTGTCAAACTTAAAACGTAACATCTACGTAAATTTCTTTCCCTCTTTATTATTAAAATGGGATGAAAAAACTGTTCTACTGCATTTAAAAAACCTTCTGGAATCATTTTCAAACAAGGACGACTGTCTCTTTTTTGTCGAAACAAATGGGGTCAAATTAGATTTCGTAAGTAAATTAGAAACTGACCTCGACAACGTAATAAAATTCTCACCAGCTCATGTCGACGAAGAACATTCAGCTTTTCATCTTGTTTTCATTTCTAACGACAAAGAACTAAATACCTTCCTTGATCGTTTAGACAACTGCAACTTTGGCAACTCAACTTCTGTCGACAAACTACGACCACTTTCTGCAGTCCAACTTTCAACAAAACACAATGATTTATTAAAGACTAAATCGGAGCAAATCGAGAAAAAATTAGGATTATTAAAATCAGAGACAGCTGTCTCAGGTAAAACTTTGCAACGATTAGAAAGTTCTGAATTTTATCTTGAGATTGCGGCCAAATTCAATCCATTCTTTACAAATGTTCAAACTGACGAAGAAGATGGCTTTGAATATCCAACGACCTTTTTCTATGAAAAATATCGGTTGCTTCTCTTTGCAGAAGTTGAATTCAATTACGCGCAGCATATCAATGTCGATCCAGTTCTTGGGTGGATTAACCCACCAAAAGACATAACCGATATCAACGGATTTGATATTTCTAATCCCTTTCTTTCATTCGTTTTCGACGACACCTTAAATGGCGTACTTAAAAATGTTGAGTATTTTCCAAAAAAAGAATCAATTTCCGGATTCAGAAGTTCTCTTTTCTTCACTGGAGAAGAGAACCCAGATAAATGTAAAATTTCCAGCATCAGTTCGAATATCCCGACGATAATGAGAAAGAGTCCAGATCTCTACGGAATAAAATTTATTGAAGAATACGAATACGGCGATTCAAAAACCATTTTACCTATCAATAAGATATTCTATCTTAGATCTGGACTAACGCCTGCTGGCAATTACTCGACAACTGGTTTTGAACTGGACCTCTGGATTGACGAAAAAGCAAATTTAAACTCCGCCTTGCTTGAGGAAACAATTCACCTACACTTCTCACACTCTTTCAACTGTGAATCTGAACTTGTAAATTTTCGACACTTAACTGACGTAGGTGGAGTTTCAAGCGAAGTGCACTCTACCGTCACTGAAAACATTACCTTAAAAAACTCGGAATACTCTGGCCAATTAAAAGGAGTAAGAACGATCGATAGCGTTAATCAATTTGTTACAGACTACAGATTTACTTGTTCAACCGCCAAAATTATCATCTCGCCTTCTCGTTCAAAAATTAAAAACCGAGCCAACTTCTATTTAACATTCGCCTTTAAAATTAAAGACATTTACGACTTTGATAACTCCCAAAAGTTTGTCTTCACTATTTATTAGCAAATATTTTATATTTATTAAGTTTTTATGAAATAAAGCTGGTCCTTTATCGTCAATATTAAGGAGGATTTAATACTTAACTTATTGATAGATATTATGTACTGTTTTACTGACGTTATTTCGACTAAAGAAACTTCCCAAGGTGGCTACGATACGCCCGAATTGGAGCTATTAATCGCCATATTGGATCGCGCGGTCTTAGATTACTGTGGCCGAGAAGGAGAACTCCATGAGAAGGCCAAATCCTGGCTTTTCAGCGAAGGAAATCTTGAAGACCCATTTAGCTTCAAATCAATTTGTTCACATCTGAGATTGGACCCATCCGCCGTAATAAAGCGAGTTGAGAACCTGAATATCCCTAAGAACGTATCACAGTCTCATAGATGGTTGAGAACAAAGGTGCAAAAAACTCGTCGAAAGCGAGTGATGTCATAAGAGTAAGTTCTCACTAAGAAAATTATAGCGCATAGACATCAGAGTTCTTCGCCTTAGTACTAACCATAAAAAATAGTACTAAGGCATTTAATAGAGGCAATCTATCGTCATTGACCGGTTTCGGAGACTAAAAACACACGTTTTCACTGATAATTACAAAAGAAACTCTAAGCACTTTCTACCCACTGATTCTAATTTTCCAGCTTGTTAGCTGCCAGACGGGCTGTTAGGATAACTTAACTTGAGGATGTAATTAAATCTTGTCTATCAATTTATTTAAACATCTTGATACCTATCATTATAAATAAACATCCAAATAAGCTAACAACAATTCTAAAAGTATAAATTATAGTTTTAAATCGCGAAGGATAAAAAATTGGTTGAAACAATCGCCTATAGCGTAATCTCTGCGATTATTTGCAGTGGTATTTTATTCGCCATCCTCAACTTTGGCGTTAAACGTTTATCTAAACAAAATTCTAGTGGTGCAGCGGAGCAAGGTGAAGATCTTCAAGAAAAAATTGTTGAAATCACCGGAGCAGTTGATGAAGCAGTAGCTTCTTTCAGTCCACTACTTTCAGCCGATGCCTTAGAGGAGATTGAACAGACCAAAGCAGAATTTGATAGCAAATTGAATGAAGTGAAAGGTAAACTTTCGACGCTAGAAAAATCTCTCAGTGCCAAACAAAAAGATGTCGATAAGGCTGAATCATCACACAATGACCTAAAAAGATCGAAAGAAGCTGCTGCTATTTTGGCAGATGAGTTAAAAGAAGCGAAGGATAGGCTTGAGTCTGAACACAAAACTTTGGAAGAGGAACTGACAAAAAGTTTAAGCCAACTAGAGGTTTTATCCTCCGAATTAAATCTAAACCCTGAGGCTGAAGCTGGAATCACGAAAATTCAAAACGCTCTCGAAAACTCTAGAGCTCATTTAAAAAACCTCATTCAAATCTATTCTCAAGGATCTAATCGATTCATAAATTTACAAGGCCAATATCGTGATCTTGAAAAGGAATTTACAAAACTTGTAGAAAAGGAACTTACCGGCTGACCCGTCCATCTTGATTAATTAAGTAAGATATGTTACACTTTTGCAAAAATTTCCAACAACTTAAGAACTAATTACAACCAAGGTGGATCGTATATGGGATTTGAAATGTTTAAATCGGGAAAGCTTCATTTTTCAAAGCTTGAAGTCGGCGTAATCAGATGTCTTGCTGAAAAAAAATTGAAGGCGATGAACACGAATTTGACTGACTTAAGTGAGCTAGCTCAATTTACCCAAGTTAGGGACCAAGACGAAATTTTAAGAGCTCTCTACACATTAGAAGGCAAAGGTCTTGTTTCGCCTGACCCAGAAGGCGACTTTACTAGTTCAAAATGGAAACTTACAGACGCTGGTTTCGGCACTCTTGAAGTTATCGAACAATCTTTGGCAAATAACAGTCCCAAAAAAGCGGCTTAATTTTTCGCTATCAATCGACTTAATACGAACTTCATTTCACGAAATTCGTATTAAGTTAGACATCATCATTGTTTGCATTCCTGCAAACCCTTCCCTTTAAAATCTTCACCTTCCTCTAATTTTTCTACCACAAGAATGACACCAACTCACTGCCCCCATAATCTGCAAAAGTAGATAGCTTTTACAATAGTTTAAGTAAATTTCCGACAATAAACACCTTATTTGGAGGAGAAGTAACAAAACTTCCGAAATCTAGCATAACAGTTCTGTCGAATGATCTTTTAATACCTAGCCATTTGTATGACCTATGAGTAACCAAGCTTTTAACCTTATTGATCAAGCCTTCGAGAGTGGCTACTTGCTCGAGAAAGATCATGATCGCATAATCAATTTAGTTCATCGTGATGGGATAATTGATGAAATTGAAAGTAAGAAATTATCTGAATTATTCAACGCAATCCAATCATCAAAAATTAAAATTGTTAGCTCCATCACTGAAATTTCACAAGATATTTCCCCAGAAGAAAAGTTAATTCGCGACTTTAAAAACCAAGAACTAAAAAGCCTTAAAAAAGATGCGATCGGAAGAGATACTGAGATTGCAAAAAAGGAAGCTCTCCCTAAAAAGTCTTCTGCTGAGATGGAAGCAATCGAACCTACCTCGGTTAAAACATCACTAGACGCATCGACTCCGACGGTCGCAGAGGCAAGACCAATTGAGATAAGTCAGACTGGTGAAAATTTGTCACACCTTTTTGACATCGATGTCTACAATGAAAGCCAAAATAAAAAGGTTTTCCATAAAGCATCTGAAAGGATGGTAGAAGCTACTGTTGAAGGTAGTCTTTGGACACGAACGGGCTCAATGGTTGCATATCGCGGAGATATAAACTTTAGACGTGAAGGGATCACCGAGCATGGCGTAGCAAAAATGTTAAAAAGAGGCTTAACAGGAGAAACTACCGCTTTGACCTTAGCGGAAGGTTACGGCAAAGTTTTTCTAGCAGATCAGGGAAAAAAGATCTCGTTAGTAAAACTCAAAGGCATTCCTCTCTATATCCAATCAGAGCATGTGCTTGCATTTGAATCCTCTGTTAAATGGGAAATACAACCCCTATTTAATCTGGGAACAGCAATAGCTGGTGGACTCTTTCACCTCAGATTTCATGGAACGGGCAATTTGGCTTTTAGTTCTAGATTTGAGCCATTTGTGATGAGAGTTACTCCCGACAGTCCACTCGTTACAGACGCAAATGCCACAGTCGCATGGTCCAGTGGAGTTATCCCGTCTCTAAGAACCGACATCAATTTTCAAACATTAATCGGTCGCTCCAGTGGAGAAACCGTACAGTTAAAATTTCAAGGTGATGGGATAGTCATTATACAACCTTTTGAAGAAGATTTCTCAAAGAAAAAGGAAAGCCCAAAATCATAAATTAGGTTTATATTTTATGCTTTTTAAGTGAGATATGTGACTATGAAAACCTCTCAAAATTTCCTATGCATTTATTTACACAACTAATAATAGCAAGATTTAGTAATGAATCCTTTCGTTTTTAATAGTCCTTTGCTAAAAGTTCCCCAAGTGAAAAAGGTATTATTTCCGAACTTTATTGATCTTGGAATTATTAAACCAAAAGTATAGTTATACTAAATGCATTTTAAGCTGAAGATTAAACTAATTAAAACTACATTGAATTTCACAAACAGATTTAAAACCCTCAACAACTGAAAAACTTTGTCCAAACCCATACAACACAATCCAATAAAGAAAGAGTCCGAAATTAACATGGAAGAGCAAATGCTCGACGCGTTTGAATTATTTCGTTACTCGTTTAATTTCAGGGATCAACTCTTCGTTGTCGCACTTGAAGATAACTCTTCCCTCCAAAAAATTTTGACAGACCTCCAGGTCATTCAAAGTTCACAGATATTTATCTTAGTAGTAGTCGCCCATAACGATGAAACTTTCTCAAAAGTTATAGAAGCGAGGCGGGATGGTTTGCTAATCGAATACATTCGACAAAACGTTGACGAAACATTTTCCAGAGAAAAATTGAAAACAATACGTTCTGAATATGTGTCTCATGACATCGTTGTCGTAGGTTTAAACAGCTTAGACCGTAAAATTGAAATTACAGATGTACTCACTGAATCACTAGAAATTGCTGGCCTTTGTAATTCTAGAAAGTTTTTCTTTGTAAATAAAAGTGGTGGCTGTACGATAAAAGGTAAAACCTACTACCATCTATCATTTGATGGCCTTAAAGATGCCGTAGCAGGTGATGATCAGATTACTCCTGATCCAGTCTTACTGAATACAATAATTGAAAAAACTCCGTCACCTCGCCTTGAAGTAGTTTTAATTGACGATGCGCCAGGTGCAATTTTTCAGGAAATTTTTACCCACCAAGGTCGAGGTACTCTTGTTACTGATGAATATCCAAATTTAATCCGCTGGGGAGAACCAAAAGATATATTTTCGATTTCTAGGTTAATGAAGCCCTATGTTGAAAGAGGTATCATCTTACCTATTAATGAAGCAGAGATTAAAAACGAAATAAATAATTTCCTTCTCTATACAATCAATGAAGCGATCGTAGCAGGTGCTAGAATGTACCATTATGAAGATACTGCAGAATTAGCAAAATTCTTTTGCTTACCAAGATTTAGACGTAGAGGCCACGCAAAATCATTAGCGCTTTCATTCATTGAAAAAGCAAAAGAAATGGATAAAAAGTATATTTTTTCTCTTAGTGTTTCGGAAGGCATGTGGGAATTTTTACGTTCGCTCAATTTTGTTGAAGTCGACCGTGAATCATTGCCCGCAAGTTGGAAAAATAAATACGACTTTAATCGCTCATCTAAAGCTTTCAAACTTGACTTAAAATAGTTAAAATCAAAAAATGCTATTGTTAAGTGAAGCTTAATATCGCACTTTTCGATTTTATCCCTTAAAACACAGCTAATACGCTGAGAATTCTGCGATTGCGCCTTATTTGTAGGCTAACAACTTATATCTTTTTAATATTTCCTAAAATCGCAAAATAAAATAAAAATGGTGTTATAATAAGATAATGCAACTTAGCTATTAATTAAAAAAACAATAACATCTTAAATAACCAAGAAGTTTTCATGAAAGACAAAATTTTAATGTGTAATCCTAGCCATTACGACGTAAGTTACGTCATAAATCCATGGATGGAAGGAAACCTATCAAAATCTAAGAAAGAAGCTGCTAAAAATCAATGGGAAAATCTTTATAAAATCATTTCTCAGTTAGCCGAAGTGTCACTTCTTGAACCTGCAGAAAATCTACCTGACCTAGTCTTCACTGCGAATGCCGGACTTACGTTTGATAATAAATTTATTCTCTCACGGTTTTACTTTGATGAAAGAAAAGGAGAAGAAGCAATTTTTGAAAAGTTTTTCAAAAATTTGAATTTTGAAATCTTGTATTTACCGGAAGAAATCCCTTTTGAAGGTGCTGGTGACGCACTTTTTGATAGATCTCAAAATATTCTATGGGCTGGTTATGGATTTAGGACAGAACTTGACGCACACTCTTATCTCAATGAGATGGTACCCTCTAAGGTTATCTCACTACGTCTCATTGATCCAAGATTTTACCATCTCGATACCTGCTTCTGCCCTTTAGAAGACGGTTATCTCCTTTATTTTCCTAAAGCCTTCGATGAATATAGTAATCGCCTGATTAAATTAACAATACCAAATGAAAAGCTCATCGCGATTGAGGAAGATGATGCCACCAACTTCGCTTGCAATGCAGTCAATATCGGTAAGATTGTTATTTTAAACAACTGCTCGTTAGGTCTTCGAGATAAACTCACTAAAAAAGGTTTTGAAATTATTCAAACAGACCTAAGTGAATTCTTGAAAGCTGGCGGCGCTGCAAAATGCTTAACTCTTAAAATAAATGAGAACGTTCAAACTTCGGAGAATAAATCTGGTCCAGTGGAATCCCAAAATGTATTCCTCGAAGGCCATCTCATCGATGCAGGAATAATGGGAACCGCATTAGATAGTATCATTAACTCTGGTGGTAGTTTTCAGGTTGTTTCATTTAAACTAGGTGAAAAGCGTCAAAGTACTTCTAAGGCGGAAGTAAGAATACTCGCTCCCTCCAAAGACATTTTAGATAGAATTCTTTCACAACTTGTGGAACTAGGAGCAACGTTACCTTCGAATGAACAACTAAATGCAAAAACCATATTAGTAGAAAAAGATGGTGTTGCACCCGATGATTTCTACGTTACAACAATCTACCCTACTGAAGTACGATTAGATGGTGAATGGCTGAGATTAGAAAATCAAAGGATGGATGGAACAATTGCTATCAACATTGATAAAAATCAAAATCGAACTGCAAGATGTACCCTAATTAGAGATCTCAAAAAGGATCAACAGGTAGTTGTTGGCATTCAAGGTGTAAGAACTTTGCATAAAGCGAAAACTCGTGAAACTCGCCAAGCCCAAGAGTTTACCTTTATGGGTGCCTCCGTTTCAAGTGAACGTAAAGTTGAGCTAGTCGTTGATCAAGTAGCTTGGGATTTGAGACAGGTTAGAGATCGAGGAGGTAAGGTAGTTGTAAGTGCCGGACCAGTCGTAGTGCACACAGGCGGTAATCTCCACCTTAGCTGGTTAATTAGAGAAGGTTACGTATCTTGTCTACTTGGAGGAAACGCAATAGCGGTCCATGACATAGAACACTCGATTCTAGGCACGTCGCTAGGAGTTGATCTCACCCGTGGTATTCCGGTTCAGGGCGGACATAAGAACCATTTAAAGGTAATCAATTTAATCAGAAAGTTTGGTGGCATTAAACAGGCTGTTGATGCCGGGTTCTTACAATCTGGGTTAATGTACGAAGTAATTAAAAACAATATTCCATTCTGCCTAGCCGGATCAATAAGAGACGACGGCCCTCTACCTGATACACTTATGGATCTTGTTGAAGCGCAAACAAAATACGCTGAATTGATACAAGGAGCTGAAATAATCCTACTACTTTCTTCTATGCTACATTCCATTGGAGTTGGAAACATGACACCAAGCGGAGTTAGAATGGTTTGCGTAGACATCAATCCAGCTGTAGTCACGAAACTAAGTGATCGCGGATCAGTAGAGTCCGTAGGGATCGTCACCGACGTTGGTTTGTTTTTAGGCTTATTGGTAGAAAGACTTAAAAAACTAACTACAGTATAGACACTAAATTAATCAATATCCAACTATCTGTATCCCTGCACCACAAATGCAAGATACAGATAGTCGAAATTTTATCCTGATATTTTTTTGATCACTTTATAAAAAACCGGAGTGAAAAAAAGTCCAAATATCGTAACCCCAATCATTCCCCAAAAAACCACTGTTCCAAGCGCGTGCCGCATCTCAGCACCTGCTCCCTTTGCTAGTATGAGCGGAAGGACACCAAAGATAAATGCGAAACTGGTCATTAATATGGGCCTTAACCGTAACTTAGAAGCTTCAATTGCGGCTGCAGCGGGCGTCATATCAGGATTGTGCTCTTGCTGCTGTTTGGCGAATTCAACAATTAGAACAGCGTTTTTAACGCTCATACCTGCTAGTACAATAAAACCGATTTGGGTAAAAATATTATTATCCATTCCAGAAATCCAAACTGCAAAGATTCCACAAAGAAGACACATTGGAACTATGAGTATGATTGCGGTCGACAACCAAAAACTTTCATACTCGGCAGAATGGGTTAACCAGACAAACAAAATACAAAGTGGAAAAATAAACAATGCCGTGTTCCCAGCTAACTTTTCCTGTAACGCGAGCTCTGTCCACTCAAAACCATAACCACTTGGTAAAATACTTTTTACAATAGACTCCATCACCGAAATACTTTCACCTGTGCTATATCCTTCAACGGTACTACCACTTATCTCGGCAGACCTAAATAAATTATAACGTTGAATTCGATCAGGACCAGATGTTTCGTTAACTTCGATGAGGGCTCCAAGCGGAACCATTTCACCTTGATTATTCCTCGTTTTCAAATTAGACACGTCTTTAATATCATTCCGAAATGGTGCATCGGCCTGGATCATTACCTTCCAGACACGCCCAAGATAGTTGAAATCATTCACATAGAAACCGCCTAGATAGACCTGTAGAGTTTGAAAGATATCGCTAACATCTACCCCCATTAGCTTAGCTTTTTCACGATTAATATCCAGATGATATTGAGGCAAACTCGCCCGGTAGCTGGAAAAGATACCCGTGATCTCAGGACTTTTTCTTGCTTCTCCCATGACATCGTCGATAACTTTTTGTAATTCTTGCGGTGAACCTAAACCGCTCTTATCTTGGATTTGGATCTTAAAACCTCCAGCACTTCCGATTCCACGGACTGGTGGTGGTGGAATTACAATCGCATATCCCTCTTTAATCTTCGAGAATTCGTTGGATAGTTTTTTTGAGATACTACTCAACGAAAGATCTGGATCACTTGATCTTTCTGAAAATGGCTTCAACGTAATAAAAGCAAAGCCAGCAGATGATGATGTTGCAAAATTTGCTGCAGATATTCCAGATACAGCAAAAACAGCTTTAACTCCTGGAACTTTTTCGGCGATCTTTGAAAGTTTTAAGACAACTTCTTTTGTTCTTTCGATTGAAGATGAATCTGGTAATTGAAGATTCATAAAGAAATATCCCTGATCTTGCAGAGGTATAAAACCTGTAGGTACACTCTTAAAACCCAAAACAGTAAATCCAATCAACAGTACATATAGACCAATTGCATAAGAACTAAATCGAACGACTTTCCTCAAGCCAATCTGATATTTTTCACTACTCCAGTCGAAGAATCTATTAAAATTAAGGAACACTTTACCAAATAATTTATCAATAATTAAGGTAAGTCTATCTTTTTTAGCGTCATGTGGCTTCAATACCAAGGCAGCCAAGGCAGGACTTAGAGTCAATGAATTAAACGCCGATAAAAGGGTTGAAAAAGAAATCGTCAAAGCAAATTGACGATAAAACTGCCCGGTGATTCCACTAATAAATGCGACGGGAATAAATACAGCAGAAAGGCCGAATGCAATGGCGATGACAGCAGGTGTCACCTCTTCCATAGCTTTATAAGATGCTTCTTTTGGTGAAAGACCTTTGGCGATCCATCTCTCTACGTTTTCAACAACGATGATCGCGTCATCCACGACGATCCCTATGGCAAGCACTAGACCAAAGAGAGAAAGATTGTTCATTGAAAATCCGGCAATCCACATTGCCGAAAAAGTACCTATCAACGAAACAGGAATAGCTAATAAAGGTACAAGAGCTGCTCTCCAACTCTGCAAGAACAACAAGACTACTAATACGACTAGCACGACACCTTCTAAAAGGGTTTTTACAACATCCTTTAGGCTATCTCGTACAAACAGGGTCGTATCATATGGAATACTGTAATCAAGACCTGGGGGAAACTCAGCTTTCAATTCCTCCATTTTTTCGTAAATTGAATTTGCTGTGGTAATTGAATTTGTTCCAGGAAGCTGAAAAATTCCAATTCCAATTGCTGGCTTACCATCAAGGGTATTACTTCTTACATAATCAGCAGCCCCCAATTCGATTCGTCCCAAATCTCTTAGATATGTTACACTTCCAGTTTCACTTACTTTCACTATAATTTTTTCAAACTCAGCTGGGGAACTAAGTCGTCCGTCCGCCGTTAATACATACTCGAAGCTACCAGCTTTATCAGCGACTGGCGGTGACCCAATACTTCCAGCAGCAACTTGAACATTTTGATCTTTGACGGCATTTATAACATCTGCTGTAGTAATTTTTCTTGCTGCGAGTTTATCAGGATCAAGCCAAAGCCTCATTGCATAGTCTCTTGCACCAAATATTGTAATGTCCCCTACCCCACGAACTCGTGAAAGCTTGTCCCTCAATTGCAAGGTCGCATAGTTACTTATGTACAAAACATCTTTAGAACTATCAGGAGAAAAAAGAGTCACCACCATTGTAATATCGGGTGAAGACTTCTTTACCGTGACTCCTCGCTGTTGCACTTCCTGTGGCAATAAAGGTTGTGCAATTGCAACCCTATTTTGAACTTGGACTTGAGCAACATCTAAGTCAGTGCCGACGTTAAACGTCACCGTCAGTTTCATCGAACCGTCGTTTGTACATTGGCTAGACATGTACAACATGTTTTCTACGCCATTGACCTGCTCCTCGATTGGAACTGCGACTGTATCAGAAACAACTCCAGCATTCGCACCAGGGTAAGAAGCTGTAATAACGACCGTAGGGGGAGCTATTGCTGGGTATTGCGAAATTGGAAGTGAAAAAATGCATATTCCACCAGCAATCAATGTGACAATTGATAACACGGCAGAAAATACAGGGCGGTCGATAAAAAAGAAAACTGCTTTCATTAAGCCTTTTAAAGATAGTTATTCTGCTAGAAAATCGGAAGATTTGGATAAGTCTAATGGAATATTTTCTACTACATTTACCTCTAGACCAACTTTTGACTTCTGAAGTCCCTCGGTAATAATCCTCAGATCCGGCTTCAGTCCAGACGTAATTGATCTGATATTATTAAAAACGATTCCTAACTTCACGTCCGCCCTTTCAATTATGTTTGCCTTATTTACATAAAGAACATAACGACTATCTTGATCAGTCAGAATACTCGAGTCGTTTATTAAAATAGAATCATAGGGCTCATCTGTTAGAATGCGCACCTCCGCATAAAGACCTTCAATCAATATACCGCTAGGATTTGGAAAACTGCATCTCATTTCAATGGTTCCCGTTTCTCGGTTAACATGATTATCGATAAAGTTGATTTCACCGTTAATTGTAAACTTCGTTTGATTTTCTAACCGGGCTTCACATGGGATTTTAGCATTGTCGTTCTTTCTTAAAGCAAGAAACTTTCTTTCAGGAATATCAAGCGAAACATACATCGGATCTATTGACGTAATCGTTGTCAATATCGCCGATGAATTGGCTATATCGTTAACTAAATTTCCAACTGTCACTAACTTTTTGCCAACTTTACCAGATATTGGAGCTTTGACCTTTGTCCATTCCAACTCTAACTTAGATATGGCTTTTTCAGATTTAGAAATTTCAAGATCTGCTTTAGCTTCTTTATATTCCGCTTCGACACTTTCAAATTCATCCGCAGAAATAGCATTGGAATCTTTTAATTTTTTAAATCGGTTAAATTTAGTTTGTTTTTGATTAAAAATAGCACGGGACTTTTCGTAGTTCGCTTCCCGACTTAAGAAGTCTGATAAAAAAGGTCTTTCATCAATTTCAAATAAAACACTATCCTTTTCCACAAGCGACCCTTCGGTAAAAGGAGCTTTTACAATTAGCCCACTAACACGAGGAAGAACACTTGAAATATTAGGAGACTTAAATCGCCCCTGATATACATCCCAAGCCAAAATTTTCTTTTCAACCGAACTAGAGACCTTCACATCATTTATGGTGGTAATATTTTTTGATTCGTCACTGCAACCCATCAATAATATTAACATCACATACAATATATATATTGAGATATCCTTAGAAAATCTCGTAATTTCTCGGCTAGCCATTTTTTCCACCATTGTTTCGTTCGGGACAATTATTTACTGAGAACAGTTGCCTCAAAGCCCAAATAATAAAAGACTTAATTCTAATGTTATTTCTTACAAATTTCTGAACTAAAGTTACAGAACGATTCAAATCTCAATATATGTTTAATCCATGATAAATATCATAATACAGTTCCAGTTGCATACGATAGAAGACTAAAAGTGGTCTGAATTTCATATAAAATCAAATCATCATCATGCTCTAAATTATCAACTGTTCCACAATGAGTTAGGTTTAAATATATGAAACTTAAGTTCTTAAATTATCTATTCGTCATTTTATTATCGTTTCTGTTTTCAGCTTGTGGAGGCAAAAGCTCTAATGAGATTAGATACGTCGCAATCGGAGCCAGCGATGCGACTGGAGTAGGAGCGAACCCGTTAACTAAGGGGTACGTATTTCTTATCGAGGATGGTCTTGAAGCTTCCATAGACAAGGAAGTTAATTTGGTGAACCTTGGCATTCCTGGAGCCACTGCTGACATAATAGAAGACGTGGAATTACCACTCGCCAAAAACGCTAATCCTGATTTAGTAACAATATTTATGGGTGGAAACGATATCAATGATGGGGTTTCAGTTGAAGATTTTGGCAACAGAGTTCGTAGCGTAGTTCAAGGTATTGCCAATGACACCAAGGCCTTTGTAGTAATCGCAACACTACCCGATGTTTCGATGTTGCCAAGATTCCAGGAGAAACCAGATACCGACGTTAGCACCGCCAAAGTACAGGCTTATAATAACGAGATACGATCCATTGCAAACGACTTTGGTGTACCGATAGTAGATTTAGAAAATGAACCTGTTGAAGACTACCTAATAAGTAACGATGGATTCCATCCTAACAACGAAGGGTACGAAAAAATTGCCAGTAAATTTCTTGATGTAATTCTACCCTTTTTTGGAGCCCAGACATAAAAAAGGGCGGTTACAAACGCAACCGCCCTTTTTGAATCATTCTAGACCAAGTTGTAGATTTATTGACCAGTAGACCCAAATCCACCGGAAGCTCTTTCCGTTGTTCCAAGCATTTCAACATCTTGAACTTCTTCAACACCTTCACCGCTGAGGTGAGGAAGTACTAGGCACTGTGCAATTCTATCGCCTTTCTTGAAAGATAAATCTTTGTCAGAAAGATTATGCATAAAGACTTTAACTTCGCCACGATACCCAGCATCTATCACTCCTGCTGTAACCGCTCCGCCCTTGACACCAACGCTACTTCTATCTCTTAGTAACCCAACCCAGCCAACAGGAATAGCTAAATGAATTCCAGTTGAAATTAATAGCGAGCTTTTTGCAGGGATATTAATGTCTTCGACGGTTGGGAGATCGAATCCTGCATCTCCCAATCGTGGAACGCCCAAACTAACACCAGCAACTTTTGCTTTTTCGTTTAGAAAAAATTGCAAATTTGACATTAGTCAGATTCTCCCTTCTTTGCATCTTCTTCGTCCTCGATCACTTCCTTTCGACTCAAACGAATTCTACCTTGACGATCAATGTCTATAACTTTAACTCTAAGCTTATCACCCTCTTTAACGATGTCTCTAACGTCCTTAACGTGGTTAACATCTAATTGAGAAACGTGAACTAGACCGTCCATGCCAGGAAGTATTTCAACAAATGCACCAAATTCTGCAATTCGTTTTACAACCCCATCATAAACTTTATCAATCTCAGCTTCTTCAACGATTGCATTAATCATTTCTAAAGCTCTAGCAGTACCTTCGTTATTTGAACTAGCAATCTTGATTGTTCCGTCATCTTCGATATCAATTTTAACACCAGTTTCGGCAGTGATACCTTGAATGACCTTACCGCCAGGCCCGATGATTTCTCTGATCTTCTCTGGTTTAATCTTAATCGTAGTTATTCGAGGTGCGTGGTCACTCATTTCCGCTTCGGGATTACTAATATACTTAGCCATCTCCCCAAGAATATGTAATCGACCAGCTTTCGCTTGACTTAAAGCCTTCTCCATCACTTCTTTAGTCAATCCGTCACATTTGATATCCATTTGTAACGCAGTCAATCCTTCTGCAGTTCCACAAACTTTAAAGTCCATATCTCCGAAATGATCCTCATCTCCAAGGATGTCAGTAATCACTTCAAATTTATTATCTTCGTTAATTAGCCCCATCGCGACTCCGGCTACCGGTGCCTTGGTTGGAACTCCTGCGCTCATCAAAGCCATACTTGAAGAACAAACAGTTGCCATTGAGCTTGAACCATTTGATTCGAATGTTTCAGCAACTATTCTAATGGTGTAAGGAAAATCCGCCGCATCTGGTAAGATTTTTGAAACCGCTCTCTCAGCTAATGCGCCGTGACCAACTTCTCTTCGACTTGTTCCTCTTTGCATACGAGCTTCACCCACACTAAATGGAGCGAAGTTATAATGAAGTAAAAAAGACTTTTCAGGCTTGTTCATCAAGCTTTCAATCCGTTGAGTATCCATGGACGTACCCAAAGTCGCAACTGACATAACCTGAGTCTCACCACGAGTGAATATTGCACTACCATGAGCTCTTGGAAGAACCTTTGTTTCACAAAAGATTGGTCTTACTTGATTAGGCTTTCTTCCATCAATTCGAGTCTGTTCGTGAACAATTTGTTTTCTAGCAATTGTTCGAGCCAAATCGTCTAACTCAGACTTAATTTTACCTTCATGCTCTGGATATTGTTCTTCTAATGCTGCGATCACTTCCTTGGTTACAGCACTCAAAGCTTCTTTACGTTCGCCCTTAGCACGGATCTTTAGAGCTTCTGTGAGTTTAGCTTCAGATAAAGTTTTTATTTTAGCTAAGAACTCTGTGTCGACTTCTTCAGGTACAAATTCGATCTTTGGCTTTCCACTTTGAGCTCGTAGATCTTCTTGCAAAGCAATTAACTTCTTAATTTCTTCGTGTGCGAAATACAATGCTTCTAATACGATTTCCTCTGATACTGCATCTGCGCCACCTTCAACCATCACAAGCGCATCTTTCTTTGCTGCGACAACGAGATTGATATCGCTC